>BQIU01000009.1 GCA_021603905.1 Nitrospirales bacterium
TTCTTGCCCGGGAGTATGGTAAAAAGAAAATCAAAATTAATTTTTATCAAGGCGATAATTTTGTTTGTACCATTAATTTCAAAGTCGATGGCTGGACTGGACATGACTAGTGCACCTGTCATTCTCATGTTCAACAGCGAAGCCATGCACAACAAGCCTGGTGGGTTATCGTGTGCTAGGACAACTGTCATTCGAATAATCTCGCAACGAAGGTAAAACCATGAGAAGACTGAAAATTACGGTGGTGGGAGCAGGGAATGTTGGAGGGTCGATCGCTCAACGACTTGCTGAAAAAAATTGGTATGATGTCGTGCTCGTGGATATTGTGGATGGCATGCCACAAGGCAAAGCCTTGGACCTTGCTGAGGCTGGGCCAGTGTGTGGCTATGACTCCAAGATGGTGGGCGCGAATCAGTACGATGAGACCTCGGGATCATCCGTTGTGGTCATCACGTCTGGTATCGCGCGAAAGCCCGGTATGAGTCGTGACGCCTTGATTGAAACAAACACCAAAATTGTTTCGTCTGTGGTGAAGGAAATTGTTCAGCGTTCTCCTGATGCGATCATCATTATTGTGGCCAATCCACTCGATGCGATGACGTATGTCGCCTATCGCGCGAGCAACTTTCCGAAACAACGAGTACTTGGTATGGCTGGAGTGTTGGATTCTGCTCGTTTTCGAACATTTATTGCTGAAGAATTACGTGTCTCAGTGGATAATGTGCAAGCCATGGTTCTGGGAGGCCATGGAGATGCGATGGTGCCGTTGATTCGATACACCACGGTCGCGGGTCGTCCGCTTGATGAGTGGATGTCTAAAGATAGGCTTGAGGCACTCGTCAAACGAACACGACAGGGTGGTGCGGAAATCGTCAATTTGCTCAAAACCGGGAGTGCCTATTATGCTCCTGCCGCTTCTGCCGTTGAAATGGTTGAAGCGATTGTGCGGGATCAAAAGAAAATCCTTCCCTGTGCAACGCTGTGTGAGGGAGAATATGGATTTGATGGGGTATTTATGGGAGTCCCTGTGAAATTAGGCGGAGGGGGTGTAGAAGAAATTATTGAATATCAACTCACGCCAGAAGAAAAAGCTGCTCTTCAAGTATCGGGTAAGGCAGTCCAGGATTTATGTCAAAAAGTCGACCTACTTCTTGTGACATAACTATCTTGTTCTCACGCATTCGGTAGATTCCTGACAATTTATTTTCTATCTTTATTCATTCCCGTGGAGAATAAGGCCTATGAATTTTGAGCCGGTAGGTCCTATGGCTGATTCAGTTATATCGAAACGATAAAGCGCCAACTTGTACAATGTTGATATCCAACACGTGAGATAATACGTTAATCATTGTCAGTACATCCAAGCGGGCATAATTTTCCAATATTTATTTATAGTGGGTCATGACGTAGGGTACTTGGATACCTATAATAAAGGCATCAAAGGTTTAAGTCGCCACTATTGACTGCCCATTATTTACGCTTGGTCTTGTGAACAATCGTCTCCAATGTCTGGCTTGACTGGAACTTATTTGGATTCGCTATGGTAGTATGAAACAGATTACTCGGTAGAAATCGTAGATTATTAGGTGTGATAGAACAAGAGTATGAGGCCTGACTCTAACGCATTGACAATCCGTGAGTTTTATATAATGACGCGCTTGACGGCATCAGAGATTGAGCCGTATAGTTGGTGAATTGTGCCAAATAAATTCTTTTATCAATATCCAACCAACTATAGAATCTAGTACATGTATCCAAGTGTTCGAGGGAAGGCCTACGCCTCAAATGTCTAAAATTATTTAAATCGGGTACATGTGAGTGAGACGAAGATGACTGAACAACCAACCATAGCTGCTCGAGTGCTAGTCGGTGTTGAGGACGAGCCGTGGAAAGTTGAGCCGTATATGCGTCGTGGCGGATATGAAGCGTGGAAAACTTGCGTATTGAAAGAGGATCGTGAGTCAGTGATTTCTGTACTCAAGCATGCCCATCTTCGCGGTCGCGGTGGTGCAGGGTTTCCCACAGGCATTAAATGGGAAAAGGTGTTTAACCACCGAGAGAAAGAACGATATTTTGTCTGTAATGCCGGTGAGCATGAGCCAGGAACCTTCAAAGATCGCTATCTTCTCAAAAACTACCCACATCAATTACTTGAAGGCTGTCTTATCGGGGCGTTTACCGTGAACGCGAAAAAGGCCTTTATTTATCTGAATGCGGAATTTGAAGAAGAGCGTGCAAATTTTGAGAAGGCTATTGATGAAGCGCGTTCAAAGGGATTGATCGGGAAAAATATTCTGGGAACCTCCCTTGATCTCGATCTAGAAATATTTGATGGACATGGAAGTTATGTGGCTGGTGAAGAAACGGCCATGTTGGAATCGATGCAAGGCCGGCCTGCACAACCAAAACAGAAACCTCCATTTTATCCAACGGAATTTGGCCTCTACGGCAAGCCGACGTTGGTGAATAATGTGGAGACGTTATCAAATATTCCCGCAATTCTGCGGAATGGTGCCGGATGGTTTATGCAGGTTGGGACCGAGAAAAGCCCAGGAACTATGCTATTTTCACTCAGTGGGGCCATCAATCGTCCTGGAGTCTATGAACTTCCAATGGGTACCCCCATTCGTTACCTTATCGAAGAATGTGGCGGAGGAATTCCAAATGGTCGGGGACTCAAGGCTGTCTTTCCGGGTGGACCATCGTTTGCGATGATTGGGCCTGATCAACTTGATTTGCCTATGGATTTTGATTCGCTCAAAAAGGCTGGTACCGGGTTAGGATCTGCTGGAGTCATTGTGGTTGATGACGCGACCTGCATGGTCGCACAAACGCTAAAGCTCTCGAAATTTTTTGAGGTCGAAAGTTGTGGCCAATGTCCACCTTGTCGGATTGGAACCGGTGAGTTGGCCAAATTGGTTGAGAAAATTGAAGAAGGCAATGGGACGCAGAAAGACCTGGATCAGCTCTTACAAATTTGCGGATTTGTCAAAGGCACAGGGTTCTGTACCCTTGTGACGGGGGCGTCAGTCTTAGTCCAAAATAGCTTGCGAATGTTCAAGCAGGAATACGAAGAACATATCAAACTTCAGCATTGCCCTTTTAACTAACAGACTGTTCATGATGACTCATTGAGACTTTTTAATTTCGATGCCTCGTGTGACTTTTATACATCCTGAAGGGAAAAGTGGTGATGTTCCCGAGAATCTCACGTTGTTAGAGGCTGCTGACGTTCTCGGTTTTCCTCTGACTCATGATTGCGGCGGCAACGCTTCGTGTACGACGTGCCGGGTTGATGTTGCTATGGGTGAAGATAATCTTTCTGAGATTGACTTTGAAGAGCAGGATCTTTTGGATCGGGAGGCACTCACCGAGTCCTATCACCGACTGGGATGCCAAGCTCGCATATTGGGTGATGTGATGGTGCAAGTTCCTGAACAAAAGTGGGGAGACACCACATTGAACGATCAAGATTCCAGTTTGAATAACCCCAGTACACCCCAGTAACGTCGAAGCAAACCCTCTGAGATCCCCTCGCCCATTAGAGCAATATGTCTTCACATGGCTTGATTTGGAAATAAGACATGGCAACACAGGTAATGATGACTCAGGTTTATTATTTTTCAGCTGCACACCGGCTGCATACTGAAGAGTTGAGTGCTGAGGTCAATCAAAAGATATTTGGAAAATGCAACAATCCTCATGGTCATGGTCACAACTATACCGTGTTAGTGACTGTGAGTAATGAAGCCGAACCGCATAATGTCATGATAGATCGCGAAGCCCTTGATCAATTAGTTCGAGCACGGATTGTTGACCGCTTTGATCATCAACATTTGAACCATGATCCGGCCTTTCAGAATGTGGTGACCACAGGTGAAAATCTTGCCAAACTCATTTGGGATTTATTAGTCAAAGAAATTCCTGATGGCCAGTTACAAAAAATTGGCGTGATTGAAACTCGTGATAACTATTTTGAGTATACGGGTAACCGTTAAGTAAGCTATTTGTCGGTACGATATTTTGACAGAAGATGACCATTGCTAAAGAGAAAGGATAGGCCCAAGTCTATGGGGAAAAAACGCGTTAGCACGGGTTCTCGAAAACCCAAGGTCACCTCTGAGGCCATCGTCAAAGAGGTTCAATACACAAAATTAGAATCGACCGTTCACACGTTACTGCAGCAGCTTGGCGAAGACTCGACACGTCATGGTCTTCACGATACGCCTAAGAGAGTCGCCAAAGCTCTCACGTTTTTAACCAAAGGGTATCAACAAGATATTGATGTTCTCCTCAATGGTGCGTTGTTTCCGATTGACTACGACGAAATGGTCATCGTGAAAGATATCGATTTTTATAGTTTGTGCGAACATCATATGTTGCCATTTTTCGGAAAATGTCATGTCGGGTATATCCCTCGTAAGCATGTGGTGGGGCTTAGCAAAATTCCTCGACTTGTTGATGCGTTCAGCCATCGCCTCCAAGTGCAAGAGCGTCTGACAGTACAAATTGCCAAGACGCTTCAGGAAAAACTCAATCCTCATGGCGTTGGAGTGGTCATTGAAGCTCGTCATTTGTGTATGAGCATGCGAGGTGTAGAAAAACAAAATACGATTGCGGTCACCAGTGAAATGCAAGGGGTTTTCCGAAAGCAACAGCAAACGCGGGAAGAATTTCTCAAGCTTATTCGTTAAAGTTGACCAAGCCCAGGCCAAAAGTATTGAAGTTGATTGACCCGTCTCATGGAAGAGAGTATGATCACTTACATTAATTGGGTATTTTCATATTCCATGGATGGGACCGTTGCGCAGGAGGCGCTGGTCTAATACCGTTTCATTTTTCAACAAACGTCATGAACGTTTCAGATGCAACTGGCCAAAACGTAAATGAGACGGCAGGGGTTTTTTGAGTCTGGTTTTCCATTTGAATAGAATCAGGTCTGTCTCTTTTGATTATGCTTTTAAGGACAAAGTGTCTGTAACTTGAATCTTGTAAGTCTCTCCGCTTTTTCATTCCTTTTCATTCCGAAATCTCATCCCATCATTTTCTGACTTTTTAAATCCTTTGCCCTGAATATTCCCAGAGAGAAATGTCTTTAACGCCTGATTAAAGGTTTCAGGTTGTTCATAGTTCGAGATGTGCCCGGCGTGAGAAATGGTGACAAGTTGACCTTGAGGAATGCGTTCCGCCATGTAGTGAGATTCTGATGGTGGCGTGGCAACGTCATTTTCACCAACAATCACGAGAGTCGGACAGGAAATTTTCGACAAAAGAGATGTTGAGTCGGGTCGTGCGGCCATGGCCATGAGATCGACGATGATGCCTGCAGATTGATTCTTCAGAATCATCGTCCGGACTTCTTCGACAAGATCTTTTCGATTTTCAGTGGTTGTAGCTGAAAGAAGCTTGGGGATCATCAGATCCGCAATGGCTGTTGGCCCTTGGGTGTGTGCCGTTTGCGCCATGGCTAATCGTCCAGCCTTTCCCTCTTCATTGTCTGCCTGAGCACGAGTGTCTGCGAGAACCAGTGCTGATACCATAGCGGGGAATTGTCGGTAGAACGCCAAAAGTGTATACCCTCCCATGGAGAGCCCAATAAATGTCGCGTGGTGAATGTCTAAATGACATAACAATTCATAGACATCTTTTGCATAGTCCTCCAGCGTGAAATTCCACAGTTGCGTGTCAGATTCTCCATGTCCACGGAGGTCGAGTGTGATGACACGATACTGTTGTTCGAAAACGGCAACTTGTGGTTTCCACATCTCATGCGATAACGGAAATGCATGGATGAAGACGAGCGGATGACCTTGGCCTGAATCAGTATAAGCGATATTAATCCCATTAATTGGTGTCTTCATACTTTCTCTCCTTCTGATTATACCCATATGTCACGGTGAGGATGGCGAGACGAACCTTCCCCTTCGCTTTTTTCGATGCCTTGTCTTAACATGTTTCTTTTGTATGATGAAATCATATTATTTTTTCTTTCAACTCTACTTCCTCTATGAATACAGGCTTGTTATGGGTTTTTGTGCCAATCTTATGTAGATGTCATGAACTTTTAGGGGGAGTTGAGCTATGAAACTTCGATGGATAGGGGTTTTGTGTGTGTGGTCGATAGTGTGCTGGAATGCTTCAGCTTTTGCTGTAACTCTGACAAATTCTGTGTCCGCATTCTCCGGCAATCAAGGACAAAATGGTTGGTTTTACGGATTTATCGATCAGACTGCAGGGAGGAGTTTTGAACAATTCGACACCTTTCTGCCTGGAGCCAATAGATGGGCGGCTTCAACTGCACAAATTGGATCGAACAACAATGAATTTTTAACGTTGAATTCAATGGGTGGACATCCAACTGGCTTAGGCCCCGATGCACAGGATGCCGTCATCTTAGCCGTGCGACGATACGTGAGTCCTGTGAATGGGAATGTGGATATTGCATTTGATCTGCGTAAGCAAAATATTCTGAATCCCAATGGAGGTGGTATTACTGGCCGTATCCTGGTGGATGGAACGGAAGTGTTTTCTCAATTTATTGCCAATATGGATGGAGTAGGAGTGCAGCAAACCATAACCCAGTCTCTCTTGCTCGGTTCTACCGTTGACTTTGTGATCGATCCCACCGGGATCGCAAATGGTCCAAATAGTGAATTGTCTGCCCGCGCCGACGGCACCATTTTTTCAGGTATACTTTCAACTGATACTATTCCTCCCAATGCCGTTCCTGAGCCTTCTACGTTACTATTGTTTGGTACAGGCCTTGTGGGAATGATCGGGTGGCGTTTACGGCATTCGTTCTAGAATCCCCAGGCTAGATTATTAAAAAGAGCCCTCTCTCTTACAATCAAGAGAGGGCTCTTTTTTTTATTTATCGCATAGGTCAAGTTTTCTGAGTCCGTCCATCAGGCACCCTCCCTCTAGTTTTGAGTAATTAACCGTCACCCTCTTCGGATACCACCAATACAAAGATAGACCGTCAGGTTGTCCTCATCTGCAAAACTGCTCTATTCTATACGTGTAAATGGACCAAGAATTTGCGTTTGCTAAGTGAGAGATGACGATGTCTACTTCCTCTGAACAGTCGAATCTGTTTCCGGCTGAGAATAAGGCGTCTCTAGTACCCGTGCCCTTGGCTGATCGAATGCGTCCTCGAGACTTCTCGGAATTTGTCGGGCAAGATGAGGTGCTTGGTGATGAGACGTCATTACGACGTGCGATCGAACTTGATCGGCTCCCTTCACTCATCATCTGGGGACCTCCAGGGTCTGGGAAAACGACGTTGGCCGGGTTGATTGCCCGCAACGTTCAAGGAGAGTTTGTGCCATTTTCTGCCGTATTGAATGGTGTTCCGGAATTGCGCACGATTCTGAAAACGGCCAGGCAGCGACGTACAGTCTCCGGGCAGAAAACTGTACTATTTGTTGATGAAATTCACCGATTTAATAAAGCGCAGCAAGATGCGTTTCTTCCTCATGTCGAACGTGGCGATATTACGCTCATAGGAGCTACCACGCAGAATCCGTCGTTCGAAGTGATCGCTCCCTTGCTTTCGCGTTCACTCGTCGTCACCTTGCGACAACTGTCTGATGAGTCCATGGGACAGATCTTAGATCGAGCTCTGACGGATGCCGAACGTGGTGTTGGTGCCGCCCACATTTCGCTCACGCCTGAAGCCCGTTCAATGCTCATTCGGTATGGCAATGGAGACGCTCGCTCAATGCTGACAGCCCTGGAGTTTGTCGTCAATCAATTGAAGCCTTCGGAAGATGTGCCTGCTGCCATTGGGTTGGAAGCCGTAGAAGCAGCGCTACAGAAAAAGGCGCTTCGATATGATCGAGATGGTGAAGAGCATTTCAACCTGATCTCAGCTTACATTAAAAGCATGCGGGATTCAGATTCAGATGGAGCCTTATATTGGCTCGCACGGATGTTAGAGGGAGGCGAAGATCCAAAGTTTATTGCTCGACGTCAACTGATCTTTGCATCAGAAGATGTCGGGGATGCCAATCCGCAAGCTTTGCTGATCGCTTCTGCGGTGTTCAAAGCGACTGAAGTGATTGGACCGCCAGAAGTTCATATTAATCTTGCGCAGGGAACCACCTATTTAGCGTGCAGTGCCAAGAGCAATGCATCGTATGTTGGGTTGAAAGAAGCCATGAAGGATGCGAAAGAGTTTGGCAATTTACCTGTCCCTCTCCATCTTCGAAATGCGGCAACGTCATTGATGAAGGGCATGGGCTATGGCAAAGGGTATCGATATGCTCATGATGATCCTCAGGCGAAGACCGAGCAAGATCATTTGCCGCAAGAATTACAGGGAAAGCGATATTATCGACCAAAAACTGATGACAAGGAATCCAATTGACCAACAGGGGTTTTTTATGTGTAGAAACTGGCGAGATGACTCCTGGAAAATACGACGTGCTGTTCCTCATCATGTTCAAGATGTGAGTTTTTTAAATTGTTCTTTGGACGTCTCTAATTGTGTTGAGAGTTCAGACCACTTGGCTGTCAATTTTTCAAGTTCGTGTCCCCATTTATCCCGTTCCTGGTGTAGTGTATTCCACCGACTATAGTCTTGGTATGTTGCGGGATCCGCGAGTTCTTTGTCTCGTTGGGCGATATGTCCCTCAAGCTTGGTAATTTCTTCTTCAGCTTTACTCACCTGTTTTTCGACCCGTGCCACTGTTTTGGAGAGTTCACGTCGAGAAGGGCTTTTGATGGAGGGTTCAGCTGATGATCCATTGGAAGATTGAGGCTTGGGTTGTTTGGACTGACTATGCTGTTTCGTGGGTTTCGCGACATCAATGGGTTGCGTTGATTGTTTGATTGATTCCCATTCCTGAGCGCGTTTCCAGAGGTAGTATTCGTAGTCGCCAATGTAGTCCCTGGCTTTTCCCTCATCAATTTCTACAATGCGTGTCGCGGCGCGAGAGAGAAAGACGGGGTCATGCGAAATGAAAACAATAGTCCCTGGGAAAGTGGAGAGGGCATCGGTGAGCACATCGACTGAGGTTGGATCGAGATGGTTCGTCGGCTCATCGAGCAGTAAGGTGTTGGCTGGTTCAATCAGCATTCGTGCCAGAGCCACGCGATTTCGTTCTCCTCCACTGAGCGCTTTGATCGGCTTTTTTTGATCATTTCCGGAAAATAAAAACACGCCTGCAATGCTGCGTAAGAAGTTCATTTCGACTTGAGGCGCCGCTTCTTCAAGTGATTCGAGTATCGAATGTTCGGGGTTGAGAATTTCGGCTTGATGCTGTGCAAAGTAATGCACAGAGACTTCGTGTCCTAACGTTCTCGAACCTTGTTCAAATTCCAAGACGCCGGCCAAAATTTTGAGGAGCGTTGATTTTCCTGCCCCGTTTTCACCAACCAGTGCAACCTTTTGTCCTCTCGCAATGGAAAAATCAATCCCTTCATAAATGACTTTTTCCCCGTAGGCTTTATGAATATCTTGTAACTCGATCACCTGCTTCCCGCTAGGCCGTGGTTCTGGAAATTTGAAGCGAATGCGTTTCCCGTCACGCTTACGATCGATGAGTTTGACTTTTTCCAGTTGTTTGATGCGGGATTGCACTTGGCTGGCCTTGTTGGCCTGGTAGCGAAACCGATCGACGAACGTTTGGACGCGCGCAACCTCCTTGGCCTGTCGATTCGCGGCTGACGTTTCTTGAGCATCCCGTTCTGCCCGCAATTTTTGAAAGCTGGTGTAGTTGCCACGATATTCTTGGATCGTGTAATTCCGTAATTCCCAGATGTGCGTCACCATTCGGTCTAAAAATCTTGTATCATGACTGATCATGACCAGCGTCATTCTGGCGGATAACAGAAAGTTTTCGAGCCAGGATTGTGTCGCTTGATCGAGGTGGTTCGTCGGTTCGTCTAACATGAGGACATCCGGCTCCGAAAGCAGTAAATGCGCCAGAGCCACACGCATACGATATCCGCCGGATAACGTGCTCATGCTCCTGTCCCAGTCGCCTTCACCCAACCCGAGTCCCGTGAGGATTCGTTTCGCCTCATGTTCGGGGTATTCGTTACGGTGGGTAGCTTCAATAATGGTTCGACCGGGAAGGGTTTCGAGCTCTTGGGGGAGATACCCTATTTTTAAGTGAGGGCGTTTTCGAACCCTGCCTTCGTCAGGGTCGTCCGTTCCGATGATCATGCGAAGTAATGTGGTTTTGCCTGTGCCGTTGGGGCCGACGATCCCAATTCGAGTATCAGGGCGCAGGTGAGCCGAGGCTTTGTCGAATAAGGTTTTTGTGGGATATTCCTTCGTGAGGCTTTCGATATGAAACATGGGTTAACGCATTTTTCCTATGATACGGCGATCTCAGCGTTCATCAGAATGTAAACAGATAAAGGTGAAGCTCGCTGAAGTGTCTGTACTGAGGTAATATTTGGTGGAGCTGGCCGGGATTGAACCGGCGACCTCGTGAATGCCATTCACGCGCGCTCCCAACTGCGCCACAGCCCCACACGCAAGGATGATGCTAGCATGGGATGTGGTGCCGGTCAAGGTAAGGAACCGCGTAAATCCTGTGGTGCACGGCGTAAAATGGTGAAGTGCGGAGGATGTCGAGAGGGGATTTTTGAGTAAATGACGGCTAAGCTTCTGTCCAAGTGAACCAAATTAAAACAACGTGTGGGTCTAGCATGGGGGGCTGGGCTATGGGTTTGACTATGTTTGTATATTGACAAAGTTTATCGTGCGACATACGATGACACTGGCAGCTCTGGCAAGTCGTTTGTCAGAGCTTTTTTGTTTGTGATTTTTTTGCACAGGTCATCAACGGTAGGATGGTTCTATGGCGAATCTGATTGTAGTGGGCTCCCAATGGGGCGATGAAGGTAAAGGCAAAATTGTTGATTTGCTCGCGAAAGAAGCGAAGGTCATTGTCCGGTTTCAGGGAGGTTCCAATGCTGGTCACACGGTTATTACCAACCGGGGGACATTTATCTTCCATCTCGTTCCCTCAGGAATTTTATATCGAGGGAAACTCTGTGTGCTAGGAAATGGCGTCGCCATCGATCCCGGTGGATTCATCGAAGAATTAGATGGGTTAATTGCGAAGGGGGTCAAGGTTGGGCGCAATCTCGTAATCAGTCACCGAGCGCACTTGATCATGCCGTATCACAAGGCGATTGATCGAGCGGCTGAGGAAGCCAAAGGAGCTCGCCGTATCGGGACGACGGGACGAGGGATCGGTCCAGCCTATGTCGATAAGATGGCCCGCATCGGGATGCGCGTTGGAGATTTGTTGAACCCTCAAGGGTTTAAGCGAAAGCTAGAAGATAACCTTGTGGAGATCAACAGTCTGTTACGCCATATCCATAAGACCAACGGTTTTCATGTCGACAAAATTTATGAGCAGTATATGGGCTATGCGCAAAGGCTGCAGGGATATATTGCCGATGTCTCGCTTCTTTTGGAGAAGTCGATCAACCAAGGACAGCCGATACTCTTTGAGGGTGCACAAGGCACGCATTTAGACATCGATTTTGGGACCTATCCCTATGTCACTTCATCCAGTTCCTGTGCCGGCGGTGCTTGCACCGGAACCGGGGTTGGACCCACGAAAATTGACGCCGTCCTTGGAGTGACAAAAGCGTATACCACTCGGGTCGGGGGAGGGCCGTTTCCGACGGAACTCACCAACGAAATTGGTGAAAGTCTCAAAGCTAAGGGGCAAGAATTTGGTGCAACAACCGGGCGAGCTCGCCGATGCGGGTGGTTTGATGCACTCCTGCTTCGCCATGCTGTCCGCGTCAATGGCTTGACGTCCTTAGCCGTGACGAAGCTTGATGTGCTTGATGGTTTCAAAGAACTGAAGATTTGCAATGGCTATCGATATCAAGGAAAACTCTATAAAGAAATGCCCGAAGACCTCGATATCCTGGCAAACTGCACACCGGTTTATGAGCGATATCCGGGATGGACGACCGATACGACTGGCATCACTGCCTATAAAGCTTTGCCGGCGCAAGCCAAACGGTATTTAGACAGAATTGAAGAGTTGACTGGATGCCCCATTGATATGATTTCAACTGGGTCGAAACGAGAACATACGATTATTTTGAAGAATCCCTTGGTTACCAAAAAGAAAACGTCAAAGTCTCGCCGTTGATTCTCACACCTTTGCCTGAGTTGTTTGACAATTCCCAGGCGGGTTGTTTAGCATCGCCAAAGGTGAGCCGCTAGCTCAGTTGGTAGAGCATCGCCCTTTTAAGGCGAGGGTCGAGCGTTCGAGCCGCTCGCGGCTCACCAGTTTTTTTGGTGAGAAAAAATAAATTTTCTTCTCTCTCTGTCCAACAGTTTCGATATTTTAATCAGGCTCAAGTCATGAAATATTTTTTCTTCAATCAATCGATCTGGACTTTAAATCGAGTCTGACCCCCTATTTATGTTTAAAGCTATTTACATCGATCAAGCAGAAAATAGGTATTCGGTTGCTTTGACGGAATTGGAAAACAGTGCACTGCCGGAGGGTGAAGTCGAGGTCGCTGTGGAATACTCGACTCTGAATTACAAAGATGCGTTAGCGATTACTGGCAAAAGACCAGTCGTGCGAACCTTTCCCATGGTACCGGGAATTGACCTTGCCGGTCGCGTAACCGAGAGCAGGGACTTTCGTTTTGAGGTGGGGGATCGTGTGCTGCTAACCGGTTGGGGTGTCGGTGAGTGCTATTGGGGTGGACTTGCTCAGTATGCGCGTGGGAAAGCCGACTGGTTTCTGCCACTTCCTAATTCTTTTTCCAGTTTCGACGCGATGAGTCTTGGAACTGCAGGATTGACGGCGATGCTTTGCGTGCAAACACTTGAGGCCCAGGGCGTAACCTCGAACAGAGGAGATATTCTAGTTACTGGTGCGTCGGGTGGAGTGGGTTCGATTGCGATCCAACTGCTGGCCCATCGTGGGTATCGGGTTATCGCATCGACCGGTCGGTCTGATAATAGAGATTTTCTTACAAGCCTGGGAGCAGCTGACATCATTGATCGTGAAGAACTGAATAGCACGAATCGACCGTTAGGCAAAGAACGATGGGCTGGTGCGGTGGATGTCGTGGGTGGTCAGACATTGGCAACCGTCTGTTCCCAAACTGAGTATGGTGGTGTGGTCACAGCATGTGGCCTAGCACAGGGCATGGAAGTCCCACTGACCGTTGCGCCGTTTATTTTACGAGGAATATCTTTGATTGGTATCGACAGTGTGTATTGCCCGACGGAAAAACGTCGAGAAGCCTGGAGCGCACTTGAAGCCGAATGGGATAACACACAGCAACAAGGAATGATCACACAAATCACCCTCTCCGAAGTTATCGATCAGGCTCATACACTTCTAGAGGGAAACGTTCGAGGCCGCATTGTCGTTGATGTCAATGCCTGAGCCACAACTCTTGATTTATCCTCAGAAAGTAAAATTTATGTTGGGAGGTAGCCACTCAATGTCCAGGACCGGGTTGGAGGGAAGCTATTTGGTTGAGAGAGAGCGGATAATGTGAAGATAGTATGAATAGGGGGGCTTCTTCATAGGTATCTTCATTTCCTCCTTCGTGATTGTTGCGAAGCGATGTTACTTTGGGAAATGCTCAGGAAATGGCTCCTTAAAATACTTATTGGTTATGCACAGTGAAATTTTTAATCTCACAATTCAATGACTGCGTTTGCTTGTGAAGTTGATCTAGTTCCACCCCTTCAAAACTTTGAGTCGCATTGGTCTCGACGATGGCATAGAGTGTTTCTGTATGCGTGCTGATTTTTGTTCCGGTTGGAGCAATTTGGTCGCATGAAATAGAAATATCCTTCAAGGCGTATGTCGTCGGGTTTTCAATCACAAAGTCGACAACAATCAAATGACCTTTTCTAAAGTGAGCTTTTGTTGTAAGTTCAAGCTTATTGGCAATTTGATCAATGAGTTGAAGCTTAAGATTCAATTGCTGAATTTGTCGTTGATGTTCGTTAATCTCCCCCGTCACCTTCGCTCGCAACGCTTCCCAACTAGTTTTCGTCCCTTTATGTTCAATGAATGATGATGCGTGAGATGGATCGCTGGGGGTCGCTGGTGGTGAAAGTTGGCCGGGTTCTGGGAACGATGTATCCACGGTAGAAGTAGAGGCTTCCATCATCTTTGGCGTGCCGGTCTCGACCCCAGAACTATCCGGCTTTGAATCCTCTCCCACAATTTGTTCTTCCATAACTGGACTCTCGGTGGCGTCCTCCCAGGTGCGCATGTCTAGAGGCACGCAGGAAGTTAGCAATACACAACAGAAAGGAAGAGCGTTCAACACAACTTTTCTTATTCTGTAAATCATACCGTCACTCCTGTAGTACTTTGACGTTGATGATAGTGGTCACGCATAGGTCTAATCTATGTAGGTTATCTTGAAGTTTAAAAAATATCATGAATAAATACCTTTCTTAAATTGCGTAGCCCATCTTCACGATACGTGATCTATTTCTTTATTAGTATGTGTTGAGGAACGCAAACGTAATGCCTATGTGTATGAAAAGTGGATTTCAGGTGCGAACTGTGTACCAACGAGATATCTGTCTACGACAGTGGGCAGCATAAACGAGGTATTTTCTGGTGTGGAACCTGACATGCTGAGTCGTATCGTATGTGCCTTACCTATCCAGGTTTGACTGGAAAATACTGAGAACACTATGAAGTTCCAAGCTGTTTAGGTGTATCCAATCAGATACATAGTGTATCCAAAGAGATAAATGTCTGGCAGGTAGCTTTCTCACAAAGGATGGTTGTCTCGTCGTACTCGACATGAAGGCTAAGGAATAATGGATAAGTAGAAGTAAACGTACACTGCCACACCGTTAGGAAGCGATGGCATATCAGTTGCTTATTTCTTTTCTTGGATGTGTATGCAATCTCATAGTAATTGCGAGACGTCAGTATAAGACCTTGAACTCATTCTCAGTACTAACAAGAACCTGAAATAATTGAAAATTGGTCAGAGTAAAATTATTGCTATTGTGTAACGTTAATTTTACAATTTTGTTCATTTCTTCAAATGAAGTTATGTGGAATAGGGTAGTCTGTTTGAGATTCCGGTGGACGGAAGAGTGTGGTTTAGTCGAAGATGATCGATGAGAAAAGTCTTTTCAGGGAGGCGCCAATGAAGTCCAGTTCAACATTAAAACAAGACAGAACGAATCGGAGCCTTGATGATCTGATGAATGTAAACAGCGTTGAGAATTTTCCCGACTGCTCCTATTTTCATCTTCCTATCTATGGTTGGCTTATCGTAGGAGTGCTCGCGTTGTGCACACTTGGAGTTGTAAGCCTCGTCTTTGCTCAAGACACGTCTGATATAGCACCTACCGCTAGCGAGTCCATGGCGAGCGGGGAGATTCTCTACGATCAAGGAAAATTTAACGAGGCTGTATCGAAATGGACGGAGGCAGGTCGACGATATGAACTGAATGGGAATGATCGAGGGCATGTCTCTTCACTTATTCATTTAGCGCAAGCATTTCGACAGGAGGGGCAGTATGAAAAAGCACGCATACTCCTGGATCGTGCGTTTGAGAAAGCCGGGCCGTTGAACAATGCCAGGTTGAGTGCGCAAATTCTGGAAGGCTTGGGAAATGTTTACTTTGGGTTAGGAAAACGAAAAAAAGGCATTGAGTTGTTTAACGACGGATTGAGCATCGCACGACTCGATGGAGACTCTGAAACCGCAGCGGGTTTGCTCAATTCTCTAGGAAATGTGCTCACGACCTATAATCGAAATACGGATGCTATTGGTGCTTATACAGAGGCGGCCGTGCTGGCAGAGGCGACAAATAATCCGCGCCTGGAAATGACGGCGCTCGTCAACTCCGTGCGTGCGGCCATGCAACAAGGGCTGCGTGTTAATGCAGAAGAACGACTGGATTTAGCAGGTAGAAAGGTGGCGTTACTTGATGATTCGCATATGAAGCTTCGTGGCCTTCTCTCGATTGGGTTATTCTATGACGACCTTGATTCGGAAAACACGTCACATCAGATCTCCACGACTTCAGCCTCAAGCAGCTCAGGGGCAAAAGGGAGTCGAGGAGCTGACCGAGGAATCAGAGTGGAGCCTGGAGCTGGCCCGTCGGTCCTCGACGAAGTCATTGTTGTCCCTGAAATCGCGGAGCCTCTTCAACGCGAAAAATTCGACAGAGAGCTACATCAGCTAAGAGCTGAACCGGGTGTAAGTTCAGAAGGTAAGAGTTTGCGACTGCGTGCACTGGAATCATTTCAGTCAGCCGCAAAGCTTGCGCGACAGCTTGGTGATGCACGAGGTGAATCCTATGCGTGGGGTCATATGGGAAGATTGTACGAAGAGAGTCAACAGTATGATGAGGCCTTATCCGTCACAAGAAAAGCCGTGACGTTAGCTCAAAAAGCGATTGCTCCAGAATCTCTCTATCGATGGCACTGGCAGACTGCGAGAATACAGAGAGCGAGAGGGAAATATGATGAAGCTCAGGCTGCGTATCACCGAGCCATTCTCACGTTACAGCCGATTCGCCAGGAAGTCTCCGTCGCCTACCAGGGACGGCGTCAGTCATTTCGTGAAGGTGTCGGTCCATTGTTTTTTGAGCTTGCAGACCTACTCCTAGAACGAGGGAAGGACGCAGTGGAAAAGGGTGCGTCGACCTCTTTTCTTGCAGAAGCTCGTGATACGATGGAAAAATTTAAAGCGGCAGAACTTCAAGACTACTTTCAAGATGAGTGCGTGCAGACGGCGCAATCTTTGAGCACAACCTTAGAAACTAAAGCGCCAACCTCTGCCATTATCTATCCCATCATGCTCAAAAAGCGACTGGAACTCTTAGTGAATTTTCCGAACGGGCTTAAGCAATACACTGTGCCAGTTAGTGAGGAAGCGATTGTTGCCAAGGTCAGAACGCTGCGTGAACGGCTCCAAGATCCAGTCGGCGGTGGATATCTGTCAGAGGCTCAGCAACTGTATGATTGGCTCATTCGACCATTAGAAGAAGACTTACAGGAAGGAAAGATTGATACATTGGTCTTCGTTCCAGATGGTGCATTACGAACGATTCCGATTGCGGCGCTTCACAATGGGGAAAACCACTTGATTCAAAACTTTGCATTGGCTACGACACCAGGATTGACGCTGACAGATCCCAGTCCGATTAATCGTGAGAAGGTGAATATGTTGTCGCTCGGTCTGACAGATGGTGTGCAGGGATTTCCACCGCTGCCGTACGTTCAACATGAGCTAGATATTATTCAGGAAGTCTATGGTGGCAAACAGCTACTGAACCAAGAATTCATGGTGGCAAACATGCGAGAGGAATTAGAAGACAGTGACTTTACGATCGTCCATATCGCCTCTCATGGTTTAGTAGAGAGTAACGTCGAAGATACATTTGTGTTGGCGTATGATGAGAAGATCACCATGGATCGTCTTGCAGATTTGGTCGGACTGTTTAAATTTCGGAAGACCCCGCTGGAACTTCTAACGCTGAGCGCGTGTGAGACGGCGGCTGGAGATGACAAGGCGGCATTAGGCTTGGCGGGAGTCGCGGTGAAGGCAGGCGCTCGGAGTGCCTTAGCGACGTTGTGGTTTATCGACGATCAAGTGGCTTCTGATCTGGTCGGAGAGTTTTATCGGCAATTGCAAGATCCGTCATTGTCAAAGGCGCAAGCCCTTCAGCGAGCGCAGATCAAAGTGTTGGAAAATCCGAAATATCAACATCCTAATTATTGGTCACCATTCTTGCTCATCAATAATTGGTTATAATGTTTTGTGTGAGTGCGATCGATTCACCTCTCCAAGAATAGCGATCGGCTAGCTTACCCTATCGTATCTGGAAAGATAGAGATTCCCAGCTCTCTAGTGTGCAGTCACAGTCGATACTTTCACGTAAAACTCAAGACACGCGACGTCCCATTCCTAAACAATCTACTGACTCAACTCTCCAATCTTCTTTGTTCTTTCTCATTGACGGGTTCTCGTCAAAACTGATTTCTCAATACAGCGTCCTCTCCGCATTAATTGATGCGAAAGAGGGATACCGGTTAACCCCTGCCCATACCATTTAGGGCACTATAGCGAATCCAAATAAGTTCCAGTGGTGTGCTCAGGCCATGAATGTACAACACACTACTCGTCATATCTGTTCAACCTTCACTGAGAATTCCTATGGTCATTCAATATGGTGATCATAGATGGCCTCAGTGGATACGATCGTTCACAAGACCAAGCGTAACTAATAAACAATCTATGATGGCGACTTAACCCTTTTGATGCCTTTATTATTGGTATCCAAGTACCTTAGCGTAATTACCCACGTCAAAATTGAAAGTTAATTGAAACGGCTATAGGCCCCATTCCCGTTCACACAGATCACTTCTTGTCAAGGCAACATCGAGCCGCTTTGCGCTTAAGTTCCTTCCTGAACTCCCGAAAAAGAAAGAGAGGGGATAGCAATCTCTTGATTTCAGGAAGATCGCTAGGAAGGGAGCACGCGAGTCGGAATGCGATATGGATACAAACGAAATCAGCAAGCCAGATTTGGCTCTCTGTTCATTGCATGTTTTCTCTTTTTTGCGATATTCCAACCTTTTCCGAGTGACCAATGGATCGCCCATGCGGATGATTCGAGCGATGATGTTACTCATTTCATGCTGCAAAATGAGGTCGTCACTCCACTAGCAATAGTTTCAGTATCTACCAGCAAGCTGCCTAAGCATACCGAAAGATCCGTCACATTATTTGATCTCTATGTTGATGAAGAACGTCCTTATATTACAGGGGACGCATCGAAGTTTATAGAAGAAAGTCTGGAGGTACTTGACTCTCATCGTCACGCAAAACTATTAGTTGAAACCTATTGTGATCAACGAAATGCCACCGCGTATGGGATGGCATTGAGTAACCAGCGGACATGGCAAGTACGAGAGTATGTCCAATACATGGAGATTCCAAACTCTAGAATATTAACAACAAACTATGGGAAAGAAGATCTCCAATGTCCTGAAAAAAGCACGGTCTGTTGGGAAGAACGAGTTCGCGTACAATCGGCTTTCAAGTATCTCGCCATCAGTCAACCAAAATTAGGATGCTTAGTCCGTTTGGGGATCATGGGGGTAAAAAAAGAATTCCTTCCACTCTCCTCGACTGAGCAATCTCAATTTCTTCAGAAAATTAAACTGGCACCAGTTCATCAGCGAAGACGTCTGCGACGATATGTCTATCGTACCCCCTCAAACTCTCTCTCTCATCCTTCTCAAAAAACAACTGCGCATCGATAAAAGAACAACTGCTGTTTCATCTTGACAATGTTATAAGATCTCCAGGACAACTTGGAAGTGAACGCCATGATCTTGCAGATTCGTGTTTGAATCTATTGAACCTGGGATGGGTCGTAATTGTTGCCCCCAATAGATGTTTGCATAGGTATGTTGAAGCAAAGGAATGGACGTCTGGCGGAATGTAAATCTCAACCCCGCACCGACACTTGCGAGGGTCTCCGGCTCCGTTTCGCCCTTCGCATTCCATGAACGTCCGACGTCGACAAACGGAGCAAACTGTACCGTCTCAAGACCAAATATAGAGGGGAGTACTGGAATTCGTGTTTCAACGGTAATTAATGCTGCGTTATCTCGTACGAGAGAATTCTCACGATAGCCACGTACCGTGAATCGGCCGCCCATGGCATATTGTTCGAGTGGGAACAATCCGTCATTGGACAATTGCAGATCCATTCGTCCAATCAATTGAATGCCAACGGGGTCAAATCGATGCGCGCCTTGAACCTGTCCAAGCCAAGAGAAGAAATGGGTATCAGGCTGAAACTTTCCGGAATTGGCCGTGGCGTCGAGCGTGTCAATCCCAAGACTGAACCGTGAACGTGCCGACAGCACTTGATTAGGACTGCGATTGACCCACTCCTGAGCAAACCGTAACACAGAGATCACTGCTTTCCCTTGAGCGGTTGTTCCGGGAGTAAAGGAAAACGGAATGCCGAGCAAGAAGTTCTTGTTTCGTAAACGTTCCCCAGTCAAGGTGACGGCAAATTCTTGAGACGGTGTCCGATACACTGGCTGCCTGATGGATAAAGAAAATATTTGGGTTTCACTTTCAATATTCAATGGACTAAATCCTGCATTTTCAATGACTTCAAAATCGTTCTTCCGATACTGAAAGATTAGAGTCGTGTCCCAAGGGGTAAAGGGCAGGGCATAGCTGAGATCAATAAGCGGGTCCACTCCGTCTGAGCGCCCGTAGGTAAAGCTCACGGAATCTCCCAGCCCGAGTGGATTTAAATGTGCAACTGTGGCGAGTCCACGTTCGGCACCGACGGTCGGGGATTGGTAGTTATTGAATTCGAGCCACGCCTTCCAAGGACTGGTTTCTTGAACGTTGACATTCAGGACGCTTAATCCAGGCCCTAGGCCAGGCTGAAGTTCAGAGTTGATACGAGCAATGCGTTGATCTTGGAGAAATATTTGTAAGCGATCGCGAAGCTCGTTGAGATTCACCGGCGGGCCAGCGCTTTGCCGCAATCGACTGCTAAAATAAAAAGGTTGAAACCAATCGGTCCCTTCGACGTTAATGTCAGAAAGCTTGCCTTCGATCATCTGAAACGTAATAATCCCATCTGATGCTGATTGGTCTGGGAGTATGGCCCCCGATGTAATGTACCCTTTCTCCACGTAGAGCAGAGTGAGGGCACGACGCAGTTCCTCCAATCCTTCCGTAGTCAGTTCACGATTAACATACGGCGCAGTTACCTCAGCCAACTCTTGTGGCGATACCGCGGTACTCCCCACGACACGAACTTCTTTGACGAACACGTGAAGAGGCGGAGCTTCTCCCTCTTCTAGAGGAAGCGGTGATACAGGTGGAAGAATTTCTGGCTGTGTTAATCGTGGTGAAGGGGGAACGGTCTCTTGAGTAATGGGAGGCGGTGTTCCAAATATACCGCGAGGGTCGGTGGAGGGAGGTAGTTCTCCTTGAGCCTTCTCAAGAGCCAGGAGAATGTTCGGACTTGATACGAGGGTCGTGAGTACAACAAGGGTACGAATGACAGATCGGCAGATTGAGAATCTGCGATTTTCCCATTCAGATTGTCTCTGGTCGGTGTGTCCAGAGTGTGGATGATGAGATTGATGATGTAAGTCGTACGTATAAAGCCAATCAACACGTGTGAATTCAGTGCCCTTTGCCATCGTGTCGCGACGTGGTTGCATAAGCGCTCCTTCGCTGTGGACGGGAAAGAATTATACAAATGAAATATATAAAAACATTTCATCAACTCATCGCTGTGGAATGGATAAGTGAGCGATTCACAATTCCCTCGAGCTCAGCAGGCTCTCTATCGAAAGTGTGAAACGCATGTCTAAGAAAATATATGAATGGCTTATATATTCGTATCCGCGAAGGGGAAAGCGGATGCTTGCGAGTCCTTACAGAATAATCTCGTGAGGACCATAGAGGTAGATGTCTGTATTGGTGGAGAACCATGAACAGCCATTGAATCATCATGAACGACAACCACCTTGACCAACGGAAGTAAAGACGGCAAGAGGTTCCGTATCCAAGACTGGAAGCCCAAGCCGAGAAGCCATGGGCGTGAGAGAGGGACGTGAGTGTTGCAACAGATCGTCGCCGGGCTTGTTTTTTAGTAGCGGGGTGAGCAGATAGTCGCCCGGTTCAAACGGAATTCGATCTCGTCCACGAAGGCTCAAGCTACTAAATTCTCCACCCTTTTGTGCCGCACACTGTTCGCCATACAACGCCACTGTTTGAATAATGGTTTCTGGCAGTGGAGCGATCGCACCGCTGAGATTTTGAAGTGCTGAAGCGACAGTGATAATGCCACTCGCTCCGAAACTTGAAGTTGCATCGATCGTGCTAAAGGCGTCACGAAGAAACACATTACTTATTAAATCGATGTTTCCACCAGTTCCTGCGG
The DNA here is from genome assembly GCA_021603905.1 of Nitrospirales bacterium. GTDB lineage: Bacteria > Nitrospirota > Nitrospiria > Nitrospirales > UBA8639 > JAGQKC01. The sequence continues at coordinate 21,941 of BQIU01000009.1, forward strand.
TGGCCTGAGCAAGAATTTGGCTGTTTTGAATAATTATAAATTCTGGATCAAGGCGAATATTCCCGCCAGTCGTTTCGTCTCCACCACCCACTGAACTTTCAAGCTTACTGTTGAGAAGGTGAATCATAAAGTCAGCATTAAGTTCTATGTCTCCGCCAGATGCCTGTGTAGCTGTTGTTGTCACGTTGCTGTTTTGAGTAAGACGGAGAGTGCCTGCTGCTTGCAATTTAACCGTACCCGCATTGCCTTTTCCTGCACTTGATGCAGATACATCAGTACCGTTGCGGAGAAGAAGTTGTTCGTTACCGAAATTAGGGTTACGGGCATTTGTCTGTCCGCCAGTGATCGTAATATCGCCACCAATCTTTTCTCCATTTGGATCTTTGACTTCTGCGGAAACCGTTGTGGAATCAAGGACAGTCTTTGTGAGTCCTGCAATCTTGATCGAGCCACCTTTGCCAGAAAAGGCCTCTGTGGTGATTTTGGTGTTGGTGCTTTCAAGTACTTTGGTGGTTGTGACGTCGACATTGCCGCCATCCCCAGGACCTGTAGCTTGGGCCGATATTGTTGTGTTGTTTGCTAACGTAATGTCGCCGGCGGCATCAATCATAATTAATCCAGCGTTACCGGTAGATCTAGAGTCACTGAGGATGGTGGTGTCCATAATTGTGACGGGTCCAGCGACGGGACTATTTTGACCTTCAATTATAACTTTCCCCGCATCGCCGGCTCCCGAACTGCTACTTGTGATGAGAGCCCCATCTGATAAAAATGAGTCCGTCTTTACATTGACGTCTCCAGCGTTCCGGCTCCCAGTTGTCTCAGTTTCGATTCCACGGTTCTGGTTCTCACCTCCAAGGCCAGTGATGGTCGTCGATGGACCTTTGAGGGTTACATTTGCGAGATCATCATTCGCCATACCTGATGGTGCATCATGTACCGTAGCGACGATGCTGGAGTCTGTGACTGACAGAGAGGTGTTAGTCGTCCCATTTGAGGTAATCGTAATAATGCCGCCGGTTCCTGCTCCATTGGAGGCCACGGCCGTGCTGATGTCGGTGTTATTCAAAACAATGGTCCCAGCTGTGTCGACAGGGGCGTTTGGCGTGGCACTATCGGCCTCAATCGTCACACTTCCCGCGTTTCCAGAGTTCGCGGCTGCCCCTGTGTTGCTGCTACTGATCTGGACGCGAGTGGTCGGTTGCCCACCCACCTGGATAGCAAGGTCGCCAACTTGGGTGATAAGGGCTCCGACTTGGACGTCGATGTTACCGGCATTCCGTTCGCCGGTGCTTTGAGCGGTAAGGCCTCCGCCGGTGATCGTAAGGTTGGGGGTCTCTACTCTGATATTCCCGGTGGGTGTGAGCAACACTGTCGTCGGGTCAGGGATATCCGTTCCATTGGCGACGTCAGCCGAAAGGGTACTGTGATCCAATCTGATTGTGTCAGTAGTCTTAAGCGTAATGGTTCCGCCTTCGCCGGTGCCGTTAGCCGCGGTAGAAATGTCGGTGTTAGTGAAGGCAAAGGAGGTCGGGGTAGAACCAGTGCTTGCGCCGGTGTTGATGAAGATATCTCCTGCATTGCCACTGCCTGTGCCACTACTACTACTGATTTTTGACCGGGCGTCGTCGGTTGCCGTGGGCGCTGCGCCATCGTTGACTGTCACGATGTCTGCATTCAGCTGGATTGTGCCGGCATTGCGACTGCCACTGGTGGCGGCGGTCACGTCACTGCCATTGGTAAGGGTGAGAGTTGGGGCTGTTACAGTAATGTTGCCGGTGGAGATTGTAGCCGGATTGTCGGTACCCCCAGCCACATCGGCCGCAATAAAAGAATCATCTAAGCTAATGGTCTGGGAGGCGGCCAGTTCAATCGTCCCGCCTTCGCCAGTGCCATGGGCGGCGGTAGAAATATCGGTGTTGGTGAACGCTAAGCTGGTTGGGGTGGATCCAGCGCCAGGAGAGCCGGTGTTGATAAACACATCGCCGGCATTGCCACTGCCTTCACCACTACTGCTGCTGAGCTTGACGGTCTCGATCGAGGGACCAGCATTGGTCTCAAAAGCCCCGACTTGCACGGTGACTTGGCCGGCATCGCGCGAGCCAGAAGTTTCTGCGGTGAGGCCGCCTCCAATGATTGTGAGTTTCCCGGGGGTCTCGATCGTAATGTCGCCTCGGGCCGTCGCGGTATTATCATCGCTCGTGGCATTGTGGACGTTGGCGGAGAGGGTAGTATCGGTGAGGGTAATATCCTCACTGCTCTCGATGATGATCGGGCCCCCTTCGCCATCGCCGTTGAACGCGGCATTCATGGGATCGGCGGCGGCCGTGCTGACCATGGTGTTAGCTAATTTGATCGTACCTGGGACGGCGGTGGGATTAGTTGTCGTACTGCCCGGTCCCCCAATAGTGACTTGGCCGGCGTTGCCCGCGCCCGCCGTGGCACTGGTACTGCTGCTGCTTAACTGGACGGTCTCGATCGTGGGTCCGGCTTTGGTCTCTAGGGCGCCGACCTGCATGTTGACTTGCCCCGCATTGCGGGTCCCAGTGGTTTTAGCCGTGAGACTCCCACCTTGAATGGTTAAATTTTGGGGGGTGGTGATGGTGACGCTGGCGGCAATCGAGGCGGAGTCAGAGGCGTCTGACGTATCAACGTTATGGACGTCGGCCGAGAGCGTGGTATCGGTGAGGGTAACGGCTTGGCCCCCACGCAGCTGGATCGTACCGCCTTGGGCATCGCCGCCGACTGCAACCGAGCTAGCAATTGTCGTCTCAGCGAGATTGATGTTACTTGGGACGGCCGTGGGTGCCTCTGGCGTGGTGCCGGGGCCGCCGATGGTGACGCGACCGGCGTTGCCACCTCCGGTCTGCAGACGGGTGCTACGACTACTGAGGATGACGGCAGACTCACCCTTGCTGGTTTCCAGTTCCCCGACGGCGAGGGCAACCTGCCCGGCATCGCGCGAGCCAGAAGTTTCTGCGGTGAGGCCGCCTCCAATGATCGTGAGTTTCCCGGGGGTCTCGATCGTAATGTCGCCTCGTGCCGTCGAGGTATTATCGCCCGCGGCATTATGGACGTTAGCGGAGAGGGTGGTGTCGGAGAGGGTAATCGTGTCACTGCTCTCGATGATGATCGGCCCCCCTTCGCCATCGCCGTTAAACGCGGCATTCGTGGGATCGGCAGCGGCCGTACTGATCATGGTGTTTACTAAGTCGATCATGCCCGGGACAGCGGTGGGATTAGTTGTCGTACTGCCCGGTCCCCCAATAGTGACTTGGCCGGCGTTGCCCGCGCCGGGCTGCGCACTGGTACTGCTGCTGCTTAATTGGACGGTCTCGATCGTGGGGCCGGCGTTAGTCTCAAGGGCGCCCACTTTTAATGCCACTTCACCCGCGTCGCGGGTGCCGGTGGTTTGAGCCGTCAGGCCCCCACCTTGAATGGTGAGTTTTTTCGGCGTTGTCACTGTCACGCTGGCCACGGTAGTATCACTGTTGCTCGCGCGATCGTGCACGTTGGCTGAAAGGGTGGTGTCAGTGAGAGTAATGTCTTCATCGCTCAGGAGCTGAATCGTGCCACCTTCCCCATCTCCACCTGTAGCGACGGTCGTTGCAATCCTTGTATCGGTAAGGTTCACTTCAGGTGCAGTGGTGGTATCGTTCTCTGGGGCTTGAATGGTAACGGTGCCAGCATTGCCGGAGCCGGTCGACGGGCTAGTGCTACTGCTGCTGATCAAGACACCGGTGGTCTGTGTGACATCATCCGGATCGACGGGAATGCGCACAGGCCCAGCCCCGGTCGAGGTCAAACTGGCAACCTTCATCGTGATTGAGCCGGCGTTGCCAGTACCGGTTGTATCGGCCTCAATTCTGGCGCCGTTATTGAGTTGGACCCCCTGGGAGGCGAGGGTGATATTGGCAGGATTCAGTGAGCTATCACCAATGTTGTCTTCCGACATGTCTGTATTCTCTCCTCGACCTTGCCCGCGCAAAATAGTCTGGATAGATGTGTCAGTAAGGCTGACGCTGGCTGCGAGGCTATTCTCATCACCGGTTCCTAAAAGAGTAACCGTTCCGGCGGCTCCTGAGAGGGCACTCGCGTTAGTGCTCTCTGTTCCGCTGCTACTGGTGACTAATACTCCTGTGGTTTGAGGAGGGTCAGTTTCCGCGAGTGGGATACGGATGTCGCCGCCTTTAGTTCCGTTTGAGGTCAGGTTCGCGACCTTCATTGTGATAGTGCCGGCATCGCCAACACCTGAGGCATCGGCCGACAGACGTGTGCCATTATTAAACGTGATGGTACTGCCCTGTACGAGGATGTCGCCTGCGGTGGCCGTTCCATCAGTACTTTCTCCTCCACCCGTCAGGGACGTGCGGACGGCTGTATCAGTGAGGTTGATGCTATTCGCAGTGGTACCCCCTTCCCCCGTGCCTTGAATATTGATCTGTCCAGCACTGCCGGAGCTTGTCGACGGGCTACTGCTGCTACTGCTGATGAGTACGCCTGTGGTGTCTGTGGTGTCAGTCGGATTATCCAAATCCAAGCCAATTCGGATTGCACTTTCGCCCTGGCCGGGTTGTGTCGTCAAGTTCGTAACATTTAGCTCAATAGAACCAGCATCGCCTGCGCCAGTTGTATCTGCCTGAATTCTGGTGCCATTTTCGAGTTTGAGGTTTGTGGCTCTGATGATGATGTTGCCTCGCTCGTTAGCTTGGCCTTCACCTTCGAGAGTGGTTCGGACAGTGGTATCATTGAGTGCGACTAGGGATGCAGCTCGGATCCCATTATCATCAACATCCTTCCCCTGTATTATCACTTGCCCAGCAGCACCGAATGGGCCATCTGGAGTGAAACTAGTGCTGCTGATGAGATTTCCGGTGAAGGGAGAATCCTGAATTCTGTCATCAAGTTTAACTCGGTTGGGCCCGGACTCGGTAATAAGTGCCCCAATGTTTAATGTGACATCTCCAGCGTTGCCGAGAGTAGAGAGAGTGCTGTCACGACGCGGTCCTGCGTCGGAGGCAATCGAAACTCCATTGGCTAGCCGAAATTCGTTAGCTGTGAGTGTAATATTCCCTCCGTTTGCAAGCCCCCGCGCGGTGCTGTTTATATTTACTTTATTTTTCATATTAATAACATTCGCTTCGATAGTTATCTCTCCTCCAGCGCCGAGGTTTCCTGCGTTGTCAGTTTCAATTGTCGATTCATTCTGAATAACAACCAAGCCAATATCTTTGGCAGGTACAGGAGTAGAGTTTTCATCAAGTAGAACTGTGCCGTAGGGAAGTTGAGTGACATTAAACTCAACAGAACCACCCTGGCGGGTTTGTCCCGCGACAGCAGTAATACGTGTCGGTAAACCACTGGCATCCGCTTCCTGGTCTATGCGACCTATCTCTACACGGCCAGCGTTGATGTTTAGGTTTCCTCCGTTGGCGATATTTACATCTAATGATGCGCTATTCATAGCTTCTGGAGCCACGTCTAGGTTGATAGTGCCTTCTCTAAAGATAAAGTTTCCCGTCTCAAATAGAATATCACCCATATTTCCTGTAGAGGTGTTATTTGCAAAAACAGAGCTATTTTTAATTGATATTGACTCTTTGGCAAAGACGTCGATTGCTGGGTTGGTAGGGTTACTGCCAGGGGTGTTCTTGGACGCTTCTATAGTTGAAGAATTTTCAATTATGAGTTCGCCGCCACGGATTAAAATGCTTCCTTGTCCAGATCCTACTACATTTATTTCCCCGTCTTGCATTTTGATAGTACCCAAAGAATCAAAGCCTACTCCACGAAAATCCAAAAGGTTTAGTGGAGTTAAAGGAACTTTCCCATTAGAATTAATATTTGGGGTACCCACACTGACTATGTTGACTTTTCCATTTTGGCTTAGAAGAGCCCCTTCTTTTATTTCTATTCCTGGAGTAGTGCTAGATCCTTTTGGCACATTTCGCCCTACGAAAAAGGTTTGCGCACCTTTAGTATCAAGGCTCTTAATGGTTATGTTTCCTTCCGGCGGAGCATTAGTAAACCCAAATGAGGCTACATTAGCAGTTATCAATTCTGACGCTTGTCCAACCGTCGTATTAAAGTCAAATATTCCTCCCCCGATTTCAAGCTTATTGGCAGTACTAGCATAAAATGATCCATCTATGTCTAATGTGGCATTCGGGCCAAATAAGATACCCTTGGGATTAAGTAAAAATACATCGGCTGAATCAATTGTTGAAGCAATGGTTCCCATAATCTCTGATTGTCCACCAGTAACTCGACTGACAATGTTTTTGATGCCTGCTGGCCCACTAAAATTGGCAGTCTTATTAGCATTAATATCAAACTGAGAAAAACTGAAAAAAATGTTTTTCCCATTATTAGATAACGTCCCAAGATTTTCAGTTATATTGTGATCGAACATAGAACCATCAGGACCCACAAGATCACCCATACTTCCTCCAAGAGTACCATCGAGAACAACCTGGGCATGAACAAAGGTTGGACTGATACCTTGAAAAATGAAAACTGCAGCAATCACAGCTCTCAGAACCTTTGATAAAGCCCTTAGTTCCCTGGATGAAGATCCCATCTTGACTCTCCTAACGGGTAAATTGGATAAGCACAGATACGTCCTTATCTTCCCTTGAGTGTAGATCCAGCACACGATTAAAGCTCCCTTGAGATTTGTTATATTGCCCAATCTAAGCTTTGCAATTGGTTTTAAGTCTGACAACTGCCAATATAAACACTCCAGTTATGAAGAGTAGTGCAGTTGAGGGTTCTGGGATTTCTGGCACATCCCTAACTGCGAAGGTAGCACCTAACACCTCTCCCGGTTGCCCCCCCACTTCTCCAACGAATAAAAATAACGTGTTGCCGTTGGTCGCGTTGCCTCTGCTTACACCCAGAGGCCCAAAGCTAGCTTCCAACTGTGCATTATTTGAACCGAACGGATCATTTGGGTCGAGACCTGGATCCACGCGATCTCCAAGAGATAAAAACCCAAAGGCATTTGGGGGGATTCTGCCATCTGCGTCACCTAAAACCGTGAGCGTTGCAGTCCCTTCGTCCACTCCATTCCCGGTAGAAGGAGGAAACTCAGAACCAAATGTGGGTCGTGATGCAGTGGGTTCTAAGCTAGATGTATTAGTGGGGCGAGTCGACCCAGGGGCGAATCGGAAAAAGTCAGGATTGATTCTATCTGGTATGCCGTTAACCACATCATTCATCGATAGATCTCCATTGCGATCCAGGAAGATCGCATCGACATCGAATCCAGAAAATATCCCGTTGGCTCCGCCTGTCGTGGTTCCATCATCCTCTACCGTGATTGCGCCAATCCTATCGACATTTTCGTCGTCTAGTGCTTTGGCACTCATATTGTTCGCATTACGAGCTAGATTAGGAGACCTAAAGACACGGGTGCCAGTGCCGGTGCCGCCGACGAAAAATCCAAGATCCTTAAATTCGGATGGCGTGAGAGAGGCTCCCCATACAAGAGTCGGAGCAAGAAACATAAACAGAATCGAAGAAAGTGTAAATTTCCAGGGTTGAGGATTAGAAAGTTGCATCTGAGCACCTCCAGAAGAGTAAAAATAGAGGACTTACTATCAAGAAAACTAAATTTAGCTAACCAAACATTAATTTCTACTGTCAGCAGTTTTCATATAATCACCTATCTATTCCTCAGTGGTGTGTTGCGGCAATATCTTTTGCTTGTGCCGTAGTAACAACTACTGTCCATCCCGTCGAACATTTGCAATCTCTGAAAATTAAACTATCTCATATTCAGCAGTGCTTTTGAGCATAGTTAATCTGTCTGTAGAATGAAAAGTATTGCCACCTCCATGTGACTAACAGGAAGAAAAGCAGTACAAGTTTACGGTTGTGAAATTAATAGTCAAGAAAAACTCTCCCTTCACTAAAGAAAGATTTTATCTCCTAAATTCAGGAGCAATTTTAGTACCGATTGTCCATTCTTTATGCAGGATGACTTCTGAGATAAAAAACATTCATGAATGTTGGCAAAATGCATGTTGTATGGTTGGATTTATCTTTTGAATTTCCCGAAAGAAGTTGCGATGTTATCCAATTGGATACAGGTTGTATCTTTTTGGATAACATGTATGTAAGAGGGTAAGTTCGTTAGGTTCTAGACTTGTTGCTTTGTTAATGTATTGACTTTCTAACTTGACCCAGAGTTTGTAATAGTATTTTATTCAATAGCACTCCTGCCTTTTTAATCCCGTCTCTAAAGTTGTGTCGTTTAGCTTTTAAAATGTTGAGAATTGGTTTCAAAGAATTAGATCCGCTTGTTTTGTTTATGTTTCCGAGTCAGTTGCATCTTTGTTTATATGCAGTCCGCTCGTTCTAAAACTTTCTATACATTAACCGTATACCGAATCTAAACGTTATTCTTGATGGGATTTGGTTTCGTGGTACAGGGCTTGCTCATTCTGAGAATAGAATTACGGTTACGGAGTTTCACTATTCGGTGAAAGTTCGACAGGCTTATTATGAATTGATTGGCGAGGCTTTTTAGGATATGAGGGTGTCTGGATGAACTCAGGGTAAGCACTTCGACAGTCTTAACTCAGGGGGCATACTCTGAAGGGCCATTCGACAGATTCATGCTGAGCCTGTCGAAGCATCATGGCATGCTCAGGGTAAGTTTCTTTATGACTGATTTCTGAGTTTGTTGAATGTGAAGAAATCTTAGAAATGATTGCGTGAATCAATGGAGTGGTTTTCGGTTCGGCTATTTCTGTTTCGAAGGAGGGTCGATAATGAAAAAGAGTAATTCAAATCCAACGCGGGTTGTCATGACGCTTCTCTTGTTAATTTCAATTGGGATTGTGCTTGGATATTCTGGTGTTCCCTTGGCTCAGTCTTTAAAACCCGATGCCTTTATCGTTGATCACATTCGGTCGAAGGGAGAGGTAGATTGGACGAACGGGGCAATTCGTGCCACGGGGATAGGCGTTCCGCCTGCTGACGCGGTGAGTGCGCGGCATGCCCGAGAGATGGCAAAACGTGCTGCTCGTGTTGTTGCCTATCGGAATTTGTTGGAAATTGTTCAGGGGGTTCGTGTGAATTCCCATACGTTAGTTAAAAACTATATGGTCGAACAGGATACGATCAACACGAAAGTCCAAGGGATTATTCACGGTGCTCGCGTGGTCGACGAAGAGGAATTTCCAGATGGTTCATTTCAGGTTACTGTTGAAATGGGATTGAATTCTGAGCTCTCGTCAGCGTTGTCGCTATCCCCGGCGGAACCACGTAGGCCCATTTCATTCCCACCGAACCCCATTGCTCCAGAGATTCAACCGTCTTTAATTCCAGGAGATCTACATACTGGACCGATTTCAGGTACTCCATCTCCTGAGGAGGATTCCATGTACACTGGATTAGTTCTGGATGCACAGGGGTTTCAAGTTCAACGAGCGATGAGTCCTCGAGTTGTCATGGAAGATGGGCGTGAGGTGTACAGTGCCGAGTATGTGAAAAAGGCCGTAGCCGAGTCTCAAGGTATTGTGGCCTATGTAAGGGGTCTGTCAGCAGCAAAGGAACATGCTCGTGTCACCAATGTACCGTTAGAAGTGAAGGTGCTTCGAATTGATGGAGATAATAAGACGGATTATGTGGTGAGTGATGCTGATGCACAGATGCTGCATGTGGTTCCTGAACATTTTGAGTTTCTTGAAAACGCAAGAGTGTTAGTCGTGTTGGATTGATCCTTCGACCCTTCGGCAAGCTCAGGGCTCAGGATGATGGTTCGTCCTTCGACCCTTCGATCTTTCGGCAGGCTCAAGACTCAGGTCTCAGTATGATTGTTTATAAGTTTATCTGGACTCTTTGGGTATTCTTTGCGCTGCTTCCAACAGGGGTTTTGGCTCAGGAATCAGGTCGGCATCATCAAGCGGTTGTTGATCAACATGCCATGGGATCTGTCAATTGGACAGATGGAACTGTCATGGCTAGTGGATTTGGTATCCCTCCTCCAAAGGTAGCTGCAGCTGCAGCTGAGGCTATGGCGGAACGTGCGGCAATGTCTGTGGCGCTACGAAATCTGTTGGAAGTTATTCAAGGCATTCAAGTTGATGCTGAAACGGTCGTAGAGAAATTGATTGTAACGAAGGATGAAATTAATACGCGTGTTCGGGGTGCAATCAGAAATGCCAAGGTCATAGAACGCACGGTTCACCCAGATCGTAGTGTGGAGCTGAAAGTCTCGATGCGTTTACATGGAAGGGATTCTCTTACGTCAAGTCTTCTCGAGGAAAAAACGTTTTCTCAGTCTTCCTTGTCTGCCAACCTCCCACACGGACGGTACTCTGGCGTGGTGTTCGATGCGCGAGGATTTCGACTCAAGCCCGTCGTGTTCCCTACGGTCGTGGATGAACATAAACGGCTTGTCTACGGTCCCGACGTGGTTTCGCGAACAGCTGCAGAGGATTACGGTCTCGCTCAATATATGCTGCTTGAAAACTCGAAGCTTTCGCTCCCAATGAACCATGTCATTGGAGTTGTTGAAAAAAAGAAGAAGACAAATTCCTTAGGCCGCGTGGGAGCTAAGCCTCTTCGAATCAAAGGGCTCAAGCGATTAGGAGCCTTCAATGCCAACATTATGATCAGCAATGCCGATGCGCAAAAGATTCGTCAGGATTCATCGATTCTCCGTGCATTGAATGGTGCCAAGGTGATTATCATCACAGATCCTCTGGTTGCAGGAGTCGAAGGACGACTCTTTAATATTCCTGAATTCTTGGTTTTGGACCCACGCTATTCGAATGAACTCGTTCGTTCTTCATTTTCAGGTAATAGAAAGATGAGCAGGAATTCTCGACAATGTGCGGTCCTTTCCTCTCCCCCAGACGTGTTACCCGTCATTTGCGACTCTGGAGCATATCGAGTGCCTATTGCATCTGATCTACGATTTCTTTATGGATGCGGGATAACCACTGTCTTACGGTGATGCCTCTGGTATGACGTCAGGCGATATTGGAAGTAATCATCGGAAAAGGTGAATTCTGCACGTGAGTGTCCTAGATATTCAATAGACTTATGATTGTTCGTGGAAAATCACGCCACGAGCTGTGCGTTGGGCTCTGGCTCAGCATCGGCATCACTCTGGTCGTTCTTTTTTTCTATCGCATTGATGGGTTTGAGTGGTTGGAGCGGCGCACATACGATATGCGAGTTCAATTGAAAGGTGAACATGATCTCCAAACATCAATTGTCATGGTCGAGAACGATGAGGCGACGATTGAACATCTTGGAATGTCTCCCAGTAAAGTGTCACGGATCCATTATGCGCAGGCGATCGAGCATCTTCGTGCTAGCGGTGCAGCCCTAATTGCGTTTGATATGGTGTTTTCAGGACGCACAGTTCCTGCGGAAGATGCGGCGCTGAGCCAGGCCATTCAGCAGGCTGGGAATGTCGTTCTTGCGCGATATATCGGAGCGGGTGATCACGTGAGTCCATTTGAAACATTTCGGAAATATGAGTTGGGAGAAGGGCTGATCAATCTCTCTCTCGATACAGATGGCGTGCTCCGTTCGATTCCATTCCTTGGTGTGAGCTATGCCAATACACAGCTCACACCGTTCATCACATTCGGAGCAGAAGTGGCGCGTCTCTCTATAGATCCGATTGGGCAATTTCCGTTGGATGTGACTATTCCAGACGTTGCGACATTTGGTCCGATAGAGATTCCATATCCTCAAGGCAAAATGTTCATCAATTTTTACGGTCCTCCTGGTACCTTTCCTTCCTTACCATTGTGGCGTGTTGTGAAAGGAAAATTTGATGCTGATGACGTGAAAGGTAAAGTTATTCTGGTAGGAGGCACAGCCGTGACGTTGCATGATTATTATCAAACACCATTTGGCAAAGGAACTGTCAAAACTCTCTCGCAGTCTCATGCTGAAAGCGAAGGACGACTGATGGCCGGATTAGAAGTCCACGCAAACGTGGTTCAAACTATACTCGACAAGTCGTTTGTCCATCGCTCGTCCTCTAGTACCGTCCAATGGAGCCTCGCAATGCTAGGTGTGTGTTGTTGGATCTTTATCATGGTCTATCCGACCAACGCGACTCAAGTGTCAGTCTTTTCACTACTCCTTCTTGTGCTCGTGGTTGTGGTGTCCGTTGCGCTCTTTAACGTGCGACATTTTTGGTTGGATGTTGCGCCATTCGTGTCGCTCGTCAACGCACATTATGGGATTGGGATGGCGTATCAACGGTATCTGATGTCACGACAAAAAGAACAGCTACGGTCGATGTTTTCTCAATATATGTCGCCTGTTATTGTGGAACATCTATGGAATAGACGTGAGACTCTCTTGCATGGAGATGGTCCCCGGTCTCAGGATCTTACGGTGACGACGTTGGCGGTTGGACTAGATGGCGTTTCTATCGCGATGGATCATCTCGGACAAAAGCAGATCTTAGAATGGACCAACGATTACTTTGAAGAAATCGAACAAACTATCATGCACTATCGTGGCGTCGTTGAGGACTATGCGCAAGATGGACTTCTTGTACATTTTGGAATTCCCGTTCCGCGTGAATCTGAGCGTGAGATTCGTCAAGATGCCCAGAATGCCGTTCAATGTGCATTCGCCATTCATGCCGTTCTTGCCAAAATTCATGCAAAGTGGAAAGGTGATAAGCTCCCCCCATTGGATATGTACGCTGGAATCTGTACGGGCTGTGCCCTGATAACCACAGTAGGCAGTCGTGGACGATTAAAATTCACCACATTAGGAACACCTGTTCGCATGGCCCTTTGCCTTAAGCGTGTTGCCTTCGATTTATCCAGGGATCAGTCCACTCCCAAGATCATTTGTGGAGTTGAGACTATCCCGTATGTAGATCAGAGCTGTCTCATCAAGCCATTAAACGAGATTCATGATGATATCGATAATCAGTCATTTCTACCGTATCAGGTGCTCGCAGTGGAGCCTGTGCGTGTGCCCTAGTGAGGAAGGAGGGTGTGATGGAAGTCAAAAATATATTGTCGCGATTGGTCATCATTGTTTCGTTGTTCGTCACTCCAATGTATATTCAGAAAGTATCCGCAAATGAGCTTGAGGCTGTGGAAGGTCTGGGGTGTTATGCCTATGGAGATGATGAAACGCCAAGTGACGCAAAAGCGAAGGCCATGGCACGTGCTCGAGAGCAAGCCGTCAGTGGTTATAAGGTTTGGGTGGAATCGTCATCACAGGTTGAAGATTTTCAACTAAAAAAAGACTCTATTCATAGTATTAGTGCCGGTATGTTGGAGCAGGTTCATATTAAAGATACGACCAAGACAGGTCAGGAGATCTGTATTCGTATTACAGGGGTACTCGATCCAATGTCAGTCACACAAGAACTTGAGAGAAGGAAAAAGCTCAAGCAGCGCAAGGATGTCTTGATGTCTCCGTCTCTTAATCCCGGCCCTTCAACTGCGCTCAAAATTTGGTTGAATAATGCTGACGGGCGATACGTGGACAATGAACCTTTAGTCGTTTATGTGCAATCGGATAGAGATGGATATCTAAAGTTAGACTACTTCCAGGCTGATGGGAAAGTGGTTCATTTAGTCCCAAATATGTTCCGAAAGCAGGCGAGGATTCAGAAAGGTGAGATCTATGAATTTGGAGGAGAAAATTCTGCTGAGCGTTTTATCATTGCCCAACCCTTTGGAGACGAAGTGATTAAAGCCTTTGTCAGCACACGACCATTTTCCCAAGAGCTCGTATCTGAGGACGTCGTCAGTGAGGGCGAGGCATATGTTCGTGCTTTAGAGAGGAATCTAGAAGGGATCCGTCATCAAGAAGGCACGCGGGGTGTAAAGGTTTTACTCGGGGCCTCAGCAGCCATCTTCACTAAAAGTCAGGAGATTCTCGACCTGGAGCGTGCACTCACAGTAGAAAAACCTCGTCAATAGCTTGTTACTTATCCAGAAAGCTTTTCCATTGTCTCGTTCGGCTATCCTCAATCGTTTTTTCTCTCAAACAACACGAAACTTCACGCTTTCTCTGTCACGTATCTGATCAGATACAAGCTGTATCTGTTTAGATACAGCCTTATGGATGTGTCTTAGGGACACAGAGGTTTTAGGTGCCTGTTCCATTATCTCACCCATTGTATTGTCACGTTCGCTTGAAGTGTTCGATTCACTAGATATCAGCACAATCTGAATTGGCACATTTCTTGGTTTCTTGAGCTTAACAGCAGTTTGGCAATAAACACTTGTTCTTTTGAATTGGCATCAAAAAAGCATATTGGGAATAGCACGGAAGAACGTAAGGATCTTGAAGTGGGGAGGTTCCATCATGTCCGTTGGTATCAAGGCAAAGGGATTCGATGATATCACATGATCCTGATTCCTACTTTATTCCTCATTCACGGCCAGGATCCCGCCTTGCTGTTTTGCCTACATCAAATAGCTCTTGGCATCTGCCGAAGAAGGAGCCTCCTCTCTGTCCGGAGCAGCAGTCAATGATGAGTCAGCCCACTCCTCAGATCGAGAAGATTTATTCTTCTTCACTTTCCTGGTTTCCCTGGGAGGCGTTTTGTGATCTTCTTGGTGGTGCCTCATGGCCTGACGTGTGTGCGAATTGGACGGAAGAAGAGGTCTTCACCGATGCACGCGTGGATCTTCCTTCCTTAGCAACTCGTTTTACGAAATATTCACAATTTCAGTTCGCTGATTCTGAGGGTGTCGTGGCGCCACTGGAAACCCTCTGGCTCAAATGGCGTCTTTTGGCGACAGTTAGTGGGGCGGTACTGCGAATTCATTCAGAAACTCAACGACCGCTACTGAGTGTTCAGCCAGATAATCTTTGCATACTGTTTCCTGAAAATATCGATCCTCTGCTGCCATCTCGTTGGCAATTCACGGTCCAAATTGCCGATTCAAATTCTGCCGTACCCGTCGTTCCTGACGGCTTGCCTTCAGGTCTAGACGTGATGCTGTTCAGACCGACAGCAGGGATGGAGGAAAGTTTTCAATCACCGGAAATTCGTTATTGGCCGTTAGGACAATCTGAGGTTTCCACCGTCTTGATCCGTTCACTGGAACAGATTCGCCACAATACCTCGTTGTCCGAACCTGTTCAGGGAATAGTTCGTCTCCACATATTAGGAGATAAGTTTTCTGCTACGGAATTTTCCGACCAAGATATGTTCCGGGTCACACTGTCCATGACAAATGGGAACACGACCTCGATTGCGGTGTGGGGGAAAAAGGTCGGATCAGTTGAGCGAGGGCTTATTATCGATGGCAAGACGGAGCCAATAGATATGAGGACGTGGGAATGTCTTCAGTCCCTACAACACGACGTCTGGAATCAAACACGAACTCTTGTGTATCGATCCTTTCATGTTCCCAGCGATCTGTACAGCCTCGGAATGCTGTCGCTCCATACAGTCTTACGTACCAGAGGCCAGGAGAAGCAGCGTTTGGTGTCTCTCCTTCCTAAAGTGATGGAGGCTATACAAAAGATTGTGAAAAGTGTCGGGCCTGGGAATCCAGAGCTTCTTCATGCGAGATTATGTTCTCTCTTGAAAGAGTATGGAGGGGTGTTTAGCAAGCGAGCGTTGTTATATCCAGGAGTTTCTGCGCAAGCCGGTGCGATGAAGGTTTCTGATGATGTATGGGACAAGGTCTTGCTCTTTGCGCTTCGCTTAATGACGAGAGTTCCAGGGTTCAGCTTTTGTCATCATGCTGGCGACTACATAAAGAATCAGCCGCACTGTTTGATGGAAGACGTGATGTCCGAAGTCATGAGCATTGGTGAGGACTTGAACAAGGAATTATTTAAATCCCAGCAGCGTAATAGGGAAATCTTGAGTGTCTGTCAGCAACTCCGTGAGGAACGTGCACGCGTCAACTAAGACTGCCGATGGAATTTTACCTAGCCATGAAAGCCGGTGCGGATGTGCTGCCTCCATCATTGGAGAATGTGTTGAGCGCCCCGGTTATCAAGCTTGGTCGAGGTGAAGTCAACGATGTGGTGTTGCCGGATGCTCGTCGCCTCGTCTCGTCTCGACATGCAGAAATTCGTTCTTCACATGATCAATGTGTTTTGCAAGATGTCGGGAGTACGAATGGTAGTCAACTGAATGGTGAGCTGTTGGAAACCGGAAAAGCTTATCCACTGTCGAAAGGTGATGAAATCGGGATTGGTCCATATGTCCTAGTCTTTCATCCTGCAGATGTGACTCAACAGTTGACCGGCGTAAACGATGATTCGGATGCCACGATTTGTCTATCGTCAAGCTCTTCACGTTTCGAGCTTGTGGTCGAACAATTGAGGACCCTCTCACGAAAACTGATTGATCAACAACCCCATGAACGAGTGACGGCCTTAAAAAATGTGCTGACCGAAGCGACCGCAGGATTGGAGCCGCTGGAAGCTGAGAGCCTGCTTGCCTATGTCGAAGCAACATTTCCTGACACGGAATACCAACAGGAACAGATCCTCACAACACTGTCCGCTCAATCGAATTATGTTGAGACGCACGCACCAAAAGTTTCTCAATCTTTCACATCCCGCGCTGTGAACTCAGCTCGTGTTGAAGCGCTGCTCACCGTATTTCTTCAAGCGTTAACTGATGCATTGAATGCCAGACGTATCTTTCAGCAGGAAATGGAAGTCGAAGTGACGAGAATTTTATCGAAGAATCAAAATCCAATAAAGTGGGCAGATTCTACTGAGGAAATTACATCCTATCTTTTTGATCAACAACGATCTGATGCCGACTTTGAAGTCGTTCTGAGACAGTTACGCGAAGCTCTGCAAGATCTCGCCTTGCAACCAATGGGAATCATGGCGGGATTGCGCGAATGTGTGAGGGGAATCCTCCGGCAGCTAGATCCGGTGACACTTGAATTGGAGACGAAACGTTCGACTTTCAGGCTGAATCCACTGTTTTCGGGGGTGCTGAATAAGAGCCGCGCGTGGGATCGATTTATTGCAAAACATCAAAGCCTTCTGAACGAAGAGGCCAATACCATGAAACACGTCCTGCGCGAAGATTTCGGGAAAGGATACCTCAGTGTCTATGGTCAGCAAACGTCGCAATAATCACTGGTTGATGTGGGCGCTATGTGGAGGGATGCTATCCCTGCTTGTTGCGTGTGGTTCGACCAAACAGGAACTCGAGCTGATCATGCATTCAACGAATCGATTGAATCTGACAGAAGGAGGACAACCATCCCCACTGGTTGTCCGTATCTATATCTTGCGGTTCAAGGATCGATTTCATCAGTCTACCTTCAAAGAAATGTGGAAACGAGACTCAGAGGTTCTTGGTGATGGTCTGATACGACGAATGGATATGACGTTGAAGCCAGATGACGAACATATTGTCGAGATGACGGCGGATCAAGAAAAAGAAGAAAACTACATCGGAATTATGGGTCTGTTTCGTAAGCATATACCAAATATGTGGCGAATGCTTATTCCGATTGAAGAGCCTGGATTTTTTTCATTTGGTACACCAGAAGTGAAGCTTCGTTTTGACGAGAACAGCCTACGACCGTTTGACGATGATTAATCGGCTAAAGAAAGCTTGTGCCTAACCACTGAGATACAGGATTGCAGATCGAGTGATGGACATTTTGAACTAACTCAAAAGGGATAGCCGTTCATGGATGCACGACACAAGATTGTATGGAGTGAGGGGATGCTGTTGACTCCTCATCATTTCCAGCATTGGGATCGGTACTATGAAGGTTTGTTGTCAGACAAAATTCAAGGACTGATGCCTTTTGGTTGGGGAGTATGTGAGATCGATATCGATCGTGACGGGCTTGCCAACGAGAACTTTACATTGCTGGGGTTACGTGCTGTGTTGCCTGATGGGTTACCAGTTCGGATTCCTGACTTGGATGTTACGCCACAAACGCGTCCGATCGGAGAATTCTTCCTGCCTTCGCTAGAACATCTGGATGTGTATCTAGGCATTTCCATGGAACACGTGGGAATGAATAATTGTGATCTCGGAAATACTGCCAGTTCAAGACGATCACGATATACCGGGGAGTACGTGTCGCTTCCCGATCAAAACACTGGAGAAAATGCTCGAGAGCTTATGGTGGCGAGAAAAAACTTACGCGTATTCTTTTCAGGGGAAGACATGCCAGATTCATGTGTTATGAAAATTGCGGAACTTATTCGCACACCCGGCGGAACGGTGGTCATACGTGATGCCTACATTCCTCCGTTGCTGTGGATGTCTGGATGCGAGTCGTTGATGCGAATAGTGAGATCGTTATTGGAGCTTCTGGTGTCGATGGGTAGCGCCCTAGCCGATCAGCAACGTGGAATACGTGAGCATGGAGGCATGGATCTCTTACGTTTTTCCATGCTGCATACCATCTATTCATATATTCCGATCTTATCTCATTACACCCACGTCGGTCGAATTCATCCGGAAGGGTTGTACCTGACATTAGCAAGATTGTCTGGAGAACTTGCCGTCTTGTCATCAGATTCACACCCAAAGGATTTGCCGGAATATGAACACACGAATTTGAGTCGATCTTTTCGTGAATTAGATCATCGAATTCGCAATGTAGTGGAACACATCACGCCTACGCGATATGTCACGATTCCTCTTGAGAAACGAGGTGAGTATCTGTGGGTGGGACGGATCGCAGACGAAGCCTTACTTAATAAGGGACAATTTTTCCTGTCTGTGGTCGGTGGTGACTCTGAAGATCATCTTCGCTCAATGATACTAAAGCGAGTGAAGGTTGGAGCGGTAGATGATATGGACCTGATTCTGAATGCCGCTATGCCTGGGATAAAGTTTCATCATATTCCCAGACCGCCGGCGAGTATTCCCTCGAAGACTGGCTATCAATATTTCAGTTTGGAGAACCATGGAGGCTTTTGGGATCGCGTGAAGAAGGCTCAAATACTGGCGGTGTACCTCCCGAGTGATGTGCAGGGGGTCGAATTGGAATTGCTTGCCACAAAAGAGTAAAGCCATGCCACAACTAACGCAATCATCTCAAGGTGTTCTCGTCGATATCTTTTCCGACTTATTCGTACTTGGGACTCAAGTCAAATATGCGCGGGACCTTGGTTCTCCAGATTCGTTTCGCATACGTCTTGAGCAGTTACTACATGACGCAGACGGGAAAGGCGTGGAAATCGGGGTCCCTCGTGATGTGTTGCTCGATGCTCGTTTTGCTGTGATTGCGTTTTTGGATGAGATGATCTTTAGCTCTGGATGGGTGCATAAGGAAGAATGGGCGTCCCGACCCCTACAATACCAATTTTTTGAAACCAACATCGCCGGGGAAGAATTTTTCAATCGTTTGGAGTCATTGCGAAAAGCACTCCCAGTTGATCCTGATTTGCTCGAAGTGTATTTAATCTGTCTCACGTTGGGCTTTGAAGGTCAGTACAAGGTTCATGGACGAGAGCGCTTGAAAGATCTTCGGCATGATCTGTTTCGTGAAATTCACGCAAAGCGAGGAGGTCCCTCGCCGTTATCTCCACATAGTCAACGGCATGAGGAAATTATCGATGTCGTCAAGCGGGATCTGCCTGCATGGATCGTCGCCGTTGGTGCGGTCTCCATCGTGTTCTTCTTTTACGTGGCGCTTTCGGTGTTGATTCATCAAGAGAGTCTGAGCGTGGCAGATCGAATACACACATTAGCGGTACAGGCCAATCCATGAGAAGACTTTTCTCTCTTCCGAAAAACCTGTTTTTGGCTCTCTTGAGTCGACCACACTTGCTGGTTGCGATCGGCGTCATCCTGTTATGCCTGTTGATTTGGTTTGGCGGAACATCGCTCGGGCTGCAAGATGACCCCGTGAAAATCGTGTTGATTGGAGGAATTCTTCTCTCCTGGATCTTACTTCTCGTTTATGATCGTTACCGTGCGAAGCAGGGTGCGCGGTTGTTGGAGCAATCACTTCATCAGCAAAGCGAAGAGTTTGGAAGCCAAGCGACTAGCGATCAAAAAGACGAGATTGAAGCCGTACGAACGCAGTTTCAGAAAGCCATGTCCACGCTCAAGCAGACGAAGTTAGGGAAACAATATCGTGGACAATCCGCCCTTTATGCGTTGCCATGGTACATGTTCATTGGCCCCTCTGCATCCGGTAAATCCACGGCACTGAGAGAATCGGGTTTGCACTTCCCGTATCTTGGAGAAAATCGGAAAGGGGTGCAAGGCGTCGGGGGGACGCGTAACTGCGATTGGTGGTTCACAAGCGAAGCGGTGTTGTTGGATACCGCCGGTCGGTATACGACAGAAGAAGAAGATCGAGAGGAATGGTTTTCATTTCTCGACTTGCTAAAAAAATACCGAAAACACAAACCCATTAATGGCGTCATTGTAGCGATTAGTATCGCTGATTTGCTTCAAGGGACGGACCAGGATATTGAGTCTCATGCCAAAACCATACGTGAGCGTATTGATGAATTGATGACACGACTGGGTATGGTCTTTCCCGTCTATCTCGTGTTTACCAAATGCGACCTCCTAGACGGGTTTGTCCAGTTCTTTGGAAATCTTTCGGTTGCACAGCGCGAACAGATTTGGGGGAGTACCTTGAAGAGACGAACGGTGTCGGATGCGTCTCCTCAGGAACAATTTGACGGCGAGTTTTGTCAACTCTTGGAGACGTTGCAAACCTGGCGGCTTGAACGACTGATGTCGGCAAGAGGTTCAGAGAAGGTCAGAGCGTTAGGGTTCCCTTTACAGTTTGCGACATGTCAGACAGCGCTTCATCGATTCGTCGAACTATTGTTTCATCAGAACCCATATCAAGAAAGTCCCTTCTTCCGAGGGTTTTATTTTACGAGCGGGACCCAAGAGGGAAATCCTATCGATCGAATCATTCACACCGTGAGTGAAGCTGCTGGATTGCAGGGAGTGCAATCAGAGAAGGAGGAGCAAGGGGAACCCAAGAGTTATTTTATAAAAAACTTGTTTACCGACGTCATTTTCCCTGATCGAGGCCTGTCAAATCCTTCCTCGAGTGTGTTTCGTCAGCGCGGCTATGTGCGTGTCGCAGTCTTTGGGGCAGCCATCTTGGGTGTTGGATTAAGTCTTTTCGGATTCGCGTCGTCTTATTTGGGAAATAAGTTTCTGATTGGTTCGGTCCTTGATGAAGCTGTTGCCCTCCCTCTCATTCGAGGGGAAGGAACTCATGAACTCGATTCCCCTCAATATATCACCAGTATCACTGGTCTGGATCGTATGCGTGAGCGTGTGGAGCAACTGAGTAGTTATGACGAAGGATCGCTTCCGATTCGGTTATGGGGATTTTACGAGGGGGATCGTCTTGTCGAACCCTTGAAAACGCTCTATCGGCGGGAATTTGATCTGCTGGTAGCGCGGCCTGTGAAAAAGATCGTCGAAAGCCAACTGGGCTTATTTGCGAATGCTATCAGGTTTAGTGCGGACACAAGTTATGAAGCGAATCACTATTCGCTCTTAAAAGCCTATTTAATGATGGCGGACAACACTCATCTGGATTCTGAGTTTCTCGACCATCAACTTCAGAAGGTTTGGTCTCAAAGCTTCATTCCATCGATGTTTGCAGCTCAAGGGAACATGGAGGTATTTGTTGACTCGTTTAAACGGATCCTCCGTTTCTATAGTTATCACATGGCTGGCGATGCGGCCATGCAAGCTGATCTGGATCAATCACTTATTCAAAAGGTACGTTCCTATTTACGACGTATTCCAGTCACGCAACGACTCTATGCACAAACACTCAATGGAGCGACAGAACCACTTGAACCGTTCTCTCTGGATGTTGCGCTAGAAGGGAAGGGTGAAGGCAGTTTAATAAGTGAATATCAAATTCCAGGGATTTATACGAGGAATGGATGGAAGGTCGCGTTTCGACCGACTCTTTCTCGAGTACTGAATGAGTTCAGCCGGGAATATTGGGTCTTGGGAGAAACCCAACCGTTAGAAGGCGAGGTGACCAATTCGGTTCAGGCGCTCTATTTCGGAGATTACTCGAAACACTGGCAACGGTTTCTTCAATCGGTGCACGTGCGTTCAGCTGGCACGGTGGAAGATGTCTTGACACTCATGGAGCAACTGAGTGTGCAACCGTCTCCCATTACGCTTGTCCTACAGCAAGTTCGCGTGAATACGGGGTTAATGCAAAATGCAATGATGCATATAGGCGATAGTGACTCAAGTTTTATACAAAAAATGAAACGTAAGTTGTTATGGGAGGAATCATTACCGGAAAGCTCAACGACGGCAATTGCGTTTGAAGATCCGGTATATCGAGAATTTCGGTCTATTCATCGCTTTGTCGATGTCCCGCCAGGTCAAGAGGATGACAAACCTCCGGTCTCGGAATATGTCGCTCAATTGCAAAACGTCCGGGCTGTTCTTCAAGGGGTCTTGCCCGACGGGAGCGTCGAAGATCCGATCGCTCTGGCTCAAGCCATTGCAGAAGGACAGGCGAACGATTTGACACGCCCGATGACGAAGGTTGAACAACTCAGTCTCAAGTTGGACCCACATATGCGACGTCTTGTCGAACCGCTCCTACTTGAACCTCTGACTATTGCGATGCGCAGTGTCATGAATCGTTCCTTGTCGGTGTTGAATGCGCAATGGGAGTCTGAGGTGTTTGTGCCGTGTCAGCAGACGATCGCTGGCCGTTATCCATTTCAACGGGCAGGCCAAGACGTGGCACTTAATGATGTGAGTCAGTTTTTTCATCCGCAAAGTGGTGTTCTCTGGGCCTTTTTCGACAAGCAATTGAAGCCCTTCATCCATCAAGGACAAGATGGATGGCGTCTCAAGCCTTGGCGTGGAGTTGTGCTTCCGATTTCAGAAACCGTCCTTCAAAAACTAGAACATGCGCGATTTCTTTCGGAGAGTTTGTTTCCATCTGGTCAATCCGGTCCCCATGTCGAATTTGATCTTTTTCCCTATCCTGACCAAGGACTCGCGGCTCCGTTGGTGAGTGAAATCCGATTGGCTCTCGGAGAGCAAGAAATGCTGTATCAGATGGGCCCTCAAGAATGGGAACAATTGGTGTGGCCTGGAATCTCTGGATCTGGCGGTGCTGCTCTTCAAGTCAAAGTGAATGGTGCCTGGGAGCCGCGTGAAGCGAAAGGCTGGTGGGGATTGTTTCGATTGTTGGACGGGGCACGAGTAACGCCGATCAGTGATACCGCATTCAAGATCGAATGGGCGTTTCAATCAAGCAATTCCAAGATATTGCATCTTCGATACGATCTGAAAGCTCGAAGTGCAAGAAATCCGTTCCGTCCCGATTTTTTCGAAAAGTTTTCCTGTACGTCGAGTTTAAAGCAGGTCTGAGGAAGGACGTTTCATGAAGATCGGATGCTTTGGCAAGCTGCCCATTTCTCCTGAGTTCATTAAGGTGAATGCGTCAGGGAGTGCGCTGCAGGCCTTTGATCAGTGGTTGCAAGAGGGAATTCACTATGCTCGTACCAAACACAAAAGGTGGAGCGAGGATTTTCTGAAAATGGATACATGGAACTTTGTCTTCACTTCTCCAGATAATCAGGAACTTTTAATTGGTATCGTTTCACCGAAACAGGATCGAGCTGGGCGCACTTTTCCGTTCTTGTTGTTCATCTGCACAGATAGAAGGGAATGGAGTAAACCCTTGTATTTAGTGCCGGCGATGTGTGCCGATTTTTTACAGCATGCTCGAGAGATGGCTGAAAAAGGATGGGAAAATTCAAATGTTCAAACATTTCGATCACAAATTCAAAATGTTGAATTTCCCGAATTGAAAGATCAGCAGGATGCATACGAGACATATCTTCAAAGTCATACTGTCCCTCAGCTCTTTGACGATATATTTGAACAGGATGCTGGAACGGGAAGGTCAAATATTCGCGAAGTTATGATGCAGCATCTGGTTTCGTTGCGTGATGACCAGGGGGCTTCAACAGACACAAGCATCAGAATTCCGCTTCGAAGTAGAGAAACTCTTAGTGCATTTGATGTCGTATTTTGGATAGAAATCCTATCCAAACTATGGGATGAACAGGGAAATGGTTCAATGTATTTCTGGGTCCATCATCCAAAAGCCGACATGCCGTATCTCTTTGTCACGACTCAACCTGCCTCTCCAAAGATATTTCTGGGCCTCGTTCAGGCATCGCGTCACAGTCAGGATACGGCTATTCATGAAAATACCAATGATGACTCTCAACCTTTTCAACAGAGCGATAACCTTGATCATGTCACAGATGAACTTCCAGAGGCAGCACTCACAATGAATACATCATCGAAGATTTCACTCACAGAAATACGAAACGCTCTGAGTCGCGAGACGACGGTGTGAATGGCAATGGGATTCTGATGAAGACTAAGTCCTTACTTGATGAAGGAAAACTTACTGAGGCTCTTGCCGAGGTCAAGCAGGAAGTGAAAGCCCATCCGTCTGACGCCCAGTTACGAACCTTGTTGTTTGAATTACTGAGTTTGGTTGGGGACGGAGAAGGTGGGAAACGACAACTGGATGTCATTGCGCATCAAGACAGTTCTGCTGCGCTGGCGATCGAAATTTATCAAAACGTTCTCAAAGGCGAAGAGAAGAGGCGACAGGTTTTTCACGCCGAAAAAGAGCCTGATTTTCTCTTTGAAAAACCGACATATGTCCAGTTTCATCTTGATGCGATGTCATCGTTGCGCATGGGTCATGTAGCGCAAGCCAAGAACTTCCTGGAAGCGTCAGAGCAACAGCGACCACCTCTCACTGGTCATGCCGATGGCCAACCTTTCAATGAATTTCTGGACGCTGATGATCGGATTTCTCCGTTTCTGGAGGTCATCGTACAGGATTCGTATGCTTGGGTGCCTTTCGAACAAATCAAGCGCATAGAGATTTCAGCTCCCAAATATCTTCGAGATCTCATCTGGATTCAGGCTGACATTGAGGGAGTTAGTGGCCCGGTCGGCCCGGTCTTCATACCTGTCCTATACGTCAACTCGGTAAATTCTGGTAATGATCAGGTTCGATTAGGAAGAATGACTCAATGGGAATCCCCCGGGGCAGACGTGACGTTAGGACTTGGACAACGTGTCTTTCTTATCGATGGTCAAGATCGCGGAATGCTTGAAGTTCTCGAGGTTGAATTTGATAGTCAACCATTGCCGGAAGGGAACGAGTGACAAATGGCATCGCCGTCTACCATTGACGTTGAATCCTTGTTGATTCCTATTCCTGGCGAAAATCCGGCTGGCGCTGATGTGCGATACACGCGGTACGACATCATCAAGGAGGCTCGTCGTGCAGACGATGATTTGCCTCAAGGTGATTGGAAACCCAAAGGTGCGCCGAAGACTGCAGATTGGGGAAAAGTTATCGAAATTTCGACAGCAGTCCTATCCGCTGAAAGCAAAGATCTTCAAGTCGCCGTGTGGTTGCTCGAGGCATTAGTCAAACGACATCAATTTGCTGGGCTTCGTGACGGATTGAAATTAGTTCGAGAACTTCATGCACGATTTTGGGAATCTCTCTATCCAATCATAGAAGATGGAGATCGGGAATTTCGAGCTTCGCCGATCGAGTGGATGAATGAAAAAGAAAAATCGCCGTTTTTCCCCTCCACCGTCAAACTTATACCGATACTTCATTCCCCCGACGGAGAAATGTATTCATTTTATCATTGGGAGGAATCTCGAATCGTTGATAATTTAGGACGTCAAAGTCAAAAGGCGATGGCGGAGGCGGTTGCCGAAGGGAAGGTCACCAAAGAGCAGTTGGACAAGGCTGAAGTCGCCACGCCTCTCACACATTGCTTGGCGTTGTTGGAGGACGTGAATCAATGCGCGGATGAAATTCAAAGCTTGGACCAAGTGATACAGGAGAAATTTGGCGAGGACAGTTCAGATAGGCCTAGTATCAGAAATGTAAAGGAAGTCGTTGCCAATTGCCGTGTGTTTTTGGAGGAGACGATCCAAAAAAAAGGGGGGGCGGGCATGAGTAGTCCAGAAATAAAGGCTCCTCAGGAAGGTGATGTTCAACAGGTGTCTAAAAGCGTGAATCCTGGAACAAGCACGGGAATACAGCATTCTGGAGGTATTGAGCCTGCTGATCGACTTGATGCTCTTCGACGATTGGCTGCTGTTGCGACCTTTTTTAGGAGAACAGAACCACATAGCCCCGTCTCCTACTTAGTTCAACGTGCCACAAACTGGGGAGAAATGCCACTGGATGAATGGTTGAATGAAGTGATTAAAAGTAAAGATGTTCTTGGAAGTGTTCGAGAAACCTTGGGACTGAAGGATGAGAAGCCCAAGTCATAATTAATTTTGGGAACAAGTAAGAAAGGGGAAATCTTATGGGGAAGGAAAGTACACAACATAAGCTGGATCGAATTCGATCACCAAGAGTTCACATTACCTATGACGTCGAGACGGGAGGAGCCATACAAATGAAAGAGCTCCCCTTTGTCATGGGAGTGTTATCCGATCTTTCAGGCAAACCAGAAGACCCTCTCCCGAAATTAAAAGATCGAAAGTTTGTGGAAATTGACAGAGATAATTTCAACTCAGTGTTAAAAGGGATGAAGCCTCGTCTTGTCTACAATGTGGAGAACAAACTGAAGAATGATGATTCGAAGATGGGTGTTGAACTCCGATTTGATTCGATGGACGATTTCGAACCTGAACATGTGGTCAATCAAATTGAACCCCTCAAGCAACTTCTGGATGTGCGGCGGCAACTCTCTGAATTATTAGCCAAAACCGATGGAAACGATCGGCTCAGTGAACGGTTACAAGAAATCATTGGCAACACAGACAGTCTACAACAAGTGGCCAAAGATGCTGGCGTTGAATCCCCTGGTGCTGAAGGGGCAGAACCGGCGAAGGAGGGATGAAGATGGCTGACAAAGTTCAAGAAGCAGAAGGGGAAACAGCAGAGACCACGCAGGAAGAAAAAAGTCTGCTCGATCAAATTATTGATGATGGGCGAATCGGTCGAGACCAAGAGCAACGAGATGCTTCCAAGAAACAGATCGGAACGCTCATCGAAGAAGTGATGAAGGGAACATTGACGGTCTCGAAGGATGTTGAGGCAACGATTAGTGCTCGTATTGCGGATATCGATGAGCTGCTCTCCCGCCAGCTCAATGCCGTCATGCATGCCCCAGAGTTTCAAAAGTTAGAAGGGTCATGGCGTGGCCTACACTATCTCGTCCAACAGTCAGAAACGAGCACGATGCTCAAGCTTCGAGTGATGAACACGTCGAAACAGGATCTCCTGAAGGATCTTCAAAAAGCATCGGAATTTGACCAAAGTGCGTTGTTTAAAAAAATCTATGAAGAAGAATACGGCACATTTGGAGGAGCTCCATTTGGTGCCATGATTGGGGACTACGAATTTGGGCGAGGCCCACAAGACATGGAGCTGCTCGAGAAAATTTCCAATGTTGCTGCAGCCGCGCATGCCCCCTTTCTCTCTGCGGCAGACCCGCATATGTTCAATTTAGATTCGTATACGGATATTCCTAATCCACGAGATATGGCCAAAATTTTTGAGAGTGTGGAATATGTCAAATGGAAGTCTTTTAGAGAATCTGAAGATTCTCGCTTTGTCGGCTTGACCCTTCCTCACATTCTCATGCGATTGCCGTATGGACAAGAAACGGTGCCGGTTGAAGCCTTCAATTTTAAAGAGGATG
This sequence comes from Nitrospirales bacterium, assembly GCA_021603905.1. GTDB lineage: Bacteria > Nitrospirota > Nitrospiria > Nitrospirales > UBA8639 > JAGQKC01. The sequence goes on from BQIU01000009.1 coordinate 49,604, forward strand.
TGGATGGGAAAGACCACAAAAAGTATTTATGGGGAAATGCGGCCTATGCTATGGGTGCTCGTCTAACCAATGCGTTTGCCAAGTATGGCTGGTGTGCCGCGATTCGAGGTGTTGAGGGTGGGGGGCTTGTCGAAGGCTTACCGACTCACACGTTTAATACGGATGACGGCGAAATTGCCCTGAAGTGTCCCACAGAGATAGCCATTACCGATCGACGCGAAAAAGAATTGGCTGATCTTGGGTTTATTCCGTTGATTCATTGTAAAGGCACTGATTATGCGGCCTTCTTTGGAGCACAATCGGCACAAAAGGCGGTGAAATACGATACGGATGCAGCCAATGCTAATGCTCGCTTATCAACGCAGTTGCAATATCTCATGGCCACTTCACGGTTTGCCCATTATCTGAAATCTATTATGCGGGATAAAATCGGTAGTTTCATGACTCGAAAAAATTGTGAGGACTATCTGAATCGCTGGATCAAGAATTATGTGGTGAGTACGGAAGAGGCTGGACAAGATGTGAAGGCGAAATATCCGTTAAAGGAGGCACGGATAGATGTGAGTGAAATGCCAGGAAAACCAGGATGCTACAGAGCCGTAGCCTTCTTGAAACCGCACTTCCAGTTAGATGAATTGACGGTGTCACTGCGGCTAGTGGCCGAGCTGCCACCACCAGCGAAAGGATAACAACGTCGTTGATATTCATTTATTCTGAATTCTTCGTCGGGGCTCTGAACGAAACTGACGAAGAGTCTTGAAGCATGGTGATCCTTCGACAGGCTCAGGATGAATCGATTGGTCATTCATGATGAGTCCGTCGAACCATCATAGTGAGTCGTTCAACGTAGCACTTTTCGCCCTGAGCCTGTCGAAGGGTCGAAGCATGCAGATCGATTTGTTTGTTGTTCAAGTAGACACGTGACTCACTCGTTTATCTCGTCTCTAAGAGAGAGAAAGTCCATATAGATTTATGCCGTGGCGTACTGATGAATCTTTGAAATCTACAGAAAGATTTCAAAGATTTTGAACGCTAGACGACAAAATGATCTAAACAGTCGTTCTTTGATTGAGTCAATATACTTTCTAGAAAATAGAGTGTACTCAGGTGGTTACGCCACATTCAAAATCCAAGACGGGCTCTTTCTTACCTTGGCATCGCTTTTGCTGATTAATAAAATAATAGCAACTCGGTTAGAAGAGAATAATCTTTCAGATGGTACTGTCTCATATCTAACTACAAACTTACATTTCTCTATAGTTGTTTAGGAGGAACGAGTCATGGCTGAACAAAATGGGTTTATTAACATTGGCGGCGGTGCAATTCCAGGGAACGCAACAGTTTCAGGCTATGAGAACCAAACAATCGTTCAAGCGATCTCTTATGGTATTTCACAAGGGGGGGAGTGGGAAGAAGGGGATCAAATCACAGGTCGAGTGACGACCTTTGGAGATATGACCATTACCAAATTCATGGATAATGGAAGTCCTGCTCTGGCCCATGCTTGTGCGATGAAAACGCAATACGATAATGCCGAACTCAATCTTGTGGCTGGGGGAGATGCGTATTTAACGGTCACATTAGAAAAAGTTATTGTGACCAGTGTGTCGACTGGCTATAGCTCAGGTGATACACGGCCGAGTGAAACCATTACCTTGAGCTATCGAAAAGCTACGTGGCGATATGGAACGGCGACAACGTCGTATGACCTGGCAGCGAATGCATAGGTAATTAATAAAAAGAAGGTTTTTCATCTAAATTGTTAAACATAGTTATGAGGAATAGCTTGAGATAGTAAAAATTTTCCCTGCTAGCAAATAAGAACTTTCTGTGTCAGATTGGAGAGTTGTGGATCACTGAAATAGGAGGGGGTATGCCCTACGTTATCAATATTAAACGTGGTAAAAACAAAGGGAAACTCAAGTTTACGCACGGTGCTACCTCGGTCGATACAACATGCTGGTGGGATTCTGCTGTAAAGGTTGACGTAGGAGAGTACACTTCCTACGCAACTCGTATGGCAAACAAAAACGATGGTATAACCGGCAATAAGAAACGAGAGGCAATTTGGTTGGGGAGGAATGTTCCAGTTAATAAAAACACTCGGAAATCCAATGAAATTTTTGTTCACAAAGGTACAAGCGCGGCTTGGTCCGATGGCTGCATTGTAATTGCCAATAGCGAAGTTATGAAAATCTGGAATGCTGTGACACCTAAGGAAGCGGGAAATATTACAGTAAAGATTACAGATGAGTAAGCAAATTTTACAAGAAAGATTTATCAAAGAGGACTCATCATGAAATGTATAGTTATCTTTTTGGTCACGGTTAATTTATTGGCTTCCTCGGCTCTTGCCGATAACTTTCACGACGATTCGGCTTTTCTTATTCGGACATTGCTTAATATTGAAAACTCAGCACTTATGGAGAATGGTCAATATAATGGTCTTAAGGAGTATAAGGCATGGGGAGCTCTGTACGAGCGATACCATGAGAGTGCCCAATCCAAGTCTGACTTGCACAGTGAAGGGCTCAAGGTTTTCTTGTTCATTGGATATGTCGCTCATGCTCGTCTTCAGGCTGCTACTTCAGAGTCGTTTACTTCTGATCTTATGCCAATCTATCTGACAAGACAGGACAGCCTCTGGGAGATTCTTCGTGAGAATCCGTTTCTGGTCCCATCGACCTGCCATTACTTAGGCGCGTTCTTTGGTTTCGAAGAGCGTCACGTAGAAGGCAAGCCTGCTTTCCTTTCTGAAACCCGTCCGATAATTAAACAGGCCCTTCCCCATAAGGAAGCGGAACTTTGTATCAAGCGCTTAGAAGAAGCCAAAAATAGCTGAGTTTGCCTGCCGAAGAGAGTTCGGTGGAAAAAGAGTCAAGCTAGCAGTGTAGTTGTTTAAAGAAGAAAGAGAAGGCACAAGTGAGGAGCATGGTTCGACCAGCTCACCATGAATTACAAATGGGATCCTCCTGAGCTCGTCGAAGGATCACCAATATCGCCTTATTCTAGCTCATCCATCTTAATCGTTCCGATAATCCTTTCCCCAATCATCCATCTCCTAAAAACTGCCGAAACTTTTCTTCTCTGAGCAGCAACAGAATTTTTGCGATTATTGGGGATGCAGGGGTTGCCTCATATCTGATTCCAAGAGTGGTGACTAATAGAAATAGCAACACAGGTTTGACAGAGTTTGGTTTTCAGAAAATTTTGAAATTGATTTTTAAAGATTTCAATTAATTTTAGATCTTAAGGAAAAGCTCGCGGGCTGTTCCTTAACTTCAAAATGGACAAATTCTTTTTAAGCACAGGAAAAATTTGATGAATTTACACAGTAAAGTAGATGGCCGAAAATTTTTCCTCCCTGGCATTTCTCTTGCTCTGAATAAATATGGAACGCGAAGCCAACTTTACAATAAGCGAAAAATATTAAACCTTTTCCAGTGGCTTCAGGTTTATCAAACACACATTATTTTTCTAAGGAGGGATTTACAATGCCAGAACAAAATGGATTTATTAACATTGGTGCTGGGGCCGTTCCAGGAAATGCCACAGTTACAGGATACGAAGGTCAAACAATCGTTCAGTCTGTTTCCTATGGGACGTCTCAAGGAGGAGAATGGGAAGAAGGCGATCAAATTACTGGACGAGTGACGACGTTTGGTGATTTGACCATTACGAAGGTGATGGATAACGGCAGTCCGGCGCTTGCTCACGCATGTGCCATGAAAACACAATTTGATAATGCTGAGCTTAATTTGGTTGCTGGCTCTGATGCTTATCTGACTATCACTTTAGAAAAAGTGATCGTGACCAGCGTGAATGTGGGATATAGCTCTGGAGATAATCGTCCGATAGAGACGATTACCTTAAGCTACCGAAAAGCCACCTGGCGATACGGAACGGCAACGACATCATACGATCTTGCCGCAAATGCGTAATGAGTCCTACCGCGAAACTTTCCCATCACGTGATAGCGTGTATGAATTACAGGTGGTGGGAAAGAGCGGATAGCTTTTTCAATAAAATTCCAACCTGGTATGGCATCGCGCTGTGTGTGGTGTTAGTTCAGTTAGAAATTAGTAGATTTGGCTAGAGTCGTCATTGTGGCTTATCACGAAAAATCTCCATTTAGAAATAGAAGGCTTTTTATCCATTTAGATACACCCTGTATCTGATTGGATACGTTTCATGAGGTTTCAAGAAGCCGATCACTCATCCCTTCCCCAAGTCAACATTTCATAACCACTGCTATCCTTGCCTGAATTATTCCAGTACAAAGTAGGGTGCATTGGCTTCGCTTTTGCACTGTTCTTGATTCGGGAGGGACAAGGCTGAGGCAAAGAGTCTTCTTAAATGAAGCGATAGTGAGATGCCCTGACGGACTCACAACACGCTTCGACTCTTCGAATAACTCAGAGTGCAGCATTGCATTTGTTTTCAGCTCCCCAAAAGAATCATCCTGAGCCCGTCGAAGGATCACCCATGATTCTGATGTCGGGTGGCCGAGCTGACGGACAACGTGCTCAAAGCTGCGAAGCCTTTTTGTTCACCCTTTTCCTCCCACTATTCAAGAATGGACTGTTGTTCTTGGCAATTCTTATGAAGATTGAGGCAAAACCGTAAATAATAGTGATGCTGAGATCTTCAATAGAACAGGTGAAAGGATCGATTGACCAAAGGAAATAATGGAAGAGCACGTTTCGTTATGGCCATCATAGATTCCACGTCTACCTTATCCCCTTCACTGTTGGATCGTTTACTAGACGATGATCCTCGTATTAATTCTCCCCTCTTTACATTGTTTGATCTCGTTAACCCTGGCGGATTGGCGTTGAAATTGCGAGAAGCTCAAGACTCTGTATCGGCTCATATTCGAGAGCAGATGAATTCTGAAATTCAACGAAGTTTGGAGAACCTGAATAGCGGGGCTCCTGTCCCTGGCCTTCTGCAAGAAGGCATTGTTGAGGGGCTCAACAAACTAGTCGATGGAGAATGCCTCTATGAACCAGAACGATTTCGAGAAGTTTCATTGGCCGAAGCGACGATTCGGTTGATTCAGGAAAAACCTGATGGTCGGGGACTCATGTTTCTTAATCGCTATCTATTGGAAGATGTCTATCCTCGATATTTACGGACCCGACGGGTTCAGGAGACATCGTATACGATTCGAGAGTTCAAGCAGTCAGTGTCACGCGATATTGAATCATTATTGAACTCCAGACGAGAACTTCTGGAAGAATTACCTGCTGCCTTTAAAGAGCTTGATGGATCGCTGTTGTACTACGGTCTTCCCGACTTTACGGCCATGAGCCTCATGAGTCACAAAGATCGAAAAAAGATTCGCAGAGTTATTCAGCACACGATCATCACGTTCGAACCAAGACTCAAATCTGTGGAGGTTGCAGTTCTGGATCCGACAGGCCTGGATCAATCTTTGCACTTTCGCATTGACGCGATGTTGCAAGTAGAACCAGATCCTGAAGCTGTGACGTTTGACGCGGTATTGCAATTAAGTACCGCCACATATGATGTGCAGAGCAACTAGCGTGGAGTATGGGAAATTTTATGCAAATAGGATATGACGACTCACTGACGATCGAGTAGGAAGGCTAGATATACAACGCCGACAGTTTCACGAAGTTTTTATCTTATGCAAGATAACCTTCTCAATTACTACGAACGTGAACTCAGCTTTTTTAGGAAAATGGGGCAGGAATTTGCGCAGGAATATCCTAAAGTTGCTGGGCGATTGGGACTTGAAACCGGTAAGTGTGAAGATCCACATGTGGAACGTCTCATCCAAGCCTTTGCCTTTCTGGCAGCACGGATTCATCATAAAATCGATGATGAATTTCCTGAAATTACGGATGCCTTGTTGAGCATCTTATATCCGCATTATTTGGCCCCAATCCCTTCAATGTCGGTTGTCCAGTTTGTTCCTGATCCGATGCAAGGAAAATTAACTTCCGGCTACACGATTGAGCGGGGAGCGATGTTGTATTCTCGTCCCGTGGGTGGAACGCAATGCCGTTTTCGTACGTGTTACCCCACCACGCTTTGGCCTATCGAAGTTACGGATGTCCGGTTTGAACCACCTGACCGAGCTCCGCTCGGGGTAAAGGCTGAAACGACTCTTCGTATGGTGTTGAAGTGTCAGGGAGGGGTGAGTTTTAGTGACTTGCCACTTGATCGGCTCCGTTTCTATCTACATGGTGAGCACCATATCACGCATCATGTCTATGAGTTATTGCTGAACAATACATTATTACTCAACAAAGAATGCGGTATTCGAGTGCAGGGAGCTCAAGGGGGCCCCAAGACGAAGGCAATCGAACTATCGTCAAATAGTCTTCGGCCTGTGGGGTTTGGCCCGGATGAGGGACTGTTACCCTATCCGTCCCGTTCCTTTATGGGCTATCGACTTCTTCAAGAATACTTCACATTTCCTCAGAAATTTCTGTTCTTTGATCTCTGCGAACTCGAACGAGTCACCGCAGGCGGATTTGGGGATACGATCGAAGTCTTAATCTTCATAGATCAAGCTCCGGAAATCGGACAGGCTATTGATCCCGGACTCTTTCGATTGGGATGTGCCCCAATCGTCAATCTATTTGAGCAAGTAGCAGAACCGATTCGAGTTGATCAGACACAATTTGAATACCGTGTCATTCCAGATGTTCGTCGACAGAAAGCCATGGAAGTTTACTCAATCGATTCGGTGACCTGTACGTCACCACATCGGGAATCCGTCCAAACTGTCTTGCCGTTTTATTCTGTGAAGCATGCGGAAACGGAAGCTCCACAAGAAGTGTATTGGTATGGCAAAAGAAGCCCATCTGAAAAAAAAGGTGATGATGGAAGTGAGATGTACATCTCATTAGTCGATTTGAAATTTAATCCAAAGTTGCCAGCTACCGATACGCTGACTCTGCATATTACGGGGACGAACCGTGATCTGCCTGGAAAATTACCTCCGATGAGTGAGGAGGGAGGCTATTTTGAGCTCGAAGATGCAGCCCCACTGTCTCGAATCCGGTATTTAGTGAAGCCCACGAAGTCGGTTCGTCCATCTTGGGGTGGCGCCAATCAATGGCGGCTGATCTCGCATCTTTCCCTCAATTATTTATCGTTAGGGAAAGGGGGACAGGATGCTTTACAAGAAATCTTAAAACTGTACGATTATGGGGGCTCTCCCGCCGTTCGGCAACAAATTGCTGGAATCGTGAACGTGACAAGTCGACGAGTCGTACGACGGCCCTCGTCCATGGACTGGAACGGATTCTGTCGTGGGCTCGAAGTCAGTATGAAATTTGATGAGGACAAATTTGTTGGAAGCGGAGTCTTTCTGTTTGCTTCGGTTTTAGAAAAGTTTTTAGGTCTTTATACCTCCATTAATTCGTTTGTTGAATTGGTGGCCTACACGACACAACGAGAGAGGGCATTACGACGTTGGCCACCAAGAGCAGGAGAGCAGACTTTATTGTGATGGTTCGCCCTTCGACGGGCTCAGGGTGAACCATGATTGGTTCGACCCTTCGACCAGCTCAGGGCTAGCAACGATAGTTCGACGAGCTCACTATGAAATTTAACTAGTCATCCTGAGCTCGTCGAAGGATCAGCATGAATGGATTCGACTCGAACATTGTGAGCTCTTCGACAAGTGCATTCCGAGCGCAGTCGAGGAACTCAGAACAGGCTTGCCGAACAACTCACCATGAATGGTTCGACGGGCTCACCATGAATTTTTCGACGGGCTCACCATGAATTTTTCGATGGGCTCAGCATGAAAAGTAAGCAATCATGGTTCACTTTGGCAACGCTTTTCAAGGAACTTCGGAAAAGTGACGTTAGGAAAAGGGTAAGGTCCTACTAAGAGAAGAGAGTTGAACGCATATGCCGGATAAAACAATTCAAGAACAGTTAATGGAAGAAGGATATCGGTTCAACTTTTTCCAAGCTATTCGCGTTTTGGAATGGCTGAATCCAGAGCGTGACCCAGTAGGGAGGGAAGCTTCTCCTGGCCGAGAAGTCGTTCGTTTTCATTCTCTTCCGTCCCTGAGTTTTCCTCCAAGCCCAATTTATGAGGTGAAAGCTGGAGAAAGGCCAGACGAACCTCTTCATATGACCGTGGCCTTCATGGGGCTGACAGGACCTCAAGGGGTTCTTCCCCGACACTACACCGAAATGGTCTTGGATCGTCTGAGAGAAAGAGATCGAACACTCTTAGAATTTTTCGATTTGTTTACCCATCGATTTGTCTCTCTCTTTTATCGCGCTTGGGAAAAACATTATGTCCCCAATTTGTATGAGCGGGCGGTGGGAAGGCAAAAAGGCAACGATCCTATTTCAGCATCGCTTATGGCGTTGATGGGGATGGGGACCAAAGGACTGAAAGAAAACCTGGGTTTCCATGATTCGACACTTTTGGGATATGTCGGCTTGCTGGGGCAACGTCCTCGTTCTGCCACCTCTCTCCAACAGATGTTACAGGATTACTTTCAACTCCCGGTGCTGGTGAAACAATTCATTGGTGAATGGCTCAACCTCTCGGGGGAGGATCAAACAAAACTCTCGTCAAGAGAAATGAATAATGTTCTCGGAGAAACGGCGGTTGCTGGCACGCATATCTGGGATCAGCAAGCTCGGTTCCATCTTAATATAGGGCCGTTAAACTTGGCTGACTTTACGAAGATGGTCCCATCCGGAAAGATGTATAAGGCGTTGGTGCAGCTGACTAGATTTTTTGCAGGGCAGGATCTCAATTTCGACGTACGACTCATTTTGAAAGCTGAAGAGGTACCCGCTTGTAAGTTGAAAGAGACGGAGATCTTTGCGCCTCGATTAGGGTGGACGACGTGGCTCAAGTGTCAGGAGTTCACACATGATGTCGATGACGTCGTCTTTTCTGGTGAAGCAGATTGGCAGGCGCCGAGTGTGAGAAGGGTTGCAGTAGCATGACCCTTCGGTGCACTCAGGGCAAGTTTTTCGCCGAGTCTGTTCTGAGCCTAATCGAAGAACTTCGGCCAGGCACCTATAATACATAGTGTAAGGTGATGGTTCGACGCGCTCACCATGAAAGTCTTTAAGATCATCCTGAGCCTGTCGAAGGATACAGTCCTCCTAATGGGATGGTGATGCTATGAGCGTAAGTATGAAATCGTTATTGAGCCGCCTCAACGAAACATGTCGGGCGTCTTTGGAAGGGGCCTTGGGCCTGTGTCTAAGCCGGACTCACTATGAAGTCGAGGTTGAGCATCTCCTTCTCAAACTGTTGGAAACACCGAGCACAGACCTTGACCATATCTTGCGACACTTTGAGATAAATGGCTCACGAGTGAGTAAGGCTCTCACGCAATCCCTTGACCGATTCAAGACGGGGAATGGCCGTAATCCTGTCATCTCGTCGCAATTAATCAAGATGGTTCAAGAAGGGTGGCTGTTTGGGTCGCTCGAATATGGCTCGGCCAAAATCCGATCAGGACATTTGGTGATTGGACTTCTCAGTAATGAGGATCTGGCTCGCATGGTTCAAGAAATGTCTCAAGATTTTTCCTCGATCTCTGTGGACACCTTGATGAAAAAATACCAGACCATCACGGATGGTTCCGTCGAAGAAAAATCCGCGGTGGGGTTGGGAGAAAAACCGCCAGCAGATTCTTCTGGAACTTCTGCCGGTGCTAAGACTCAGGCTTTAGATCAATATACCGTGGATCTCACAGCCAAAGCTCGCGAAGGACACATCGATCCGGTGTTAGGTCGAGATTTTGAGATTCGGCAAATTGTCGATATTCTCACAAGACGACGTCAAAACAATCCGATCATGACTGGGGAAGCCGGAGTAGGTAAAACCGCAGTGGTTGAAGGGTTTGCACTTCGGATTGCGCAAGGCGATGTTCCAGGTCCGTTAAAAAATGTTGTCGTAAAAACCTTGGACCTTGGGTTACTGCAAGCGGGGGCGGGAATAAAAGGCGAATTCGAAAACCGATTAAAAACGCTCATTGAAGAAGTCAAAGGGTCGCCACAACCCATTATCTTGTTTATTGACGAAGCCCATACAATGATTGGAGCCGGAGGACAAGCTGGACAAGGCGATGCTGCGAACTTATTAAAGCCGGCTCTGGCTCGCGGGGAACTACGGACTATTGCGGCTACCACCTGGGCTGAATATAAAAAATATTTTGAAAAAGATCCGGCACTCACGCGGCGCTTTCAAGTGGTGAAAGTGGAAGAACCGTCCGAACAACAAGCGATCATTATGATGCGTGCGCTCACGGAAACATTAGAAAATCATCATAAGGTTCGTATTCTCGATGAAGCGATTGAAGATGCAGTCAAACTCTCTCATCGCTATATCACGGGTCGTCAACTGCCGGACAAATGCGTCAGTGTGTTAGACACGGCCTGTGCCCGCGTGGCGATTGGTCAAGCTGCGACACCGGGGCCAATAGAAGATGCCAATCGACGTATCAATCAGCTTGGCGTAGAAATCAATGTGTTAGAGCGTGAAGCGGTAACCGGTGCCGATCATGGGGAACGAATCGAAGAACGAAAAAATGCCAGAGCTCAAGAAGAGGAACGATTGACTCAACTCCAAACACAATGGGAGCGGGAACAGGAACTGATTGGAAACATTCGTGACATTCGAACCACACTTGAAGCGCATGCCTTGGGTTCAAAGAAAAAAGACGAGAGCAGAGACAACGTTGAAACAAACACGCCTGAACCGCCACCGATCAATGTAGAAGCATTGAGAGCAGAACTGTCGAAACTCAACGATGAGTTGGTCGCCATCCAAGGCGAAACTCCATTAATGCAGGCCTGTGTGACATCTCAGACAATTGGAGAAGTGATTTCTGGGTGGACTGGAATTCCCGTAGGGAAAATGTTGACCGACGAAATCAATACAGTCTTAACATTGAAGAATAAACTGGAACAACGAGTCATTGGACAGTCTCATGCATTGGAGGCTATCAGCCAACGCATTCAAACGGCCAGAGCAGATCTGACTGACCCACGGCGTCCAGTTGGGGTATTTCTGCTTGTTGGGCCCAGTGGGGTCGGCAAGACTGAGACGGCCTTGACGTTGGCAGACATGCTCTATGGGGGAGAGCGAAACGTCGTCACGATTAATATGAGTGAGTATCAAGAAGCTCATACCGTCTCGTCGCTTAAAGGTTCACCTCCCGGCTATGTGGGATATGGGGAAGGGGGTGTCCTGACGGAAGCCGTCAGGCGAAAACCATACTCCGTTGTATTGCTGGATGAAGTGGAGAAAGCTCACCCTGATGTGATGGAGTTGTTCTATCAAGTCTTTGATAAAGGCATGCTTGAAGATGGAGAAGGGCGGGAAATTGATTTTAAAAATACCGTGATCTTGCTGACGTCGAATACGGCAACCGATACCATCATGAAACTTTGTGCAGATCCAGATACGAAGCCTGAACCGGAAGGGTTGGTTGAAGCCATTCGCCCGGAGTTGATCAAAGTGTTTAAGCCTGCGTTGCTGGGCCGTATGATTGTGGTCCCATACTATCCGATCTCAGATGACATCATGCGGGAAATTATCAAACTTCAATTGGGTCGAATTGAAACACGGTTGGCTGATAAGCATGGAGCCAAGTTTACTTATGATGAATCGGTAAGGAACGAAATTGCCAGTCGGTGTACAGAGGTCGAAAGTGGAGCGCGAAATGTCGACCACATTCTCACTCGAACGCTACTTCCAGAAATGTCTGGTGAGTTTTTATCACGGATGAGTTCCGGAGAACCGATTTCGCGAGTGCATGTGACGGTCGAGGGTGGGCAGTTTCAGTATAAGTTTTCTAATAAGGAACCAACGAAAGAGTCAAAGCTGAAGATTAGTATTGAACCTTCAGAAAAACCAAGTGTCGCTGCCACTTGATTTACGGTTCGCCCTTCGACGGGCTCAGGGTGATTTTCCCAATTTAATCATCATGCTGAGCGTGTCGAAGCATGCAACATTATAGAAATGAATGGAATGTGCCAATGCCCTATTGGGTCTACATACTCAAATGTTCAGACGGCTCATATTACACAGGACACACAAACGATCTAGAAAAACGTGTTGCAGAACATCAAAGTGGTGAAATACCAGGCTACACATCCAAACGACGACCAGTCAGATTGGTGTTCTGTGAAGAAATGAAGTCAAGGCAAGACGTCTTTGCAAGAGAACGACAAATCAAAGGATGGAGTCGAAAGAAAAAGGAAGCGCTGATCAAAGGGGATTGGAACGAATTGTCACGACTATCTAAAGGGACGGGATATAGGGACTAGGTAGTCAATAGGTGCTGATAGTTCGACTGCGCTCACTATGATTTCATTAAGCACTCATCCTTAGTTTGTCGAAGGATCGAAACATCACGAAAAAAAGGAGCATTCAAAAAGTCAGAATCAGTTTTAAAAATTAAAAGAGAGATGAGTGCGAGTGAAGGTCATGATCGAGGTATGAGGATGAAAAGAATACGGTCTGAAGCCTACTTCCTCGCGGCCTTACCTCAGTTAATGCCTCACTCTCTAATAGTCATCCTGAGTTCTTCGGCAGGTACATCGTAAGTAAGCGAAGCCGAACGGCTCAGAATGCACCCAGTCGAAGGGTCGCAGTATTATCCTGAGCGAGTTGAAGTATCATCCTGAGCTTGTCGAAGGATGGCATCTTCCTTGCCTTAATAATTTATGAGTCCCAAAAATAGAATGCATGATTTAGCAAGGAAATGGTTCGACCCTTCGGCCAGTTTATGGCTCACCATGAATGTAAATAGGATTCATCCTGAGCTTGTCGAAGGATCACCGTAAAAAACTCAAGGCTAGGTGTCCATATGCCATTCACACAAACTGGTCGACTTCTCAGAATCGACACACCGTTGGGTCAAGATGTTCTCCTCCTTCAAGGATTCACCGGGCAGGAGGGGATTTCCCAAATGCCCCGATTTGAATTGGATCTGCTCACCGAAGGCCCGCCGATTGACTTCAATGCCATTGTTGGAGAGAACGTCACGATTCGAGTCGAACTCATCGATGAGAAGGAACGGTTTTTCAATGGATTTATCAGCCGTTTTGCTCAGACCGGCAGCGAAACGGGCATCATTCATTATCGGGCGGAGATGGTGCCGTGGTTGTGGTTTCTCACCAGAACGGCTGATTGCCGGATGTTTCAAAACAAAACGATTCCCGACATCATTGAACAAATTTTTAAAGACCTTGGATTCACTGATTATAAGCTGCAACTCCAGGGTACTTATCAGCCTCGAGAATATTGTGTCCAGTATCGAGAGACGGATTACAACTTTGTCGCGCGATTGATAGAACAGTACGGGATCTATTATTTCTTCGAGCATGAAGAAACCAAACATACGCTCGTGTTGGCTGATGCCCCAGATGCCCATCCGGAAATTTCCACTCAACCCAAAGTGAATTGGGAACCAAAAGGCAGCGGTCTACAAGAAGAGGATGTGATTACCAGTTTAGAATTTGAAAAAGAACTACGGCCAGGAAAATTTGCCCATACCGATTACAACTTCAAAACACCCAGTACCAGTCTTGCGGCAGAAGAACCCAGCGTGATCGACATTGGAGGAAATGGCAAGTACGAAATCTATGATTATCCTGGAGAATACCCCAAGAAAGCCGATGGTGCGGCCTTGGCGAAAGTCCGCATGCAGGAGGAAGAAGCTCAACACTACCTTATTAGTGGAAGCAGCACATGCCGAGCGTTTACGTCAGGATATAAATTTGATCTGCTTGACTATAAACCCGATGACCTGAATCAATCCTATCTCCTTACCGAGGTGCAACACGTTGGGTCCATGGGTGATGCCTATTCTCCAGGGGGAGCTGCTGGAGGGGAAGAAGCCTATTCCAACACCATTACCTGCATCCCGCATTCGGTGCCCTTCCGACCACCTCAAGTGACGCCGAAGCCGGTGGTACAAGGTCCTCAAACGGCAGTGATTGTCGGACCATCTGGTGAAGAAATTTGGTGCGATGAGTTTGGTCGCGTCAAAGTCCAATTTCATTGGGATCGTGAAGGTCAAAATGATGAAAACAGCTCTTGTTGGGTGAGAGTGTCACAACTTTGGGCAGGTAAAGGTTGGGGGGCGATGTATATCCCGCGTATTGGCCAGGAAGTCATCGTGGAATTCTTGGAGGGAGACCCAGATCGCCCGATCATTACCGGTCGGGTGTATAACGCCGAGCAGACGGTTCCCTATGCGCTTCCTGCCGACCAAACCAAGAGTACCATCAAGTCGAACAGTTCCAAAGGCGGCGGCAATTCCAACGAATTACGTTTTGAGGATAAAGCGGGATCTGAAGAAGTCTATCTTCATGGCGCCAAAGACTGGACCATTGCCATCGACAACGACAAGAACCAAACGGTTGGCCATGATGAAACGCAAGCCATAGGAAATGATCGTACGAGATCAGTCGGCAACAACGAAGTCATTGCGATCACAACCAATCGCACCAAAACCGTCGGGGTCGATCAAAGTGAAACGGTTGGGGCCAATAAAACGATTGGTGTAGGAGGAAATCACTCAGAAACCATCGGAGGTAACGAGACGGTTACAGTTGGGATTGCGGCTGCCCATACCATTGCTGCGGCTAAAGCCCTGACTATTGGAGGTGCCTATCAAGTCAGTGTTGGTGCTGCCATGAATGAAACCATTGGAGGCTTGAAAGCCGAAGAAATCGGAGGTGCCAAAACCGTCGTGGTTGGAGCCTTAAGCAGTGAAAATATCGGTGCGAATAAATCTGTTGATGCAGGCGGCAGTATTTCCGAGACTGCAGGAAAAAATGTAAGTGTGAATGCTGGAGATAATATTTCGGAGAGCGCAGGGAAGGATGTGAGTGTTACCGCAGGGAAAAACATGATCCTCTCGGCAGGCGATGATGTGACCATCAAGAATGGAAAAGCCTCGATCACGCTTAAGAAAAATGGTGATATCAGCATCAATGGAAAGAAGATCTCAATTACAGCGTCTGGCGACATTGTGATGAAGGGCAGCAAGATTTTGCAAAATTAGGAGGGATCGGGCAATGGAAAGATTCCCAACTGAGAATGTCTTCGAAGTATTGGCCTCAAAAGATTCTCGCACGATAAATGATTCGTCGAAACGCGCAACGTCAATGGATGGAGTGATGCGAGGTGTGATCTCAGAATTCGATCAGACGACAGGAAGCATTCAAATCATGGTGCCGCAGTTATCTCTTCTCGAGCCTATGGTGGCACGGTCTACTGTGCCTATCACGCAAAAGGATGTGGGAAGAGAAGTGCTTGTCGTATTTGAGTCGGGCGAAACAAAAACGCCATTTATCGTGGGTTTACTCTGGAACCAAGAACACAATCCACCGGCTCAGACCAAATCAATAACAGCCAAAGTGGATGGAGAACAAGTCGTCATCGAGGGAAAGAAAGAAATTGTACTCAAATGCGGTAAATCTAGTATCACGCTAACCAAAGCTGGAAAGATCCTAATTCGAGGGGCCTATTTATCAAGTCGTTCTTCTGGTGTTAATCGATTAAAAGGCGGATCAGTTCAACTCAATTGATTCGGAGGATAAATAAATCGAATCTTTCATCCTGAGCTAGTCGAAGGATCACCCTAAGGGTTCCAGTAAATTCATTAGGAGCTTGTCGAATGGTCGAAGCATCACCATCTAACTCGAAAATGTATTTGAAATGCAAATAACAAGTAACACCACAGGAATGGAAGCTGGGCTCACCATGTTTACCGATAAAGATGGTCGAGACCACTGCGTGGTTGTGGTGAAAGGGACATTTACTGTTGGAAAAGACGGTACGGCTACCCTGGCGGATGAGCAAGTACCACTAGTCTATGCAGATGAGCACTATGGTGATCCTGGAACTACGGCTATCAAATACGAATGTGACTTTGCGCCTTTCAAACCTCGTACCGATATTCTCATCAACGGGAATGCATACTCTCCAACTGGTAAACCTATAAGAAAAATGACCGTTTCGTTAGAAGTAGGTAGAGTCAAAAAAGAAGTTCGCGTAATCGGGGACCGCCAGTGGAGGCGAGGCCTATTTCGGCTTCGACCCTCCACCTCAACCCCGTTTCTTAAAATGCCGCTGTCGTTTGATCGGGCATTTGGAGGATCGGACCACACGCATAATGATCCTAAAAAGCAAGGGACAGAAATGCGAAATCCAGTGGGGAGAGGATTCCATAAAAACTCTGCATCGAAGGTGATTAGAGATACACTGTTACCGAACCTCGAAAACCCTGGATCTCTTATTCGTAAATGGTCGCATGCCCCTGCCCCTGCTGGTTTCGGCCCTGTGGGACGAGGCTGGCAGCCTCGTATTCAATTTGCTGGTACCTATGATGATCAGTGGCTGAAAGATCGCTTTCCATTTTTGCCCAATAATTTTGATTATCAATACTTTCAGTCGGCTCCTGCAGACCAGCAATTTCCTCACTTTTCGGGAGGAGAAGTCATTCGATGTACGGGAATGACGTCTCAGGGTTCCTGGATGTTTGTCGTACCAACGGTCAAGGTTCCAATTATGTATAAGTTTCGTGACCGTGATGTGGAAGGGAAGCCAAAACTTGATACAGTTTTGATCGAGCCAGACCAACGCCAAGTTCTTTTGACATGGAGGGCCGGTGTGCCATTGGGAAGGAAATTAACAGCCTTGCGCGAAGTGGTAATTGAATCGCAACACGATGCACAAAGTATAAGTCAGGCTAGAAAGCCTCATTTCAAGTCGATCAATGAGCTCAGTAATTGGAAAATGAATCGAGGGAAGTCGGCAAAAGGTTTCTTGGTTGACGAATAAAGAGACATGTACGTAACCGCAACTGGATTGGTCTGTTCCGTCGGCTGGAATGCAGCTTCAGCCTGTGCTGCTATGCGTGCCGGCATTGCTAATTTTGTGCAACTGCCATATCACGATAATGAAGGTGAACCTATTATGGGCGGACTTGTGCCAGAATTAGCTAGTGGATTAACACAGAAGGGACGGTTGATCGACTTGCTCGCAATGGCTATATCTGATTGTCTAGAGGCCAACATCCCCGAACCTCTCGACAAAGTGCCATTACTTGTTGGAATGGCTGAACCTGATCGACCTGGAGGTGGAGCTGGCCTGGCTCCTAACATTATCGAGCAAGCTCAAGAAAGGTTAGGTATCCGATTCCATCCGAAACTTTCCCGAGTGTTCCCAAACGGTCATACCTCGGGATTCGAAGCACTGGCATATACCAAAGAACTTTTTATTAGCGGTGGCCACTCTTTTTGCTTGATTTGTGGAGTCGATTCTTACATGAATGCTGCTTCACTGTTGTGGTTGAACCAGCATTTGAGACTCAAAACAACTGAGAACTCTGACGGCATCATTCCTGGTGAAGCTGGAGCCGCCGTCCTGGTTCAACGTGAGGTAGGAAATAATTCAAGTACGATTCTTAAAGTTAGTGGTTTGGGATTCGCCCATGAACATGCATATGTTCTTTCAGAGGAACCACTGCTTGGGCTTGGTCTTGCAGAAGCTGTAGGCATCGCTCTTAGTCAAGCAGGAGTCCAGATGCACGAAGTGGATTTCCGTGTGTCCGATGTGACTGGTGAGGGTTATGGATTCAAAGAACAAGCTCTGTCCCTGGGACGTTTAATGCGGCTACGCCGCGAAGATTTACCAATCTGGCATTATGCCGATTCGATTGGAGACATAGGTGCTGCAGCAGGCATTAGTGAGCTGGTAGTAAGCATGCACAGCTTCGCCAAAAACTATGCGCCAGGTAATAGGGCCCTGTGTTATACAGGTTCAGTGCTTGGAAGTCGAGCGGTTGCAGTTGTTGAGCGAGAGTAACAGGGAACCGAAATGATATTCTGGGCTTTTCAATCTCAAAAGGATAACAAATGAGTAACGAAGTTTATGCGAACGGTAGTGCTGTTTCCTGTAAGTCTGGCGATGGAAAAGTAATAGCATCATTCCCAGATGTATGTATGAGTCCGCCATCTCCTCCTGCAGGTCCAATTCCTGTCCCTTATCCGAACACCTCTTTCTCCAAAGATATGAAGAACGGGAGCAAGACCGTTAAGGTTAATGGTAAGGAAGTGATGCTGAAAGACAAGTCCTACTACAAGACGTCACCTTTGGGAAATGAAGCTGCCACTCGGAGTTTTGGTTCCAACATCATGAGTCACCAAATCACTGGGAAAACTTACTTTGTCATGTGGTCCATGGATGTGAAGTTTGAGGGCGAGAATGTGGATCGTCACACAGATCTCACCACGTCAAATCATGGGAGTTATCCGGCAGGGGTAGTGGTGCCGAATCCTGAGATGGAGAAACTAGCATTGGCCAGGATCGCTGATAATGCCTGTCCGTGCTGTGACAAGAAAGATTGTCCTGCAGCTTTTCAGCCCGGCGATCAGGCCTTGGGGTTTAAAGAGTATTACGATATCCCATTAGGAAGAGATGCTACTGGCAAGAAAATTAAGGTGGAAGCAGTGAGCCCTCGACAAGAGCAAAGGCTTAAGCAATTCAACGAAGAGATCAAGCCCAGATTGTTGAGTTGCTCATGCACACCGCCAAACGAAATCCTACCAGAACCGCCATGCGATGTTTTTCGCCAAATAGATCAGCCACGTTACAAGGATATCGAAGGTAAATGGGAGGAAAAAGGAGTCAAGCAGAATTATCGAGATTGGTATGAGAAAACACATGGAGTCTCGTTGAAAGGACCGAGCGAAATTCTATCAGGACTTGTTGCTTCACTAGGGCCTGAAATCGCAGCGATTTTGGATGCGGATCGTAAGTTAAGCAAAGGTGATCCTAAGAGAAAAGACTGGGATGATCTTACAAAGGAGGCTAACAGTAAGGCGAGAATAAATCACAAAACTCCCAAAGAAGCTGGGGGGTGCCCCACAAATCCAAATAATCTTCAGCCGCAGCAAACGCTATGCGATGCATGTCAGGAAATAGATACTTTCATGACTGATAACTGGCAAGGATGATGGAAATGAAAGGTACGTTCTATGCTGACCATCTTGACTGGACTTCATACGGGTACTCATTCATTCCGATATTGGCCAACGACCCGGAACTTTCTATGGATCCGAATTCTTCTGCATGGATTAGATTGGAAGAAATCGTTAATAGATCTAAATTAGGTAACTTCACCGAACTAAACCAGGTAATTGCCATGTACTACACGAGTCAGCTTGGGTGGGTACTGAAAAGAACCTGTATCGAGGTCCTTGGTGATATTAGCACAACTTCTATTTTTCATCGAATGATGGCAGATTTAAAGGGCTATTTTGACCCAGACAAGGCTATAGACTTTTGCAGTGCATTCAGAGCATGGGGCAGCTTATCAGCAGTTCCTACAATTGCTTTTCAATATCACAAGTTTAAAGGTTTTGATGATTTCAAAGTAGTTCCGCTTTTTCTGTCGTCATTGCTTGAATCTGAATGGGGACCAATTTCGAATGCACCCGGTGCCGACGACATAGATGAATATTATGACATTGTCATGATGCGATACAATGAGCTCAAAAAACGTTTTGGAACTGACCAAGTAATCGTTTTTAATGGAAAGTTATTCGGCGTCATTCCTCTTGCAAATTTGGCCTTGACTCGGTTAAGTGATAGTCCGTTTGATAGAACCTTTCAACGGTTTTTTCGCCGACGGTTTGAAGCCTCTACTGGAATTAATTGCACGGCCTTATTCGCCGATGGAATTTTTCAAGGTCTTAAGGCAGCTGAGATGATTGAAAGGTTTCTGGGAAGTTCCGAAGCCGCTAGATATGAAGACGGCGTCCGCTATTTTTTCGGTCACCGCATCCCGGACTGAGAATTTTTCCCTCATGGATGAAACCGTGAAAAATGTAATTCCGGAAATAGTTCAACAACATGCTGAAGAAACTGCCTTCCTCTGGTTGCAGCGTGAAAATGCCATTTGTGCCCCTCATTATGATTTGAAAGATTTGACCAAACATGATGAGCGTGTTGAGGCGCATATAGATGGCTTACGGATTGCTGGTGAACCTGGGTGGGAGATTTGCAGAGAGCAGTTAGGTCAGGAAGAGCCGGGAGAAGTGTTTGCTGCTTCAGTGATGGCCTTTGAGAGTGGACGGAAGGAGTGGATAGATGCTGTTTTGGAAGTTGGATCAAAGTCGTATGTACTTTTTCGCGGGGTAGTATCTGCTCTAGGTTGGCTGCCTTTTGAGCAAGCATCGGCACTTATTGAAAAATTGCTATCTGATGAATCTCCTGTTCTTAAGAGAATAGGATTAGCGGCGAGTTCGATTCATCGACAAGATCCGGACGAAATTTTGAAAACTGCTCTTACTCATGAGAATCTAACCTTGAGAGCTCGTGCGCTGAAGGCCGTTGGGGAATTAGGCAGAACGGATCTTTTGAATGACGTTAGAGTTCACTGCCATTCTGAAGATGTTTTATGCCGTTTGGCGGCTGCTTGGTCGTCTGCTCGATTAGGCGACACTTCATCTATCTCAGTCTTGAAGGAATTAGTGCTCAGCGGTGAGCACATGGCTGAGCGTGCTGGAGCGATGGCTTTGCGGCGAATGGCGATCAAAGAGGCCCACGCTTGGCAACGAGAGTTAACAAATCAACCTGAGTCGCATCGCTTGGCGGTGCAAGCCGTTGGAGTAATCGGTGATCCAGTTTCTATGTCTTGGCTCATAGAACAAATGGCTATTCCGGATGTTGCTCGGGTAGCTGGTGAATCATTTAGCATGATCACTGGTGTGGATTTAGCCTACGATGATTTAGACGGCGAATGGCCGGAGGAGTTTGATGCTGGGCCCACGGAAGATCCCGAAGATGAGAACGTTGAAATGGATGCTGATGAAGATTTGTCCTGGCCGAACCCCGAATTACTTCAAAAATGGTGGAGCAACAACAAGCTGAGTTACCAAAACGGTACACGGTATCTTTGTGGCAAACCAATGACGATTGATTCGCTTAATGAAGTTCTTAAGACCGGCTACCAACGCCAACGCATGGCTGCCGCCATCGAACTGGCCATCCGTCAACCGGATACACCACTTTTCGAAACCCGCGCACCGGGATTCAGGCAACAGCAACTTTTGAGGGGAAGGATTTAGAGTTGCATATTTATTGGAGAAAACACATGAAATTAGAAGAGGACCCGGTAAAACATGCCAGGTGAAAAAGAAGGAATCCTTGGGAGATCACAGCCAGTTGCTGCGTTTTCCAATAAAAGAGTATCTCGCCAGTTTCCGTCTTCTGCAAGGCAGTGTCATCGTCAAAGTATAGGGGCCGGAAGGGCTTCGGCAAAAACATTGTCGTATTGGGGCGTAGGGGACCTCTCTTACCTTGTGCAGGATGAGTGTAATGCCCAAGATATTGAGCTCGTAGTCTTTGATGAAGAACACTTCCGCGAATTTGTTAAAGAGTTCGTGGGGGATGTGCACTGGGTTGCCCAGAATGTTGGGGCGGGGACCTTTACAGATGTGCAGATGATCAAAGCAATCGCCCAAAAAGTAGGCGCCATTAAATATTACGTCAAAACCTACAATGGGCGGAGTTATCTCATCTTTAAAGGGTATGCTGGGTTGCGACAGGTTTTGAAGGGGACGCGATACAGAGATATTTGGGGAAACAAAAAGCTTTTGAGCCTTGCTTTAGGGAAAGCTGGCTTAGGAAAAAATGCTCTAATGAGCGGTGTCTGGTCTGTGGCTTTACTAACTACTACGAATGTTATGGAATTTCTTGTTCGTGACGAATTGACGTGGGCAGACTTAGGAGCCAATGTGACAGTAGATCTTGGGGTTTCTGCCGTTGCCACTGCAGCAGGAGCATTGGTAGCAACAAAACTCGCTGCGGCAGGGGGAGTAATGTTTGCTGTGACTCCTATCGGTCTGGGCATCGTCGTGTCAATAGGAGTTGGCTTGATCCTTGGCAAGATTGCAGATAAAACGGGGCTTAAAAAGTCTATAAGTGCTTTTTTTAAAAAGATGAAAAAGGACTTAGAGGAAGCCAATCGAAAAGCCAACTGGTGGCTGCATTACATCAATACTCCAGAGGGCATTTGGTGGTTACAAGGCTGCCTGAAGTGGGGGTGTTGAAAGTCACGAAACGAAAAAAGAACTAGGGTCAGATCTTTGTGTTGTTGGTAAATAAATCACTATGAGACAGTATTAGTTTTGTGCGATTACCTTCGACTCTTCGACAAGCCATTCGATCCTTCGGTGAACTCAGGACTCATGACATGCTCAGGGCTCAGGGTGACCTTCGACAAGCTCAGGATGAAATTAGGGTCGCGCTAGATCAACTGCAGGGGAAGCCACTTTGCGATGTTCGAGAAGTCTTTATCTGTGGTTAAGAGGTGGCAGTGGTGATTAATGGCAACTGCGGCGATTTGACAGTCTGGGGTAGATAGGTTCAGACCCTGGTTTATTTTGGTTGTGCACTCTGGGGTCGAGAAATAATTTTATAGAAAAAGTGACCGTTATTTTCACTGTTATAGGAGAATAACACTTTGAGTCAGCAACGTAGAAATTCTGCTTGGTCGACTCCAGCTTGCTTCAGAATCGCCCGTAGCGTGCCTTCTGGCATATCGCCAGGATGATTAGGGATAGTTGTGTAACGACGAGTCACGGCATTGCACCAGATTTCGTGACTGCCTGAAGCTTGGCGGTCAAACTCAAAACCGAATTGCTTTAATTTTTTGACGATATCCCGGTACTTAAAGCCGGCTAGTCGTCCCATCAGGCATTCACAATGACGGGATAATCAAATTTGTCGTTTGCGGGCGCGAGGGGCAACGCTCCTTCACGCTCTTGTTGTACCTCAAGAAGCTTTTTGGCCACATCGCGGGCAATTTCGATCGTTTCTTGAATGGTGCGCCCTTGCGCAACTAAACCTTGCACTTCATCTGACGTCGCAAGGTAAACCCCTTCCGGCAATTTCTCGATATGCAAGTTTACAATTCGCTCCATATTCCGCTCTCCTTGGGATCACTTCGGACTGCTCTTTTGCCTGAATATATCATATCTAAGTCACAGTATCGTGTCGATAGCAGGTTGATATCGACAAAGCTGTGCTGCAGCATGCTTCCTAGATCTTCTGTTTGAAACATATCTGTGGTTATGTGGGTGATCGAGCTTCAGAAAATCCCATCTTCAAGGCTAGATCAACTGCAGGGGAAGCCACTTTGCGATGTTCGAGAAGTCTTTATCTGTGGTTAAGAGGTGACAGTGGTGATTGAGGGCAACTGCGGCGATTTGACAGTTTGGGGTAGATAGGCTCAGGCCCTTTGCTGTAGCCTGACGGCGAAGTTTGGCTGCTGTGACAAAGTCACTTCGGGTTACGGAGAGTAAGGGAAAGGCTTCAAAGTAAGACGCGACTTTTTTGAAAGTGCTTTCTTGTCGAAAGTTCTGAAGAATTTTTTGCAGAGTGATTCCAATTAAGACAATATCTTGCATGTCTAACAATAAGTTTTGAAGTTTTTTCGACTGACTGATGGTTGGCAGGACTATTTTTTCGAAGAGAGAGTGACCAGACTGACGTATCAACTAAGACGGTCATTTTTGTTTTTGCGCTGCTTTGTAATTATATTTCGGGTCCCATTCAAGAGTTCTAAATATCTCAAGGATTTTTTTCTGTTTACGACGTGTGACATATTCACTGAATTTTCATTGACTGCTTGCCGAGTTTTCCCGTTCTTCCTACATACTTCGCCCGCATACGTTTCGTCCCTCTTTCCAAATTAAGTTAAATCGGTATACTAATCTTGATTATTGCCCCATCATTTGTCCCAGTTATCTTGACACGACCCGTATGCACAGCGAAATTTTCTCTGGAAAATACCACGTTCAACGGGAAATCGCTCGAGGGGGAATGGGAACAGTCTATTTGGCTGTGGACCAGACGCTTCATCGCGAAGTGGCGATTAAACTGCCCCATCCACATTTGAACAGCGATCCTAAGTTTGTCCGCAAGTTTCTCAAGGAAGCTCAGCGAATGGCGCAGATGAATCATGAAAATGTGATTCGGATCTATGAAATCGAAGAAGACGAAGGCGTGCATTTCATTGTGATGGAATATTTCCCGGGGCAAGATCTCAGACAGCTTCTTCAGAATAAAGGTCCACTCGAGCTTTCATTAGCGCTTCGAATCGCTATTTCAGTGACGCAGGGTCTGGTCTACGCACATAAACGTGAACTTATTCATCGAGATATTAAGCCTGGCAACGTGCTTCTTGACAATCAGTACAACGTCAAGATTGTTGATTTCGGAATCGCCGCGGCGTTAGGTGAGTCGTCTACAACGATGACCAGCACACTCTTGGGTACACCAGAGTATATGTCTCCGGAGCAAATTCAAGGAGTGCAATTGACATCAAGTTCAGATCTGTATTCACTTGGAATGGTGTTGTACGAAATAGTGACGGGAATCACTCCCTATAAGGGACTTCCTTACCAAACTATACTGTTGAAGCTTGCCGATGACAGTTTTGAGCCCGAGTATGTTTTTCCGACTCACGTGCCCTCGTCGTTACAGTTTCTTATTCGGGGTCTCACGAAGAAGAATCCGTATGATCGTTTACAGGACACGACTGTTGTCTTGGAGACGTTGCGTGGTTATCAACATCATCCTGATTTTCTCTTACCCGCGGGTGGTGTCATTGACTCTCATGTTACACAATCGCAAAAGACTGTCGTGTTGGATAGTCCACCCTCATCACAACAAGCAAATCCTGGCGATCACAAGTTGGCCCATGAGCGAGCTGTTCAGGGATCCCCCGAATCTCATCGGTCCTCTACTCCGCCCGTAGCACGCTCCACCACTGCGGATACGCTCTCACGTGAAGGAAATGCGACATCTGGACGTGGGGCATCAGACATTTCGGAGTCATTCAGTGAAGATTCTCCAACTCTTGAAATCGGTGACGCACGTCAGCCTCTTGCGACATCGTCTTGGATGCTTCTGTCGTTTGCGGTGATTTTGATTGTGGGTGTGAGCGGGTATCTTTGGTTTCGAACGTCGTTCGATGTTCCTCTCTCAGTGTCGCCGGTTGTGGAGGAAGATTCCGCTGATGCAGATCGGTTAGATTCCGACACCACTGTTGTCATTGACAAAGTAAGAAATCTTATTGAGAAGATGGTGAATCTTCAAGAAAAGACTCAGAATATCGAAACACAGGTGACCTCACACGGTCTGAAGTTTGGACGGGCTGCGCAGCAACTTCTTGAGCAACGGAAGCAAGGAGTGTCAGTCAGTCGGCGTCAATCCCTACTTCCAGAACAGAGGCGGAGTCGGGAAATCATTTCTCAAAATTGGCAAGTGCTTGTGGAGGAACGAGCATCAGAATCTGTCGGTTTACATGAGATGATTGAGCGTCTTTCGACAGAAATCGAAACGATGTTGAAGGATAGTGTCTCTTTGCCTCTTAAGTCATTGTCCCCAGCCATACAGGACACAGTAGAGCGTACACGGAATGGTCTCCTCGCTGCGCATCAAAGCTTGTCAACGCAGGTGACGCGAGTTGCTAATGAATGGCAACACGATGTTACTCAGATGAATACGACGTTAGCTTTTCCAGAAGCGCAGCCATCATTACGAAAAGAGTTAGACGAGATTCTTGGAGAATTTCGTGAAGCGTATCAGCGCCAAGATTTAGCGTCACTTGAGGACATGACCAATATGTCTGAAAGTCGTGCTCGCATGCTTCGAGGATTATTTCGGTATTGGGCCTCGTTCACCATCAACATGGGTGTTCGATTGCATCCTCCTGATTCGGCGACGGTCGTTGTGACATTAGAGAATATGATTGATCGTCAGGGACGTCCGATTAGCCGTGAGCGTGAACGTATTATTGGCACACAAACATTAACCATTGATAAGCAAGGAGAGAGATGGGGGAAGTTGGAATGGTAATTCTTGCAAGGTTGATGTCTCGGAAAGAGCCGTAGGAGCTTCAGGGTTTTTTCGTGCTCTTTTTTGTAATGTTTCATGTGTCTTTCTGTCATCTGTAAAGTCAGCCTCGATCACAAAGGAGTGATGTATCGATGACCGATGATCGCACTATTCAGTTGTCTGAATTGTTGCCGATCATCGTGCGTGTGGAGAAAGGCTTGATAAAAGAGAGAGAGCATCGGTTTACGACGACCGTTCGTGTCGGACGATCTACTGAATGCAATCTCCAGCTGCTGGATCGCTCTGTGAGCAAATTGCATATGGAGATCCGGTTCGAAGGACGACAGTGGTGGATTCATGACTTGCAGAGTCGTAACGGAACGTTTCTGAATGGGACTCGCGTTGAACGCGAACCATTGGGTGAAGTGAATAGGTTGGAACTTGGACGTGGAGGTCCCATTCTGGATGTGACGGTTGAGGCGCTTGCGGATTTGCGGGAGCGGTCTCCGGTTGATTCTTCATCGGCTAGTTTTGTCAGAATAGATTCTAGCAAGGATAACTCATCGTTAGGAGTGGCACCTGAACCGGAAGTTCCGCGACCTATAGATCCGCCAGATGATCTTGAACGCCGCATTGCGCTGGCAGAAAAAGCGGCACAAGCTGCGGAAGCACGGCGATTGAAGCCGACCGATCGTGAGTCTATCCCAGAGTCACAGAGAAATAGTGAACTCTTGGAACGATTTGAGGATGAGGCTGAGATGCCCAGTTCTGTTGAGCAGCCATCAAGTGAGACGCCATCTCAACCTGTTTCCGACGTGGGGTCTGAGCCGGTTTCTGATCCTTCTCCTCCCGAACAAGCTTCGATGACTCAAATCATCAGAAGTGCGCTCGATCGGCGGTCTGGCGAGGGGGCTGGCGAACGGACCATCATGATTAAACGAACATTCGATGACGTATTTAAACGCCGCTCTCGCAAATATCAAATGGCTGTTGCCCTTGGTCTTTGTCTTTCACTGATTTTGGCTGGAGTGGCTTGGTATCAAACCTCCAAGATGGCTCATCTCAGAGTGATGGCGTCTGACCTGTTTTATTCGATGAAGACGCTGGAGTTAGAGCTGGCGAATCTCGAGGACATGGTCTTGCGAGAATTAAGTCCGACACAGGTGGAAAATATGTTGAAAAGGAAAAAAAATCTTGAATTAGCCCGACAACGAACGGCCCAAGAATATGAGAAATTCCTGGAGGATATTGGCATCTATTCACCTACTATGCCCCCACAGGATCGTCTTATTCTGCGGATGGCAAGATTATTTGGAGAAAGTGAAGTCGAAATGCCGGAAGAATTTGTTCAAGAAGTCAAACGGTACATCCGTAAATGGCAATCGACTAATGCGTTAGCGAAGGCCATTGCGCGTGCCAATAAACATCATTACGGAGACAGTGTGGCAAAAGCCATGCTCGCCGAACATATGCCCCCACAGTTTTTTTATCTAGGACTCAAAGAAAGTGCATTTAATCTAAAGGCTGTTGGTCCAAAGACTCGATTTGGTATTGCCAAGGGACCTTGGCAGTTTATTCCAACAACGGCCGTGGAGTATGGTTTGCAGACCGGACCGTTAGTTGATATTGAGCGGTATGATCCCCGCGACGATCGGCATAATTTTCAAAAGGCCACGCGCGCTGCCGCAAAATACTTGCGGTATTTATACACGACAGAAGCACAGGCATCAGGGCTTCTCGTGATGGCGTCGTATAATTGGGGGCCGACTCGTGTCAAAAAGCTGATACGAAAGCTTTCTCCGAATCCAAGAGACCGAAATTTTTGGCAGCTCATGAAGCAGTTTCAGATTCCACAACAAACAAAAGATTATGTGTTGTATATTTTTTCCGCAACAGTCATTGGACAAGACCCTGAATTGTTTGGATTTCAGTTTCCTGCTCCGCTCCCAGAAAGCATGTTCTCCTCCTCGGACTAACGGTGGTCTCTCGTTGCAGCGTTATAGATCGGACCCTGCGATCCGTGAGGTGAGACATGCTATTAACATGTATCCCAGTATAACCCTTCTTATTAGATTCTCATCCTATCTTATGAGCTCGTACTTCTCGACTGTGGGCGCGGTGGTTCGATTCCATATTTTTTCATTTTATAATAGATAGTTCCTCGACTAACTTTTAGCACTTTGGCAGCTTTTGTTGTATCCCAATGATGTTGAGTCAGAACTTGCAGAAAGGCCTGTTTATTGATGGTGTTCAACGGCGTTTCATGTTCTGTTAATTCAATGGATGTCCACGTCGTTGAATCTTCTAGGAGTACTGACTCATCAATGAGATGAGATGATCGAGAACGAAGGATTGCGCTATACAGTACATTTTCCAGTTGACGCACATTGCCTGGCCAAGGTGCTCCGTTCAGACGATTTCTGGCTTCATCGGTAATGAGGGGTTCACTCGATAATCCGAGTTCTTTGGTGATTTTTTGAACAAAGTGTTTGACAAGTAATGGGATATCCTCTGCACGCTCACGTAATGGTTGAATCGTCAGTTGAACGACTCGTAGGCGATAATAAAGATCAGCTCGAATATCACCATCGTGCATGGCTTTTTCTAAGTCTCGATTCGTGGCTGTGATGACCCGAACATCCACCGGAACTTCTTTCGCGCTTCCCAAACGCATGATCGCCTTTTCTTGTAGGAAACGAAGAATCTTGGCTTGGGCGCTCATGCTGAGTTCTCCTATTTCGTCGAGAAAAATTGTTCCGCCTCGTGCTTCTTCAATTTTCCCAGTTTTCATGATTTGCGCTCCTGTAAAGGCGCCTTTTTCGTAGCCAAACAATTCACTTTCAATGAGGTCTAGAGGAATGGCTGCACAGTTGACTGGGACAAATGGTTTATGATGTCTCTGACTGACGTTGTGGAGCGCACGAGCTACAAGCTCTTTTCCTGTCCCATGTTCCCCACGTATTAAGACCGTTGCCGGACTGTCTCCAACGTCTTGGATGAGTTGATAGAGTTGATGCATCGCCTGACTTTCCCCGACGAGTCCTGTGAAATGAGACGAAGTGGGGGAAGGTTTGCGAAGATGTTCGACTGGTTCTGGCTTCGGTGATGAAGGAGGTTGGCTAAGTTTAGGTAAGGGAATGGTCTCGTCTTCACGATAACAGAGATATTCTATTTGGAAAGGGAAGATTTCTAGGAGGCAACGGTTCGGTAAGGTGATGGGTTCCGAAATTCGCTGACTATCCAGTAAAATTCCATTCGTGCTTTTGTCATGCAGAACCATTTTCCCATTTTCGATTTCAATGATCGCTTCTTGTCGTGAGACATGTGGATTTACGAGTATCAGATCATTGTCTTCGGAACGTCCGATCGTAATGCGATTTTTTGCATGAGTGGTTTTGTGAATGAGCACTGAATCTAAATACACTTTCAATTCAATCATATTCTTACCATTGAATTTTCCCCCATTGTTCGCCTTCCTTGGGGATTGTAAGCGTGGTTTCCCGAATGATGGGGTTAGGCGTTATGCGTTTACCTTTTTGATCAATCAACTTCGTGATCAATAACTTTGCCGAAACCCCTTGATTGGTTATGGATTTGATTTCCGTTGCCACTTGTATTGTTGAATATGTTTTAAACATCAACTGTAAATACCGGACTCTTTTCGAGTCCATGGTTGTGATTTGTTGAAGAGTTGGAAGGCTTTGAGTCTCATACGCCTTCTGGAAGTTTTTCAATAATGCCGTAATTTGTTGCCGTTCCCTTTCTTGGCGTTGTCGGTCTTGTTCTGCTGCGAGGCGTTGACGCTCAGCTGCTGCGCGTGCCTCAGCCTCTTGACGTTCGCGCGCCGCTTTTTCACGGGCCTTCTTTTCTGTCTCAGCGGCTTGTTCCGCCGCGAGCCGTTGAGCTTCCTCTTGCAGCCGCTTGCTTTCAGCGTGCTTTGTCCGTTGTTTTGCTTCGGCGGCAGCCTTGGCTTCGGCGTCTCGGCGTTGTTGGTCTTCCTGCTCTCTTCTCTTGAGTTCTTCAATCAGCCGATGACGTTCAGCTTTTTCTTGTTCAGTTTTCTTACTCTCAGCTTCGAGTGCTGCTACGAGGCGGTCCTTTTCGGCTTTAGTCTTTGCCAATTGTTCGGCCTCTTGGCGTTGTCGGTCTTGTTCTGCGGCGAGGCGTTGACGCTCGGCTGCTGCGCGTGCCTCAGCCTCTTGACGTTCGCGCGCCGCTTTTTCACGGGCCTTCTTTTCTGTCTGAGCGGCTTGTTCCGCCGCGAGCCGTTGAGCTTCCTCTTGGTGTCTTACTGCAGCGAGTTCGGCCTGTTGTTTCGCTTCGGTACCAGCCTTGGCTTTGCGGAAATTTTGCACTCCATCATTGTCTACATCCTTAGCAGTTGCCAAATTGGTTAAGTGTTCATTTTTCGCCGCCTGACGTTGCGGCTCAGTATGTATTTGTTGAGACAGTTCAGCTTTACGTCCAATTTCTTCTTTTTTCTCAGAAACGAAAAATGGCCAAGGATATGAGTAGAAGACCCCCAGAATACATAACGCGGTTAGCAACCCTCCAACTAATATAAGCGACCATCGCGTCGATTCAGGAGGCGTTTGATTGGAGTCTTGGGTTGGCTTTGGACCATCGTTCATCGAATCAGATGGAGGCCTAGATTCAGAGATCTCTGCGGTTTTTCCTTTAGCTTCAGTATGTCCTATCGATGGCCTTGGCCTCTTGACGGAAGGTTGGGGTGGTTCTAATCCTGTTTGTGCCAAGGCCATAGTCGCATCGACATTGGATTGATCTTGCTCCAACTGACTGAGATTATAAGTCAGAGTCCCAATGATTTGATCTGGACTACTAATCCTTTCATCGGGGTTTTTTTTGATGAGTCCTCTAATGACATCTTGAATTTCGAGAGGAGTATGTTGCGGGAAGGTTAGGATGGGATCTGATGATTCATACGCCAGTTTTCCAATGATTGTATGACCTGGAATTCCTTTATAAGGCGTTTTTCCTGTGATCATTTCGTAGGTCACCATTCCCAACGAATAGAGATCACTTCGCGCGTCAACCAGCTCTCCGCGTGCCTGTTCTGGTGACATGTATTCTGGCGTGCCAATCACAGTTCCGGTGACCGTGACCGATGACTCATCGAGTGCGGCTGCTATTCCAAAGTCGGTGATTTTCACTTGGTCTCGTTCCGTGAGCATAATGTTGCCCGGTTTAATGTCCCGATGCACAATACCTTTGTTATGAGCATAGGTCAGAGCCTCTGCCGTTTGAATGGCTATACGTAGGGCATGGGTAAGCGACAGGGGACTCTGTTCTCTAATGAGGTCTTTCAGATCTTTTCCCGGGCAATATTCCATGACAATATAATGACGATTCTGTTCTTCTTCGACGGCGTAGATTCGCATAATGTTGGGATGATCGAGTCGAGCCATGGCTCGTGCTTCCCGAAGAAACCGCTGTGCAAATGCTGGGTCGCTACTGAATTGTGGATGCAGGACTTTGATGGCGACTTGTCGACGGAGGGTGAGGTCGAGGACATGGTAAATGACGCCCATTCCACCTTTCGCTATCTCTCGTTGGACTTGATACTTTCCGGAAAATATTTGGCTATCCATTGAGGGCGACTCTCAGATGGACTGAATAAAGCACCGGAAGAACTCAATACACGCTAGAAGTATACTCATTCTAATTAGGAAAACAACCTGACATTTTATCTGATTATGCGCTCACGCTGATGCATTGATGGAACAAGGGATAGGAAGACAGAGCTATCCGACCTTTGTCGGCAAGGCTACTTCAGCGGAGTAGGCTCATCTCATGTGGAGGGCCTGAATTGGGGGCCTTCGCTGACGGTATCAGTTGGGCTATTGGCTGAAAAGCTTGGGAGCTTAAAAAGAAACGTTTCAGACGCTCTGCTTGAGTTGAATCTGGTAGACAGATAGGGAGAGAAGGTGGTTTGAGTCGAAAAGTCTATAGCGAAACCAAATAAGTTCCAGTGGTGTGCTGAGGCCATGAACGTTCAACGCACCACTTGTCTTATCTGTTCAACCTTCACTGAGAATTCCTATGGTCATTCACCATTGTGATCATAAATGGTCTCAGTGGATACGTTTGTTCGGAAGACCAAGCGTTCCTGATGGACAATCGAAAATAGCGACATAATAATCCTTTTGATTCCAGCATCAAAGGTATCCATGTGCCCCCGCGAAATTACCTACTAGAAACATCGGAAGTTATTTACAACGGCTGTAGGCAACCTTATACATCATAATCCTGCGAACTTTGCATAACCAAGAAGCATTTGGAGAATAAGACGTCTAATTTTTTCCTATATCATCAGACGGTGTTTTTACTCCTCTCCAAACTAGACTGCATCAGCGGATGTTCGTAATGTTGGGAGGTGACGCGTGTCTTTTGATTGAGATTCAAATGGTGCTTTTAATATGTCCACCCTAAAATGACTGTAAAGACATTTTTGGTGTAATCGTAGACGGCAATATTTGAATCATTGCGAATACGCTGATATTGCCCAATGAGCGAGAAATTATTCGGCAAGTCTTTCACCAGTTGGAGGAGGTGATTTCGTTGAGTATCATCACGGCGAACCGTGCTAGGAGTTGCTGTCGGGAAAAAAGTGTTGGCGCCAGCATTATAATTCCTCCAATGTATATCAAAACTGTAGCGAAGCCGTAGGCCATCAATTGGAAGTGATACTTGCCCTCCGGTTAAGAATCGGTGTCCATGATAGGTGAAATTCGCCCCATCAGTATTTTCATTATCATACTGATAGCCGACTCTGAGTAAATGGGCGTCTTCCGAAAAGCGGAACACATGAGTGAGGCCAAGCATGGTATTAAATCCATCACGATCATCGGGAGAAAATCGAGGATCGATATTTGAGGCTTCATTGTAAAAAGTTTTTACTTGATGCCGAACGATAGCGGTGGTGATGTTTCCAACTTGCCCTAGCACTGGGAGCGTAATGACGGGTTCAACGAGAGTGGCTGAAAACGTTGGACTATGCCGGCTCAGAAACGGAACGGAGTCAAGCCATAGATAATCAAACGAGTATTCCGCGGCCAGTTGGTACGGAAGTTCAAAAACGTTTCCACGGTAAAACCCTCCAATACCAATTAAGTGGTCTTGAGTATCGAATCTGGAGAGATAATTAT
Organism: Nitrospirales bacterium; assembly: GCA_021603905.1. Classification (GTDB taxonomy): domain Bacteria; phylum Nitrospirota; class Nitrospiria; order Nitrospirales; family UBA8639; genus JAGQKC01. The sequence continues at coordinate 82,667 of BQIU01000009.1, forward strand.
TGACGTTGAGTGTTTGAAAAAATGAATAATTGATCGTGGATTCAAAGGGGCCATGCCGAAGCCAGGCATAATTGATCAAGGCCGATGCTAGGATGCCGGGAGAGGGGGCTTTTCGCCTTCGTAAGGCTTGAACCGTTGTATCGGAATTCCGGTTGGGGTTGATGGCCACATTATCATCGTAATATCCACCGATACTGAGTTGCGCAGTCAATCGTTTGCGTTCTTGTGTGGTTCGTCGGCCAGCAGCGAGGGTATCGCGAAGTTGAATGGCCCCTTGCGTTAACGGGGAAACCGCATCGGCTTTGGCGGCTTCATCTAATTCAATAATGGCCTGTTCAGGAAGTCCAAGTACGCCACTTGCCAACCCACTGTAAAACATCGTCAGTTGTTGAATGTTCGGATCCTTCGATGTTTCTGTATTAAACGCGGCTAAGGCTTCATCATAATCTTTCTCTCGATAGTGAAGAAATCCGACGCAATATCCCAAACTTTCCAAACCTGGTTGTTCTTCGTAGGCATCGAACAGTAAGGGTTCAGCTTTGTCATATTGATGCTGCGCAAAGTAGGCCATGCCCAGTTGATAGCGAATATACAGATCGTCCGGCTTGAGTTGTCGTGCAGCTTCTAATTTTTGCTGTGCGATGTCCGGTTGATTGAGGGCAAGATGGGTCAGCCCAAGGTAATAAAGCACTCTGGCATTCTGCGGGTCACGTTCATGGGCTTGGGTTAGCAGTTTAAGCGTTTTTTCATATTCTTTGTCCTCATAGGCCATGGTGGCTTCGGCGAGTAACACCTCGGCCTCTCCCTTTTGCGCGAGTACGGGGGTAATGAAAATGGCACACAGACACGTAACAATGAGACTTCCCCCTAATGCTCGTAATCCGAGAATGAATACGTACCCATAATTACGTTGCATAACCTCAGTTCCTTCCATGGAATGTGGGACACACAGTGAAACGCTTCGTCGGCTTTTACGTTAGCCTTCAGGTTTTGTCAAGAGAGAATGGTGAATGAACAGGAGAAGAGAGTGTTCTGTTAAATATGTATTTGTGAGGGTAGGCAGGGCTTTATGCACAGATGTTCTGGTATTTATCGCGGCAACGTATCATACGTAAAAAATATCTTGACACAAGCCCAACAATAAAAAACAATGAAGTACATTTCTTTTTATACGGTCTCGTATGGCGCGGAAAAGATTTTTGCGCTTGGATAGAGTGAGTAAAGCGGCAGAGGAGGGCCACTTTATGAAGGCAAGGCAACTTAGGGCGAACACGTTTTTTCGGTCGGTGGTCTGGTCTCTTATCGCCAGTCATCTCTTTTGGGGGCACGTTGTTCTCGCACAAAGTCTTCCCGTTGAGACGGAATCCGTAGGAATCGTTTCCAATATCTCTGGTCAAGTCTTTCTCTATCATTCACATCAACCTGCCATTGGCGAACGACTAGAATTTAAAGGTCCAGTTGTCTACGGCGACCAAATCCGAACAGGCGATGATTCCATGCTTGCCATGCTCATTAACCATGAGACCTTGGTAGTCATGGAGGAACAATCTGAACTTCAAATCCTACAAGATGACCAGTTGCCCAAAGTTATACATGTATTGAATGGGCACATCTGTGTTTCAACCAAAACAGATGGTTTGCCGATTGTCCTGAAGACCGAAACATTTTCTCTTGAGGTCGAACCTGCCTCCATTGTCGGTCTCACGGTTACCCCACCAACGAGCCAAGGGTCCTTTGCCGGAAACGAGTCCTTGAGTGAATCAAGGCCTCTACTGAGTTCGGGATATTCCCTGGCGTCGCAAGATCGTGTTGCGGCGAATCATGTGACATCGACGGTACATGTGGTGGAGGGGCATGCGGCGTTCTTGCCCGATGACTCAGGTGCTGTGCAGACGAGTTTAGGTGCCCAGCAGGGTGTTCAAGTGATCGGAGAGTCTGTGAGCAACCCGTTTGTAGATCAAAATGCTCCATGGCGTATTCAAGAATTTCAAGCCAATCCACAACACACAGGAACACCA
>BQIU01000010.1 GCA_021603905.1 Nitrospirales bacterium
TCAGCCGGAGGTTGATATTACGGATTTACGGACCCGAGTGGGCATGGTGTTTCAGAAAGTGAATCCGTTTCCCAAGTCGATCTATCAAAACGTCGCCTATGGGCCGATGTTGCAAAAAGTGAAGAGCCGATCCGCGCTGGATGAGATTGTCGAAAGCAGTCTTCAGGGAGCAGGGTTATGGGATGAAGTCAAAGATCGCTTGCATACCAGTGCGCTCGGCATTTCCGGAGGTCAGCAGCAACGGCTGTGTATTGCCCGGGCATTAGCCGTGAATCCGGATGTTCTCCTGATGGATGAACCCTGTTCCGCACTTGACCCGATTTCGACCGGCAAAATCGAAGAACTGCTGCATTCCCTGAAGGAACGGCTCACGATTGTGATCGTGACCCACAATATGCAGCAAGCCGCTCGCGTGTCTGATAATACGGGATTCTTTTTATTAGGCGAACTGATTGAGTATGATGATACGAAAAAGATTTTTACTAATCCCGGGGATCGCCGTACAGAAGATTATGTCACTGGACGATTTGGGTGACATGGCAGGTGGTCCTCTTTGCATCCTCGATGGTCAACAAATAATGTGTGAATGAAGGAGACACGGTGCAACGTCATTTTGATGAAGAATTATCGGAGCTGAGACAGAAAATATTGCGGATGGGTGCACTGGTTGAAGACCAAATTCGACAAGCGACCCATGCGTTAATTGAACGGGACGACAAATTAGCGCAACAGGTGATTGATAATGATCGAAGAGTCAATACTCTGGATGTTGAAGTCGATGAAGCGTGTCTACAGTTGTTGGCGTTGTATCAACCGGCGGCTCGTGATCTGCGGTTCATCACCACGGCAATGAAAATTTCTACTGACTTAGAACGGATGAGCGATTTAGCCGAAAATATTTGTGAGCGAACAATTGAGCTGAATGAAGAACCGCAGCTTAAACCCTATATTGATATTCCAGCGTTGGCGAATAAAAGTTTACAAATGGTCGGAGAGGCGCTTGATGCGTTTGTTCGAGGGGATTCTATGCTAGCGCGAAAAGTTCTTGATGATGACGATGAGATTGATGAGTTGAACGAGCAGCTCTTTCGTGAGCTGCTATCGTATATGATTGAAAACCCCAAGACGATTTCCCGTGCTATTCGACTGTCATTTATCTCAAAATATATTGAACGTATTGCAGACCACGCGACAAACATTGCGGAACTTGTCGTGTATTTAGTCGAAGGTAAGATTATTCGGCATACACTTCCTGCTGAATCTGTCGAATCGTAAGTCATCAATCTCCCCCTCATTTCCTTCCCTTTAAGTTTTGGCGGTATTGTTTTGTGTCATTTTTCCCTGGACCGCTGCTGATCTGGTCGTGGTCGCACACGAGCCGTTCCCTAGGTTTTTTGAGGTGCCCTGTAGCAGAGGTGAGTTGCCGGGCTTTTATATTCTCACGGAGATAAACGTGAAGCGCATTCTGAAAGAGGAAATCTTTAGGAAATTCGTGATCAGCTCAAGCTTGACCCTGGGGATCGAGTAGAGTTTCTCGTTGGATCCGACGGACGCATAACGGTGTGGCCGGTGACATCCGATGTGACGACCTTAAAAGGTATGATTCCTAAGCCTAAAAACCCTATGACCCTTGAGGCAATGCGAGCGGCTATTCGGCGACAAGGACGACGTTGGTGACGGGCATTGACCCCAATGTGCGTGTACGCTATTTGGTGCAAGATGATCCAGTCCAGGCCAAGGCGGCTACCCACTTTATTGAGCGAGAATGCACGCGAGATGACCCTGGGCTTCTTCATCACTTAGTGTTATTAAAACGGTGTGAGTGTTAGATGGTTGCTATGATCAGACCAAGGAAACCCTGATGAAAACGATAGTGCAACTGCTACGTGTGTCGCAGGTGGTGTGGAAAGCCTTAGAAGATTGTCGAGAAGGAGCCGCCGATTTTACCGATTATTTGCTGAGTCGGATTCATGAAGCTCAGGGTTGTTCTACCACGGTCACGTTTGACCGTGCGGCCGGAAAAGCTTCAATGTTTACGTCATTGAAATAGAACTAGTGCGATAGACAGTATTGTGGAATTGACGCGTAGAATGCTGTTGTCAAGTTTGTTGCTCCTCTTTCAAGATAGTACGGTCTTTCCAGTGATTGACAAACCAGTCTTGCGAATTAAACGCATCCTCTTCAGACTTTGGCGTGAGACGTTGATAGCTGCCTGTTGACGTGAGTTTTCTCGCCTTAGTGTTGTCACGGAGGTGAATGTGCAGGATATTCTGGATGAGGAGATCCTTCAGTGACTGATGTTCTATGGGAAATAACACTTCGACTCGACCATCCAGATTTCTGGCCATGAGGTCGGCGCTCCCCAAGAACATCTCGTCTTCTCCGCCATTCTGAAAGTAATACATACGGGAATGTTCAAGGAATCTTCCGACGATGGAGGTAACCGTAATAGTTTCACTCACGCCAGGGATGCCGGGCCGTAAGCCACACACGCCTCGAATGACTAAATCAATTGTTACGCCAGCTTGAGACGCATGATAGAGGGCATGAATGCAGGCTTGATCGACTAAGGCGTTCATTTTAAATGCAAGATAGCCGTCACCATGTTCCTGATGCCGGGCGATCTCACGATCGATCCGGCTGAGAATTTCCTTGCGCATGGAATGCGGGGCAACCAGGAGTTTGTTATAGGTCTCTTTGCGGGAATATCCGGTCAGGGCATTAAATAAGTCAGCGACATCGGTGCCGATGGCGTCATCACATGTAAAAAAGCTGAAATCCGTATAGATACGGCTGGTCATGGGATTGTAGTTTCCTGTCCCCAAGTGTAAATAACGGCGAAGTCCGTCGTGATCTTTTCGGACCACCATGCAAAGTTTGGCATGCGTCTTCAGCCCACGGACGCCATAGACCACGTGGACGCCTTCATCTTCTAATTTTCTGGCCCACTCAATGTTGTTCTCTTCGTCAAACCGTGCTTGCAATTCGAAGAGCACGGCCACCTGTTTTCCATTTTCTCGAGCTTCCATCAGGGCTTCGACAATCGTCGAGTTGGCTCCCACCCGGTAAAGTGTTTGTTTAATCGCCAGGACATGTGGATCATTGGCGGCTTCTCGAACAAAATCGACAATGGGGAGAAAATTGTCATAGGGATGAAAGAGGAGATGGTCTTCTTGGCGAATCGCTGAAAATAGATTATCTCGATTCGCTAAGCGTTCCGGAATTGTGTTGAGAAATGGCGGGAATTTCAGCTCGGGCCTGTCAATCTGCAGCAATTCCATGAGGCTTGAGAGTCCTGGAGGAAAGTCGTAGGTGAAGACTTGATACGGCGCGAGATTGAGATTTCTGACTAAAATATTTCGAATATGATCGGGTGTTTGTTGGTCCAATTCCATTCGGACCACTGACCCGAAATGGCGCAGGTCAACCTGTTCTTCAATGGTTGAAAGGAGATCGGCTGCTTCGTCTTCTTCGATGGCCAAGTCGGCGTCACGTGTAATACGGAATAGGTACGAAGCCTGAATCGTTAAGCCTGGAAATAGCAAGTCCAGGTTGGCCGTAATGATATCCTCAAGCCAAACAAAGTGATACGCGTTCGAAGTGGGGGATGTGTCATTTTTCTGATTCTTTTGAGGAGTGTCATCCTGAGGAATACGGATCAGCCGTGGGAAGTTGTTTGGGACTTTGACTCTAGCAAAACATTCGCCTCGCTCAGAATCGTGCGCGACGACCGCCAGATTGAGTGTGAGATTCGAAATGTGTGGAAATGGATGCGACGGGTCAAAGGCCAGTGGGGTCAGGGCAGGAAAAATTTCTTGTGAAAAGTATTGCCGTAAGGTCTCACGTTGCGTCGAAGACAGTTGGTCATACCGAAAGAGGCAAATATTCGCATCATGCAGTTTGTGGAACAAATCGTTTTCCCAGCATTTGGTGATGCGCGTGAGTTGACTCAGGAGTTTTTGCCGGACAGCACTTAATTGGTCAGAGGGAGCCATGCCATCTGGCGGGCTTTCGACGACTCCGCTGGTGACTTGTTCGCGGAGGCCAGAAATCCGAACCATAAAGAATTCATCTAAATTACTAAAGAAAATGGCTAGAAACTTCGCACGTTCTAAGAGTGGTTGACTGTGGTCTTCAGCCTCTTCAAGGACACGCTCATTAAATTCCAGCCAACTGAGTTCGCGGTTGAGATAGAGTTTGGGATCGTAGAGATCGACCTCTGGTTTAGGGGTGTTTTGTGTATCTGAGTCTGTCATAGTTTGCTCTGCTTGGGTTATTGGTAACTGGGTGAGTGTGAACTCTTTTTTACCCCAATGTAGCCTTGGCGCGTTTTTTGACTTTTCCCCATCGGTTGGGGAAAGCCCTCCGTGCTTGCACACGTCGACGGCGGAGACGTTCGACAATAAGGCCTGCGGTAAACGCTGAACTGATGTGTTGAGTTGTGCGAAGAAAGGTCTGTAATTGTTCTTCAATCATGACCGTATCTTGGTGTTCGCCTAAGAGATCTTGAAGTTTCCGTACTTGACGAATGAGTTGAGAGGCCGATTTGCCTGTGCACGGTTCTGCCAGCTCAGTGGCATATCTGACTCGTTTTGCACGAATGCGGAGACGGTGAAGATCTTCATCGTTATACGCTTTAGGTAAATTATCTACGGCTTTTTCGAGTTTGTCGAATTCCTTCTTTGCAAGGTCTTGAAGCGCAACATGTAGAGTCATGATGTCCATATGTTGTATGGACGACTGTAAGTGATCGAGGAGCGTAAGATAACGCGGACTTCGCAGTGCGTCTAACATCGTAGTGTGAGCCTCAGCGCGTTGTGAGGCTAACTGGTTAAGAAGAGAAGTATAGGCTTCTTGTTCCGATGCTGTCAGAGTTTGCGTTTCGCGCTGAAGTTTCTCAAGTAAGACATCGAAATCACGAACCCGACCGAGAGTTGACGCGAGCCAGCCTATTTCTCTCCGTATCGTTGGGTTCCATGTTGAGTTTGAGGCGGGCTGGATCGTTCGAAGGATAGCCCGAGCCCGTCTCGTGGCAACGCGCATTTGATGAAGATCTTCTTGGTCGCGTCCTAAGCGTGTGCCCGGATCATGCCGGAGAATTTCGTCAAGCTGTTGCTTCAGCCGTAATTGGACATGCTCTCCTGGATGAGCTGATGCATCCAGTATCTGTTTCTGTTCAGGGTACTTGAGGTCGAGGGCCTGGCAGAGCTGTGGACGGATATTTTTCGTAACTGCCCCGGCCGTTTTTAATTGTGTCGTAATGTGCTTGAGGTGTTTGTTCGTGCCGTCGATGAGCATGACTCGAAGCTCGGTCAAGCGTTTGCGAATCCGACGGTCCTCTAAAAGCGCAATGTGATCTTTCGTCAGTTCTGCGAGGGTACGATCATCTTCTCGTATCTGATACGTATGTCTTTCTGTTCGAAGTTTGGCGATTGCCGTTGGGGCTTGCCCTCGAAGGAATGCAAATAAGAGATCAGCTAATTCTGGGGGGAGTTTAGGTGACCCATGAGAAATTTCCAGCATACCGCTTGCCCCGGATTTTGGGATCATCAACTGCCATGAGCCCTTGCCCTGTTCGACACGCCGTCGTAACGTGATACCGAGTCGAGTCAAGTCATAATTTTGGGTATCGTAGTATGTTGAGGTAAAAACCCGTTTATGTAGAACGTGATGGGTCAGATGTTCGGGCAGACAAAATCCGGCAGGAGCACCTAGTCTGACATCTTGTTCCGGATGGTGTTTACATGTAGAAAGACACATGAAAATACTGAGGAAAGCATATGATGAGTATTAGATGAAATTTGAAGGAAATAAAGCAAGTACTCTATCATAACGGTTTCTGGCAAAAGTGTGAAATTTCATGTCACTCGTCGCTGAGAGTGAAAGAATCCCTGATCTTGGATGTTATTCTAAACTCATGAAAATTAAAGATTTTTCTTCAATGCAGAATCACGTAACCTTCCTGTGAAGGTTCTCCTGTTCGATGCTACTCAAATGTTCTCTGTGTTACATAGTCAACTCTGTTGCGATTGACTGTCAGGAACCATGACTAGATTAGCGGTGTTTTTCAACGTGCTGTTTGGGTTTGCTGGGGTATTCTTGATTTCGTGTTCGATGATTCCTCAGGCATCAGGCCCAGTGCAATCATTCACCTTTGTCTCGCTCATACGATCTGCTGTGCCAGGGAGCATGTCTCCCTGTGCCCCATTTCTCCTGCCGGAAGGATTCACGCAATCGATTCTTATCCAGGAACGCCCTCTGTGTTCAAATGCAAGAGGTACTCTTGATGTCATTGTCGACGCGAGTGATCGAACGGATATGAATACCGTGAATGAAACAGGTTCAGAAGTTGGCCGGTATCTCTATCGTACGCACGAAACTGATGAGGGACGAGGGGCGATATCTGCAATGGACTTACAGACGGGTCAAATGACTATTCACATGGGCGAAAAATTTGGTGGCTGGAATCGAATGGATGGAATCGAATGGACGCCATGGGGAACATTACTGACGGCAGAGGAAACTGGTGCCTATGGCCGGCTGTTCGAATGTCGGGTAGAGCGTTTGCTGTTATCTTGCGTTGATCGCCCGGCTGTCGGACGTATGTCTCACGAAGGGATCGCTGTCACACGGGACGGGTCTGTGTATGTGGTAGACGAATTTGATGGCGGGTCGATCTTTAAGTTTGTCTCGGGCACCTACGGCGATCTTTCATCAGGTCAACTGTTTGCGCTGAATGTTCAATCCGATGATGTCACGATGTGTTCTGAAACGGCAGGTGTAGGATTTATCCCGACTGGGAACGCCGAGTGGGTGCCCCTCACACCAGGCCGAGGTCGTGTGGTGACTGATCCGGCATACAATGCGAGAGCGGCCGCACGTGAAGCAAGAGTGACGCAGTTCTGTCGTCCTGAAGATGTTGAAATCATCGAGGATCATTTATATGTGGCCATGACGACGACACACACGGTCTTTCAAGTATCACTGTCCTCGGAGCAGCCAGTGGTCACGGAGTATGTCGGAATCAACACGAATATGAACAGTGAAGAATCTGTGCCAGCCTATAGTTTGTCTAACCCGGATAATTTAGCTTCTGATCAAGCTGGAAATCTTTACATTGTCGAAGATAACGCAGGTGAAAATGATATCTGGATGGCGACTCCGGACATGGATGGCAATGGAGAAGCGGACTCTGTCGTGTTATTTGCCACGATGACGACTCGTGGTGCAGAAGCTTCTGGTATTTATTTTCCACCTCAGGGACCAACAAGGATGTTTGTGAATGTGCAGCATGCGGATGACGGGAATGATATGACATTGGTGATTACACAGGATGGTGAACGGGAATAATTCACGCAAATGCTGATGTGTGGCTTTCATTCAGAAAAGATTTATAATGACGCGTTCTTGCACGATTCCTATGAGACGTTCATGTGCATCGATGCATAATTTTGGGGAGTGAGTGAATTAATGGCTTCTCTAGACATCCCTGACCACATGGATTTATCGGCGTTACTTCAGGTTGCCGTTCAATCGGCACAGGCACCGGCAGACATTATCCTGAGTTATTTCCAGCAGACCGCTCTTGTCGTTGAAAAGAAGCAGGATGATTCTCCCGTCACCAAGGCCGACAAAGAAGCTGAACGGTACATTCGGCAACATTTGGGTAAATATTCGTCGCCTGAACCCATCGATATTCTCGGCGAAGAGCATGGGTTTGAAGAATCCGGGGCACGGTTTCGTTGGGTGATTGACCCCATCGACGGGACGAGAGGGTTTGTCCGCGGTATTCCCCTCTTTGGCACGATCGTGGCCCTGGAAGACATTCAATCTCAGCGTGCGTTAGTCGGTGCTATCCATCTTCCAGTCCTGAATGTCACATATTCAGCAGCACGAGGATTAGGGGCATGGTGTCAGGGGAAACCGCTGAGTGTTTCTTCTATCACTAACATGAAAGACGCCATCATTTCTGTTGGTGACCCTTTGCAGTTTGCCCATGCGAGGTGTGACGCGGCGTATCGTCGGCTTGGTGAGTTGTGTTCGTGTTTACGAGGGTATACGGATTGTTTTGGTCATGCTCTGGTGGTAGGCGGATCGCTTGACGCCATGTTCGATCCTGACCTGAATCCATGGGATGTGCTAGCGACTCAGGTCCTCGTTGAAGAAGCAGGCGGAAAGATGCTGATGCGTTCGTCAGCGAACAAAGAGAAAGTTGATGCGTTATTTGGGAATCCTGATCTTGTCAATTTTCTTTCTCAGGAACTATGTTTTTCGTAGGTGGATCCATTGCCTGGCAGGAAACAGCTCGATCTGGTTGTTCTCACGAGAAGAATGCTCGTGTCCTTTCTTGGGTGAAGATATATCGTGGGTGCGCACGTGCAGGTTGACTGTGGCTAGAGACGTTGTCTTCTCAGTCACTTGAAGCTGTCCAAGATGTTCCTGAGATTTTGAGTGAAAACGCATCGCTTGGTACAGAGAGTTAGCCATCCGAACAATTTTAGACTGGACAAGGATAAGGAATGATTGGCAACGAATGTTCAATGGGTACATTCTTTCTCCTTTTCGTTGATGATCAAATAATTGGGACGTCGAATCGATGAGGTTTCCTTGGTGTGACGGATTTCTTCACGGCCAATACGTGAATAGACAGAACACAGACATTGAATTGCAATAGGCGAAATTGACCGTGGTCTTGCCCGCAATGTGTTTGTCCTTAAAATGGAGAGAAGGTCAATATATCGATGTTCTCCTGCATGACGCGGATGACCAAGCCTGGCGGATTCTTGGTCCTTGGCGAGAGGGTGAGTTTCGCCGTTCCGGGTAGCACACGATTGAGCGAGAGAGGTGAAGAAGGTGGTGTAGGCACCCGTCCCGATCAATCCTGTGGATGCAAGAGGTCATATGTTGACCTTCCCTAGCGAGGTGTTCGTAATCAGCGAATCGTGACTCTACTCTCTTGTGCGTTCTCTCGGTCTCCCAGTGATCTTCATATTATAACCCTCGAGCCCTGTTGGCTTAACGGCTTCGTATAGGATCAATTCGACGATAGCCCCGGCGACGTCGTGGTTGAGGTGCCGGTTTTTCTGCTTGTTCGATTGTGTGATGGTGGTGGATAAGCGGATCACTGACAAATCCACAATTGGCACAGCGGACGCCAATAATCCAAAGCGGATGACATGAATCTTTCATGTCGCAATACTCTTCCCGAACAATGAGTCCCTGACATCGAGGGCATGTTTCAAAATGCATCGGAGCATTGCGAGATGTTTTATGATTAGATGGATTCCTTGTCAGTACTCGATCATCTGGTAGCAAAGGGGCTTTCACATGATACTCCTTAGAATGGGGCGGCGTGTGTTATGGGGGTTGTGTATCATATTCTGAAAGTATAGTGACGGTTTGTGACAGCCCTGTTAAAGTCAGATTACTAATTTGTAAAACCGGTACGTCGGGACGATGGAGAAATGCGATACCTTGTAGAGTTTACTCAGCGGGCGTCTAATGTGCTGAGCAAGTTGTGAGCCTCAGGAAGAAAGTGATGAGTCCACGTGTACGGGTAATGTGGGTGTGTCGCTTGGATGACGGCAAGTAATTGCTTACGAGCGGCCTCTTGTTTGTTTTGCTTGATGAACAGTTTTGCCAGAAGCAGTCTCGCATTGGTGTAGCGCTCATCAATGGCGATCGCTTGCTCGAGATGATGTTGAGCTTTTTCTTCATCTCCGCCCAGCATCCAGGGGAGTTTCGCTAACAACCCGCCCAGCATCTGATGTGCCGGAGCATGGGTGGGGTCGAGGGTCAGTGCTTGCCGGACATGTAATAAAATTTCCTTAATATTTATCATCCCGATTGCGTAACTTTTGAGTCGAGTGGCATTGCCGAGATTTGCCGCATAGAGAAAGTGTGCTTCGGCATTGAGTGCTTCGAGTGCCATGGCCTGTTTGGCGTGACGTGCCCCTGCCTCATAGGCCGACAGTCGATGCGGGTTTTCCGTAAAAAGATCATCCCCCATATTGAGGTGCAGTTCGGATAGCTGAAGCAAGAGTGGTACGTTGTCTGGATGCTGTGCGAGTTCAGCAGTCAGCGATGTCAGATCTGCGTGAAGGGAATGCGGGTATCCGTTGGGGATGCTGTCGCGTTGAGCCCATACGAGAGTGGACAATAACAACATACAGCTCAAACTCAGCAGAATGAATACGGAGTAGACCTTATTGCCGGTCGGGGTGAACATAAAATTCAATAGATGAACCGGTGACTTGGCTTCTTCCGGTAAAGAAAAATATGAGGACCCACAAGATTTGAAGCAAGAAAAAAAACTCTGGGGTCCAGAGAATGTGCAAGCCATTCATGATGTCTACGGTCGAAATTGGTTCATGCGGCCAGAGCGGGAGCAATCCGATCGTATAGGCTATCCCGGCGAGTGCCATTATTTGGTACGACGACCATGTTCCCTGGCCTCGATAATCGGCCCTCATAAACTCTGAGACGATTCGCCAGCCTTGCGTCACGATGGCTGTCCATGCAATGGCCAGGGTGAATTCCGCATTGAGAAACATGTGCATACCGATAACCCCAGTGAAGGTATTGACGAGTGCCGTCATGGGTTGAATGGGGATGAGGGGCACCGACTCTAGATTCGATTCATAGGAAGCTTTTTTATTCGGGCCGGTAAATTGAAGATGGACGTGCGAAAAGAGTTTGTGAGCGAATGGGCCGGCCTGGGAAAGCGGTTTCCCATAACAACAGCCATAACTGAGGCAGGCTAATCGTCCGACCCCTTCACCGAACGCCAGTGAAATCCAGAGCGTTGCCCATGCCGGGAGGAGAGGAATCTCTGCGTCACCATTTGTCTGGAGCCAGTTGAGAAAACAGATGGTCCACGGCGCCATGAGTATTCCAACAAAGGAGGATCCCCCTATTGTGAAGGTATGGGGCTTTTTTTCTACGGCTTTTGCAATGAACTTTGCGGTTGGCACCGTAATGCCAAGAAGCAGTATCGCCAAATGAATGGTAGACGATAAGGCCACGCCGATTGTGCCTAATAAAATACAGGTAACGCTCACGGCAAGCGAGACGCCGAAAGCGGTCAAGGCGCCATAGTATGTCAAGTTTAATCCCTTCCAAACTGTTGTCTGTGTTTTGTGTATGGGGACAATGGCGAGCATTTGCCATTGTTCTTGTGGTAAGGCATGGAAGGCCCATCGAAATACCATCCCAAGAATCAGACTTATCCCCAACAGGAAAACGATATTCTCCATGCGTTACTCGACGTCTGTGTCCGTGTGGTGCTCGCTTGTTACAGAACGGTGTTGGGCTGTTGCAATCGTTGATCGTACTTTGACATTCGTTTCCACCAGCGGACGCCCAAAGCCTAATGAATAGCGGCTGAGAACATCTTGGCGAAACATGTTGGTGAGTAAATCTTGGCAAGGGACAATCCTGTTTTTTTGGAAAATGACGACATCGGTTGAACTGCCGGGACGGTAGAGACTTTTGGGCTGTCCTTTCTGAAGAAAGAGCCCTGCAGTGACATCTTGAGGCCTACGGTATTGCTCTGCGCTATAACATTGCACGATGGTCCCGATCATGAGCGCGACGATTTCGATCATGGCGACGAGTCCGATGCCTGACCCGCCGGGTACGTCGGTGTCCACAATGGTCACAATGCGTTTATTTTTTGAAAAAGGTGTGGCTACAGAAATGACTGGTCCGGGATTGCAGGAATGATACTTCCCGGAGATTTCATAGAGATCGCGGACCGTCCCGCTGACGGGTGAATGATTATAATGATACTTGTCCGGAGTAAGACGAAAAATGGCATAGTCCCCACCGGTAAATGCTTGTTGCCATTCACTCTTGTCGTGTCCGAAAAGATCGGGGAAGTCGAAAAACTTTTCCTTTAAAAACAACAGAGATGACTCGAAGAACGATCCAAACAACACGCAGGCGTCGGCCGGTGAAGCAATCGATGAGGAGGCTTCCGCCATTGGGCGACAGTCCCAGTACCGGATTTTTCGTTCGAACACTTTTCTTGGAGTATCGAGTGACGATGGTGGGTCGACACATTCGCTTAGATCAATCTTCAGAGCTTCAAGGAACTTCTCAACGCCGCGGATTTTTGTCGAAAGCCATGAATCATAATTCCAATAGCCTAACAATTGCGACATGTAGGGAGAGGTGAGAGCGTGAAATAACCACGGAGTGTGCTCGCGCGTCGACGAATAGAGAAAATTCACAAGACGATCACCGTAGAATCGTTCCGTGATGATGTGGGACGTTCCCCGGTCAATATACTGGTGTGCAATGTGGTTCATGGGTCGGGTTCGGCGATGGCGAGTCGGCATGTGACTCGCTATCAATGTGAATGGTGAGCAATGTTAACCGAATCAGTTTGATGATGGTCTGGATATCTCCACATTCGTTGATGATGTCTTGTTTGACGGACTGGAGAAACGCTGTGGTGGATTCCGCATGTCCAACGATGGATCTGGCGATCGGACGAAGCGGATCGAGTTGAGGGTCGGCACTTGAATCGAAATGCTTCAGATCATCTTCTAATCCATTCAAGCCTTCCTGTATGTGATCCGTTCTCAGTGTGGTTCGGTAATACGACTCCGCAGCTGCATTACATTCTTCCCCTGACAGGTGAAGAGGTGATGATACACCCGCCTGCCGTTGTATGCCTTTTGTCAATTTTCCGAATGTCGAGAACTCCGCAGGTTCCTCAATCCGTAAGGTCAGGCGATCGAGGAAATCCCCCAGTTGAAATTCTTCGATAAGATCGCGGGCATCTTCTCTCAGGATGGTGACGAGCGCTCGGAGGTATTCGTGGTAATGGGCACGAATAAATTGTGGAAACCGGCGGCTAAGGCGAATGTGTTTCATTTTTGAAAGAATTTTTTGTAAAAAGAGATTTTCGGAATTGGCTCGAACATAAAATGTCGGAACATTCAGTGCGGCTCCAAAAAAGAGTTGCCGGCGCTCGCTTTCGATCGCAGGCGTGTCGGGAATATGGGCATGGGTGATGTCATGATGTGCAATATATCGAAACGCCAGGGCCGTCAGGAGTGCCTGAAGGTTGGCGGCATCGGCCAAATCATCTGTCAGACTTTCAAAGAGGCTATAGTAGCGCCCTTCAAATCCTGAAAACCCCTTTTCTGAACAGATACGCAGTTTATACAACAGATACAACGACATGCGTTCATCGTAGATCCCGAGTTCACTCAGGTCCTTTTTCAGCCTACGATCATTTCCGAGTGTTCCGTCAAGCGCTGGGCATTGTTCAGTGCTGGGAAGAACGGCGAGATAATCAATTAATCGAAAGTCGGGGATAAAGTCTCCCTTGAGTCCGAAATTTTTGCTAATCATTTTATCGAGCCATAAGGGCCCAATTGGTGTGATCGGATTGCCAAAAATTTTTAGACCGGCTTTGCGTTTCCACCGTTGCCATAAGAGCTGGAGGTAGGTGTAATCGAGCTCATGGGAAAGAAACCCTAAGACTTGTTCCGGATGAAAGTCCCAAAAGTCGAGACGATAGGGAGCAGCGCTGTAGGTGCCGACGAATAACGGCAGGAAATGCTCGGTGATTTTGATGACGAGATCGCCAATATATTTTTCACCCCTCGGCATTTGGGGGTCAGTAGTGTGCTGTAATAATCGACTTAAACTTTGACTGCCGAGGCTTAGATGCGTGCCGTTGTTCGCCAGACTAATGTTTGACGGCGTAGGCAACGTGACGAGATTGCGATTGATAATGCCGGCCCCCTGTAATTTGGCGATGGCATTGACATGGCTCCGTGATAGGACTGTGTGGCACAAGGCCATGTAATGATGTTTTTCTTCTCCGCTGTCCCAGCCGGATAAACAGGGATTCATGAAGAGTTCTCGGTAAAATGAGTCGGAAATGAGACGATTCAGCTCTTTTTGCCGTATTGGCGGGTGGGGCGCGAAGTAGACCATGGCTTGTTGGCCACGTTCAAGCAAATCGAACTTGTGATTCGCGTACATAATCAGTAATTGACTAAGGAGATATCGTTTTGACGCTTCACGGCCGACGGCGTGTCCCATGTGCGTGCGAGGATTCATCTTGACCACGTAAAAACTGAACGTTTCAGGGGAAGTATTGTCGTTGAGAAAGTGATTCATCAATCGCTCCCCGAGGCCGCGAATGACATGATGAGTTTGTGGGGAGATACTGATCACATCGGCGAGGGCAATCCTGAGTAAGTAACTGATCGGAATGCGGAGCCAATCTTCCCCGTGATGCGAGAAGAGGAATTTGAAAACGTCGCTTCGTCGTGGTCCAGTCGGATGCCTTTTATCTTCCAAGAGGTCATGCTGGAGGACCTGTTTCGAAAAGTGACTGAGTCGGTTGAGTGGAAAACGGACCCATGAGTTTTCCCAGACATGCTGAGATGAATCATTGACGTATTGTTCAAGTTCGCTAGCAGAAGTATTGGGCGACAATCCTGAAGCCGACTGCCTTACCATATTTTTAAAAAAATTCGACGATGCCAGACTGATCGGAAGGTCGACGGCATCTTTAGAGCCAATCACGGCCGTTTGATATTCATTTTCGGTTCCAGCGGTCATGTCGTACGCATGAAACGGAAGGGGATGGTCATGTGCGCCCGAAGCGCTATTCTGTTGTGACCATGCTTGGAGAAATGTCTCGACGATGTGATGATGTTCTGCCTGTGAGAGCGTTGATCGGTCGGCCGATAGGCCCTTAGGCATCCGGGAACGATATAAGCTCAATGGATACCTCCCTGTCTCGGTGAATTTCCAAAGCATTCCTGTTCGAGTTGCGCGGTCATTGCCTCCTGACTTTTATCGTTCGTTACTCATATGAAGAATATCGGTTATTGATGTTGCGAGTGAGTTGCTCTGTTGCTACTAGTGTGTAAACTTTTGTTTTGATCAATGTCATGGGAATGTAAACGCACAGGCTTATTCCTGAAGATGGATGATTCACCTTCCTTGCTTTTGTCTGTTGTACGGTCTTGCATGGGACATCGCTAATTTACGTGAATGTTACATGCCTCTAACCTCGTAGCAATCTTCCCTTGATAATCTACCACCTCAGCCATTTTGATTGTTCGCTCAAATTTTCTGAATTCTTAGTAAGGACGATGCTGTTTTTCGCATCTCAGTTTAATGATTCGTATCGATGGCTGAATTGTGGTGATCCCATATTGAGCATTGTTTGTGGCCTATTTTGAGTGAGATATACCCTGGTT
This sequence comes from Nitrospirales bacterium, assembly GCA_021603905.1. GTDB lineage: Bacteria > Nitrospirota > Nitrospiria > Nitrospirales > UBA8639 > JAGQKC01. Next base: position 15,237 of record BQIU01000010.1, read on the forward strand.
GTATAAGTGAGTTCCTTGTCATGAGATATTCATGTCTTTAATTCCAATTTCAGTTGCTACATTGGTTAAACAAGAAGGCCCATATTCTGCTAAGCACACCTTGCAATTCCATCAAGCGACGCTGGATGTCTCATATGCAGATCGGACTGTTCGGTTAACTCGCAAGGAGTATGGAATTTTGCTAGAATTACATGCAGATCAGGGTCGAGTCTGTTCTCGTGAAGAGCTATTGGCCAATGTTTGGGGGTGTGATGTGTTTGTTGATTTGAGAACGATTGACCGGCATATTGTGAAGCTTCGACGGAAGATTCAATATTTGAACCAACAGGATCTACATGTAGATACGATCTGGGGAGTGGGCTATCGCCTTCGAGTTTCCAATGTCTCCTCAGATGAAATATCGGAATCTTGTCCTGAGTAATATTCCCTCTGCTCCCTCGCCAATGTCTCTTCGCATTCTTCATCATTCATACAAAGGACCGTCATGAGTAAACTGGCTGTTATTGATATTGGAACGAATTCTATTCATATGATTCTTGTGGAAATTAGTTCTGATTTTTCCTGCAAAGTGATGGATCGTTTTAAGGATATGGTGCGATTAGGTGATGGAACCTTTACCCATCATATGCTGTCGGATTCCGCGATGCTTCGAGGGCTTGATGCGCTGAGAAATTTAACTACGCTAGCACGAAATAAAGGGTTTGACCGTCTTGTCGCGACGGCGACGAGTGCGGTTCGTGAATCAAGAAATGGAGGAGAGTTTCTTCAGATGGTCGAAGAGCAACTTGGCTTAGCCGTACAAGTGATCACGGGTAAGGAGGAAGCGCGACTCATTTATGTCGGCGTGCGAAATGGTATGGCGCTGTCAGATGAGCGGGCGCTGATTGCCGATGTTGGAGGAGGATCAGTCGAAGTTATTGTCTGCAATCAAAAGAAAGTGTTTTCAGGCAAAAGTTTAAAGCTAGGGACCATTCGACTCAAGGATCTTTATTTGAAACACGACCCTCCGACCAAAGGGATGCTCAAAGAACTGGAGAAGGTGATACAGCGTGGGCTGGAGTCATGTCTGAAGGCAGCACGAAATCTGACCTTTTCACAGGTCGTCGCAACCTCCGGTACGGCGGCAAACCTTACCGAAATCATCTATCTTCGGCGAACGGGAAAACCTGTCCCGCAATTAAATTTAGCCACCGTTCAGCTTGAGGAGATTCGTGCTGTTGAGGATGAACTGATTCAAGGGGATACCGATGCGCGATTGGCTATCCCAGGGCTTGATCCGAAGCGAGTGGATACGCTCTTGCCTGGGGTGATGTTTTTTCGATGTTTACTCGAACTCACCGGGCAAACAACATTAACAATTTGTGATAAGGCGCTTCGAGAAGGGCTGATCTATGACTTTATTGATCGGCATCAAGATGGGTTGAAAGCGGAACAGGAAATTCCGAATACCCGTCGTCGAAATGTGATTCTTTTTGGACGACGGTGTCACTATGCTGAAGCGCATGCCTTTCACGTCGCGAAGCTGGCGCTGCAGTTATTTGACCAGTTGAAGTCGCTGCATAGCCTTGATGATCAAGAGCGGGAATGGTTGGAATATGCGGCATTACTCCATGATGTTGGGTATTTAATTCGCCGCAGGCAGCATCATAAGCATACGTACTACCTGATTAAGCATGGTGATCTTTCCGGGCTGACTGCCGATGAAGTTGATCTTGTGGCGAATATTGCCCGTTATCATCGTCGGGCTTCTCCCAAAGGCAAGCATACAGCTTTTAGCGCATTATCAGGTAAACAGAAAAATATCGTCCAAGTATTAAGTGCCTTGTTGCGTGTCGCGGATGGTTTAGATCGGAGTCAGTTCTCAGTCGTTCAAGGTATTCATGTCTCGATTGGTCCCACTATTCAACTGGAACTCGATTGTTCAGCTGACCCAGAGTTGGAAGTCTGGGCTGCTCAGAAGCGCGCAGCATTATTTGAAAAAGTTTTTGATCGCCCCGTCCAGTTTGTGCTTCAGTTTTCAAATAGTGAATAATCATTTTCTCATTCCCTTCCATCACGTTTCCTGAAAATTGATATATGGAGATGACTTGATACCCCTCTAATGGGGCATTGCCCTGGTATATTCCTCAACCCTATTCTTACGTAGTCTCACCCAACCGTTTTTTCAGCCTATGGAAATTTTCCGCACGATTCATAATTTTTCGTGCTGCATTGAGCCACAAAAAAGGAGTGTTTATATGAGTGATGTCATGACTCGCAATCTGGACTTTGGGAAAATAGAATCCTACGATGAGCAAAACCTCGAACTGTACGTCAGTAAAGGGTCCCACGTCCATGGCGTCATTCGTGTGAAGGGGACGGCTCGCATTGATGGGTATTTTGAAGGAAAAATTCATACAGATCTGACACTACAAATTGGAAAAGATGCGGTCATTGTTGCGGATATTCATGCGAGTACGCTTATTTCACAAGGACCAATTCGCGGAGATGTCATTGCCCAGCAACAAGTAGAACTATTAGCTCCGGCAACGGTTGACGGGGCCATCTCTTCTCCCAAGTTTTCTTTTGAGCAAGGGGTCCAGGTCAACGCCATGATTAAGATGGGCAAAAGTTAAACGAGAAGAATATTGAGGGTCGCCTCTCAAGAATATGACTATGCTTTTCTAAGCTGTCTTAGTTGTGCTGGTCGTAACCACCATTCCAACCGTCCATGCCCGATTTGGGGTTTCTCTTTAAATTGAATTGCACAGGCTCCGGCTTTCTTGAGTGAAAGCCCTGGAATATATCTTCCAGAGATCATGAGGGCAGCCAATTGTCCAAGATGTGGTTCGTGGCCAACGCATATGACGGTAGCCTCTTCGGGAAACTTCGTGAGTATGGGAAAGATGGTGGTTGGCGCGTGATGAAAGACAAGCTCCTCACACAGTTGAATGGGTTCATGCAGGTTGAAGACCTTATAAGCAATTTCAGCAGTTTCACGTGCTCGCACGTATGGGCTGGAGAGCAAATGGGTTGGTTGGCTACCAATCAGTGAGAGTCCTTCGATCGCCTTCTGGGTTTTCTTGATACCTTCGCGATTTAATGGTCGTTCGCTGTCTGCCTTGTCCCAGTTTTCTCTCCCAACCGCAATCCCATGTCTGAGTAGAATGCAATTCATACAATCAAATTCCGGCTTTTTGGTAGTCTAGCACAGTCTCAATTCAATCGGAATGGAGTATGGCTGTTGAATTAGGATAGGGGAAGGTGGAAGGAAAAATTTCGTTTGTGTGCAGATGTTAAATGCTGTTCAGACGGTCACATCGAAAAATTTTATGAGAGGTTTTAGTACGTCCTACTTCCAATCTTATCTCTTCTCAATTGATACAACCATCATTAGAATCCTTTGATTTTTTCAAGATTATTTGTGGCCGAGTTTTAATCCAAGTTGACTGAAAGCTACGAATATCCCATACATTGAGATGACATGCCTACTCTCCTATCTGAAACTACAAATCTCGGTATTCACGGTCGCGTGGCATTGGTTACGAGTTTCTTCGCACGAACATGGTCCCCAAAAATCTCGGAAGAGGAGCAGTTGTCCATTTAGGCAAGCGCATTAGTAGCCTGAGATATGGATTGGTCAATCTGTGGATTTCTGATGTTCAGCGCTTAGCTCGTTCGATGCTTAATGAGAGATAGATACGAAAAAGTTTTCTTAGCATACCTGTTCTCTCATGATAGGCCTCTATACTTTGAGGCTTGTAAAAGAAGAGTGTTATAGCAAGCCTGAATGGGACCTCTACGTCACCTGACGTATTGCATCATGGTCCTAGAAGAAGTATTGAATTTCTTAACAGATCATATTCTGAAAGAAACAAAAGGGTTTGTATAAAATCCCTTTTCAGGTATTGAGATATTTGACATAACCCAGTGAAGCACTATGTGGAGGTTTTTAGCACTTCTTGCGAAAGTGTTGTATCCGAAATGGTTTCCTTCAATCATTATCCTGTTGTTTGCATATATGTTTGTGCTTGGGCTTCTGGGGCGAGCCAATGCGCAAATCTCCCCTGCGACATTTACTTTTACTGGTTCCACCCGACCCCAAGAAGGGACGGATTTTCGAAAAATTTTTGCTGGAGAAGAGTTAAAAGTTGGGCTGATGAGACTTTACCCGTTTTTAGGGATTGCTGAAACCTATACTGATAATGCTTTCAAGACAAAAACGAAAAGGAAGAATGACTTTATCCACACTGTAGCCCCTGGACTGCAAGCCCAATTGCGATTAGGTGGACAACATCGATTGATAGTTGATTACCGAGCCAGTCAACAGTACTCGCAGCGATTTTCTAACAACGATGTACTTAGTCAAGATGCTATTGGTCTATTAGCGTTGAATTTTCCGGGAGATCTGAAGGTCGATCTCCAGGGTGGTCATACAGAAGGGTATGATCCTAGAGGATCAGAGCTAGACATCCAGCAGACTGATATCACAACGTGGAACACAAACTCGTTCCTTGGAAGTATGGAATGGTTTAGCTCATCAGTAGGCTTCAACCTGACGGTAAATACACTGTCGTGGAATTTTGAGAACAATAATCAAGGCCCGACTCGGGATCGATGGAGTCATACGGCAGATTTTACGGTGTTTGGTTCAATAGCCTCCAAAACCTCCGTTCTTCTGAATTTTAATTTTGAGAAGGAGAACTATGCTCAGAACAAACAACTGGACAGCTTTACATACGGAATGAGTACTGGACTGAGATGGGCCGCTACCGGCAAGACCACTGGGATCATCCGTGCTGGGTATGCGGTGTTGAATTTTGATCGTGCTCGCGTCAAGCAACCAAGTGGGTCACTATTGAACTCAGGTGGAAACAAACAGGAAATATTTAGTGTTGATGGAGACCTTCGTTGGAACCCAACTACGAGAGCCAGTATCAACATCCGTCCATTTCGAAGCATTGAGCAGGCAGCGATATTCAATACTGCGACGTTTGTTCGAACCGGTGTGTTTATCCGAGCTCGACAAGGGATCGGGGCTCGCACCAATCTGACGGGAACGTTTCGAATTTCACAGGACGAGTTTGAAGAGGACGAAGATAGTGCTGCAAGTAATCGACGTGATTTGCGAGTGCTTGGGGCAATTGGCTTTGATTATCAGGCGATTAGGTGGCTGGGGTTGAGGGTGGATTATCGTTTTGAGCGAAGGAGTTCCAATGCGAATCAGTTTGATTATTTTGCCAATACAATCATGTTGTCGATCCAGGGATTGCTCTAATTAGAACATTATTGGATGCCGTAGATATTGAGAGGGGAAAAGCTGGCGTCGTTGTCTTTCGCAAAAATAAACTGCCTTTTTCTTTTGACGCAATGGTCCCAGAAAATAGTGAAGGATGTGTAGAAGTGGAACTAGCCAAAAAATGGATGCGGGGAAAGGTTTATATTTTCGTTATTCTTATGGTGTTCATGTCGGGATGCGGAGGAAGTTTTTTCATATGGGAAACTGAACAAGATCTGCAAGACATTGTCAATGCCAACCAATTGTATCGCCTAGGGCCTCACGATGTCGTGGCTCTTACCGTTTTTGGTGAGCCAGATTTAACCAAAGAGATGGAGGTGAATGGTATTGGAAAAATTAGCATACCTCTGCTTGGAGAACTCGATATTGGGGGAAAAACCCTCAAAGAAGCAGACGCCCTGGTGACGGCTAAGCTAAAAGATGGATATTTAAAAGATCCGAAAGTGACCTTCTCTATTACTCGATATCGAAATTTTTATGTACATGGTGAGGTGAACCACCCAGGGGCCTTTCCGTATCAAACAGGACTAACCGTTCTAAAAGCCATTACCCATGCAGGAGGTTTTACAGATAGGGCGGCGAGAAGTGGGACCAAAGTGATTCGCATGATAGACGGAAAAGCAAAACGACTTGCGACTAAAATGGAAACTTATATATTGCCCGATGATATCGTCATGATACCGGAGAGTTTTTTCTAAATCTTGTCCAAGGTTCCCTTATGATGACCAAAAACATCGATTCAGAGGCATACGAACAGGCGGAACCAGAAAAAACTGTTCATCTGGCAGAACACCTACAGATTTGTCGCCGAAGAATTTGGTTAATCGTGAGCTTTATGGTTGTCTTTTCTGGCCTAGCGGCTTTGTGGACATTTAGCCAAAATCCCATCTACCAGGCGATAGCGGGGTTTATGATCGAACCCTTGCATCCGGTTGTTCTACAGACTGCGCAATATCCTGAGGAGTGGGAATCTGATCTGTTTAGTGTTCGGATTGAAACCCATACGAAGCTGTTGATTAGTTATCCGGTCTTGGAGGAAACGGCTAGACGCATCAATCTTGCCGCGCAGGCAGAGTACCAAGCTTCCCCTTCCATTGTTACGACTTTTATGGGATATCTGAACCCTGTCTGGGTTGACACGATTAAAGGGTGGGTTCGGGAAATAAAGCAGAAGATATCCGGGATCGGTGATGCTACTGGCGGGACTACAGGAAAAATCGACAACTTCGCACTGAATCCAGAGCCCGCTGGTATTCAACCGGATCTCGTAAAAGATTTTGGAAAAAAGATACTCATTGACTATGTCAAGGGCAGCAAGTTGGTGAACGTGACAGTAGAGTCTGAATCCCCAGAGTTTGCTGCACATGCAGCGAACTCGTTGATCAATGTCTATATGGAACGGATAGCAAGGCAGAGGTCCCAGGAAGCCAGCTCAACCACTGAATGGTATTCAAATCATTTAGAGGGTCTGAGAGAAGACGTTAAGAAATCGGAGTTAGCCGTGTATGACTATAGACTGAAGAATGGTCTTGTGGATGTGAGTGAGGCACAAACGGTAGCCGAACAACAACTCATTGAGCAAAATAAAGAACTCGCCAATGTGGAGACCAGCCGCACTGCAGCTCAGACTCGGTACCAACAGATTCAGGCAATACAGGCGAAATTGCGGGCCGACTCGGCAGACGGACAAACGTTAGACCGTTCAGAGCTAGACTCCCTCACCGAACTTCGCACGTATGCGGCCATTCAAGAACTTCGAGCCAAAGAAGTAGCCCTCTCCGTACAAATAGCGAGATTATCAGAAAAGTATGGGCCTCTTCACCCGACGATGGTACATGGTCAGACGGAGTTAAAAGAGTTGAGATTTCGGATCGATCACGAAATTGATGGAATCTACCATGCAGCAAAGCAGGATTACTTGCTCTGGTTGGCAAGGGAGAGAGCAGCCAAGGCAATGCTTGCGAAGCGAAAAAAAGAAAAACTGGCCCTAGAGAAACTTGCGGTGCAGTATCGACTCCTTGAGCGTAAAGCAACGAGTGACCGTCAATTATATGATCTCTTCCTTAAACAAATGAGCGAAAAAAATATTTCTGCCCAAATAGAGACCACGAATATGTATTTAGCTGAACCCGCCATTCCTAATCCGACCCCTGTTAGACCGAGGCCCTTGTTGATTACCTTGCTTGCCCTCATTGCTGGTATGGGGGCCGCGGTTGGGCTTGCATTTTTCTTAGAATATTGGGATCGGAGTCTCAAGGGACCAAAAGATGTTGAACGACATCTTGCTGATTATACCTGGCTTGGATGGATTCCAAGATTGTCATGGAAGCGCAATCTTAACCTGGCTCGTATCGTGGAGTCGGAACCTCTGAGTCCAGTGGCTGATAGTTTTCGCCACCTGAGAACTGCGCTGCGCCTGACCGTTCCATGCGCTGAACCTATGTCTTTCGTCATCACCAGCCCCGGTGAGCACGAGGGGAAGACTACCCTGGCAGTAAATCTTGCTATTTCGATTTCTCAATTGGAAAGTACTCGCGTCGTCCTAGTTGATGCCCATTTTCGCCAACCGTCTGTAGATAAAATCTTTGGCATCAAACGAGAGAAAGACAAACCAAAGGGGTTGAAGCACTTCTTGTTAGGAGAGGCTGAAGTAGGGGAAATTCTCCATCAAACGACCGTCACTGATCTTGTTGTTATTCCGTCGGGAGGTCAAGAGCATCGCGCGACAGAGCTACTTCACTCAAAACGACTAAACACGTTTTTTAGTTGGTGTCGTCAACAGGGCTTTCACGTCATTGTGGATGCACCACCGGCACTAGCCTTTGCCGATGTATCAGTGATTGCCAAGCAAGTCTACGGTGTACTTCTGGTTGTAAGCTCTGGTGAGACAACTGTTGATGCATCGAAAATAGCGCTTCAACGGCTTGGAGCGCATGGGGCTCAATTCCTGGGTATCGTGATGCAGAAGGTACCAAGAGATCGGGTGCCAGACTATTCCCGTTAATTCGGCAGGTCAGAATTTCTAAGTTGAGCATCTTGAATGCCATCGATCGGAAGACACGTTTGCTTTTGTCATGGTCTGTCTATATGGCGCTTTTTATTACTGTGCGATGATGATGTGCTGGTGGAGAAACAGAGCTATGTTGAATGGCTTGCACAGCTGTTAAAAGTAACTCTTTCATGGAAGAGGATTTTCCTATTACGGCATATGCACCAGCCTTGAACGCCTGCTCCTGCAATTCATGAGTCACATTCCCGGTGAACATGATCACAGGGGGGATGTTCTCAACGATGGTTGTAGAAAGTTGCTCAAGAAATTTAATGCCTCCGAGCACAGGCATTCGATTGTCGGTGATTACTAGATCGACTGAGGCTGTTTCGAGGAACGTGAGCGCTTTCGACCCATGTTCGACTTCTTCACAGACATACCCGTAGGATTCAAGTATTGAACGAAGCAGCATCCTATTCCCGGCATCATCATCGACCAGAAGAACTCGATTCCTCGAGGTTTTAGAACCTTCCCCATGAGCCATTCCTTGTTCGCTCTTCTCACTTTCCTGCATTATTTCAAGCAGTGCAACGACTGCTGCGGTACGACACTCAACTCCGAGCTTGGAATAAATATGTTCGAGATGTTTCGAGACCGTTCGAGGGCTGATATGAAGGATCATGCCAATGACGCTATTCGTCTTTCCTCGTGCTACCCATGTCAAGACTTCTATCTCTCTCCTAGATAATCCCTTTTGTTCGAATGTGTGAACCATTGCTTCGGTTTCTAGCCAAGAATCAAAGGATTTGACTGTTGGAAACAGTTCATCTGATGAACACGGTTGATCATTCATTGGAGGAACCTCATTGTTCTGACTTTTGTGTGAATTGACCGGTGTCTCCATCTTTGATTCCTTTCAGTTGCCTTGCGTCACCACAGGAAGAAAGATAATGATCGTTAAGGGCTCCATTTTCACTTTCGTCAAAAAGTTCGTGTCGACCCTACGACGTGAGGATGATTCTCCATGGAAGTTCAAATCTATTTGATCTCGTTATTATAGGGAATGGGACCAAAGTTGTGTTCGTGCTTATTGATGGAGTCTCGAAGTAATTTAACCAGGATCCTTGCATAAAACGGACTGATAATAATTCTTGTGTGATATTGTTCTGCCTGATCTTCTGAATACGATTGGCCGAAGTCGAGCACAAACTCAAACGCCGAGTGGCCAACTTTGAAAAAGTTGGAGTATTGCCCAATGGGACCCATGTCTCCGGTACCTCTGGTATCAGATTTCCCGTTGGGTTCTTTCGATGTCATGAGTCAGTCACCAAGGGTTGAGAAAGAATAAGGGTGATAACGTCAACCTAAGGTCAGATTACTAAGCAGAATCTGTTCCTGATTTTATTATTGAAGGCAAGCCACCTCCAATTTGTTGAATTGTCTGCAGATAGTACAAGAAATGATCTTAAAGGCTTGAGCGTTAGGGCCGGAATGACTCTGATGATGTTACATATCAAATGCAGGTTAGCAAGTTTTTGATAAGCAAAAAGAGGAATACAAAAGACTGAGCATTGCTATGAATTTACTGGTGAATTGAAATTTTTTGGAGGTAGGATCGGAAATAGAAAAGTCATGTGTACCAATATGTAACAGGGATATAAAGATGTGACACTTTACAAAATCTGCCAATATGATCCACACGGAAGAGTGGGGATAAGTGGCAGGCCGGAGCGAAGCGGAGGCAAATCGTTTCTTAGGGAGAAAGCCCCGCCTGGGAGGACGGGGAGTTTCATTAACCATTGATTGTCAGTGGAACACTTTCGTAATGCCGTATTTGTCCATCTTCCTGTAGAGAGTCATACGAGACCAATTCAGGGCCTGGGCTGCTCTACTCTTGTTCCATTGGGTTTTGACTAGTGCATGGATCAACTTTCTCTGTTCAGCCTCAATGGAGCTTTGGCTTTCCCCGAGCTTTGCTTTTATGTGCTCGGGGAAATCTTCGAATGAAATGATCCTAGGCGGTGTTCCGACAAAAGTCGCTTCCAGGAAGTTTCTGAGTTCTCGAACATTGCCTGGCCACTTATAGGCTAGTAAGGCCTTCAGAGCGTCTCTACTGAAGCCGTCGACAACCTGGTCCGACTGGAATTTTGCATCTGTGAGGTAGTGGTCAAGCAAAAGAGGAATATCTTCTCTACGATCTCTTAGTGGCGGTAGGTGCATTCTGGCGACGTTTAACCGATAGTATAAGTCAGATCTGAATTTTCTTTTTTCAACCAATTCATCGAGTTCTTGATTGGTTGCAGCAATAATTCTAGCATTGAACGGAATATATTTTCTCCCACCTAATCGATGTATTTCTTTGCTCTCAAGAACCCTCAGAAGCTTGGTTTGGCTATGAACATCTAAATCGCCGATCTCATCCAGTAAGATGGTCCCACCTTCAGCCTGTTCGAACGTACCTTTACGCAACTTTTCTGCGCCAGTAAAGGCGCCTTTTTCATACCCAAACAGTTCACTCTCAAATAAAGTTTCAGGAATTGCAGCGCAGTTTACAGATACAAAAGGGTGACCGTGTCTCCTGCTATTTCTGTGAATCAAATTTGCCAGTAAATCTTTTCCTGTTCCCGTCTCTCCCGTGATAAGAACTGTACTGTCAGATTGGGTGATTTGGCGAAGGGAGGCTTTTATCCTTTGCATGGATTTGCTACGACCAATCATCGCCAAGTCGTCAGCGGGATCAGACCCTCTTGCAGGATTTTTGATTGAAGACTCATATCTATTTTGCTGGGAAAGCAACTGCTTGATACTCGCACTAAGTTCTTCAAGTGAAAACGGGTTTTTAAAGTAATCGTTGATCCCTGTTTTGAGGGCAGCAATGGCCAACTGTTCTGAGCTGTGTGAAGTGATCAAAATAATTGGAACATGTGGGTAACGCTGACGGATTTGTTCGGCTTTTTTTATTCCCCGAGGGTCACAGTGTTGTGAAGTGTCAACGATGATGATGAGGGTATTGAACTCTTGGTTGATAGGGTAAGGGGTATCCGGAATGCTGAGTAATTCACGGACCTCATGGCCTTGAGAGTTCAAACAAGATTGTAGTATTCGGACTTGGTGAGAAGGTGCCTCTGAGACCAAAAAGATAGGACCATTCTTCAGTCTATCCACAAGGTGGCTCCTATTTAGGCAGAGGTAGGATACGTTTAAGGGGAGCGAAATATTGACAGTGATTGAGGAGAAAAGCAATAGAAAATTTATTTTCTACGCTATACAACGTATTGATTCATACTCATCACCTCGGTTATCCAATTGTCCAGTTCCGATGTCGATTAAAAAGCAAAGCGTGAAAATGGTGTGTGAACCAAACAACATGGTTGATCTGTCAGAAGATGCGATGTCAGTCCGAGTGTTGCGCATTGAACCTTCTTTGGGCTGGGTCTCACTCCGCCTGCATGAGTTGTGGGAATATCGAGAGTTATTATATTTCCTGACCTGGCGAGACATAAAAGTTCGTTACAAGCAAACGGTTTTGGGCGCAGCATGGGCGATCATTCAACCATTCTTTACGATGGTCATATTTAGTATATTTTTTGGCCGTCTCGCACAGATACCGTCTGATGGTATCCCTTACCCCATATTTGCCTTTGCGGCACTCGTCCCATGGACTTTTTTTTCCAATGGACTGACGCAATCGTCCAATAGCCTTGTCAACAGTGCTAATTTACTCAAAAAAGTCTATTTTCCTCGCTTAGTGATCCCTCTATCCAGCGTGCTCTCGGGGGTCGTTGATTTTGTCTTGGCCTTCGTCGTGCTGTTGGGAATGATGCTGTTTTACGGTATTGTTCCAACGGTCAATGTCTTATGGCTTCCATTTCTTTTGTTATTAGCATTTGTGACTGCGTTAGGCGTAGGGCTGTGGTTCTCAGCTATGAATGTCCAATTCCGAGATGTACGGTATACCATTCCGTTTTTCACCCAGTTCTGGTTATTTGCTACACCGATTGCCTACCCAAGCAGTTTACTTTCTGAGTCATGGAGAATCCTCTACGGACTGAATCCCATGGTTGGTGTGGTTGAAGGGTTCCGTTGGGCTCTGCTGGGCACGGAAACAGCTCCTGGCCCAATGATTCTTGTTTCATCGTGCGCAGCCGTCACGATCTTGGTTTGTGGTGCATTCTATTTCAGGCGGATGGAACGGACGTTTGCGGATGTCGTGTGACGACCATTTTCTCTCTATGCTTCGGTAGGCGATATATTGAGCACTCAAAGCAGTTCGTGAAATGAGAGAGATGCCGAATAGTCTGACTTCGTGAACAGTTCAAGGAGGGGGAGAAAAAATGGAGTGGTACCTCGTCCAAAGTAAACCTCGTCAAGAACATGTGGCTGCTTTGAACGTGCAGCGACTTGGCGTGGAATCGTTTTGTCCTCGCATCAAACAATCAAAAATCGTTCGTTGGAAAAAGCAGGTCGTGATCGAAACCCTTTTCCCAGGGTACCTTTTTGCACTGTTTGATAGGGGAAGTCAATTCCGAACCGTGAACTTTGCTTTGGGTGTTGCAAGAGTTATCACGTTTGGCGGAGTTCCTGCTAGGGTTGATGAAGAGATCATCAACTCGATCAAGACGAGGATTCATGATTCATGGGTGAATGTTGAGCCCAAGGCTTCTTTTAAATCTGGTCAAAAGTTGCAGATTACAGAAGGTCCTTTTTGCGGGTTAGAAGCGGTTTTTGAGCAACAACTCTCTGGAACGCAGAGGGTCGCACTTTTATTACAGGCGGTATCGTATCATGCTCGTGTGATCATTGAACGGCGTCACGTATCGGCCTGTTAAACACGTCTGAAATGCGATTTCTGGCTCTCCTTCAATTCGTTCCATCCTAACGTTTTCCCTACTGCATTGAAGAGCGAAGTGGTTTCCAATTTTTTGCACAGGGCGCTAAATGGAATTTCGGCCCTTCCGTGCGCGGCATTCTCGACTTCGGGATTCACCAAAATAGACCGCATCAGGTGTCCGGTGGTTCAATCCTTGGTGGTGGCGATCCGTATTATAGAACTGGAAGTAGTGAGTCAGTCCATCTCGTAGAATTGCAGGCGTTTCATAGGCTCGTCAACACACATTCTCGTACTGCATGCTCCGCCACAGCCGTTCGACGTACATATTGTCGACCCACCGCCCTTTTCTTTCCTCCACGCAGGCTTCGCTCCCAGGGTATTCGAGACGTACTTGGGATGCACGTCAAACTGCTCGGCCAACTCGGCGAGCGTATATTCCTTCTGATGGTTGCCAATGACAATTTGCCTTGAACACTGGCAAGTGATTCCGTCGTGTTCGCTTAGTCATCTTCTGCCCCTTTCGTTAAAAGATAATAAACGGAAGAAGATTTCACTTAGCATCCGCAAATTTCTGTCCAATGAATGAGCGCCAATGCCTATGCTTCCTGGGCAAAACTGAGTGTATTTGACTTTTCCGACAACATGGGTGGCCAGTATTCATCATCCATGGTACGGCTCACTGTACAGGATATGAGAAATTTCTATGGAGACGGAAAAGATCGATGAATTTTAGGAAAACGCAATAAAGAAATGAACATGCTGCCACAAGAATACGACAGACGACGTATTGCTGAGAGGCTATTGAAGCAGTATGCTGCAACTCACTTTTTAAGGTGTAGTAGCGTGAGGAAAGTATCAGGAGTCGAAGTGAGGAGTCGAGAATCGGTGATGTACCGAATGGGCGGCAGCCTATCCATGTAGGGGCATAGGACCTTGACGTGTTGCTGTAAATCTAGCTATTCCCCGTTGCTTGCTACGGGGTACCAAACAAAGGGAAGAGCTTGAGAAACCGTGGTGTCTCAAAGAGAATAGCTCTTCCTCTGAATACCCCGTTGCTTGCGGCGGGGATCTTTTATTTTTCAGAATTGCTTCATAATCGAAAACCAACAATCGAATTCCAGAACTCTAAAAAATTACATACAGTGTCTGTGCTGTGATAGGTGGAATGTGAGAAAAATAGCAGAGTGAGAAAAATAGAACTTAAACCAACCCTGACCGATCTCCGACGCACGTGGATCATTGCAGTCTGGACCCCTGAGCTTCAGCAAATTTATACATGAGAATCTCCCTTCAGTACCATGGTCTGCGCGACAAGAGTTGTTTATCGGAGACGTCACTCAAATAGCTATTGACGAGGGGGCCCAGTGGAGAGTGTATATTTCCCAGATAGTACCTATGTGGATATAGGAACTCCTCATGACCTCACTGAGGTCGTCTGCTCCGAAGTCGTCCACGAAGAGCCAATAGCGTTGTAATCCTCTTTGATCGGGCGATAATTACATCTCGCTAATTTGAAAATACTCCGCCTATCATTCTTCGTCTGTGAGTGTGGAATGAGTAGCATCGCCATCAAGGTTGACGGACTTAGCAAGCAATATCGCATCGGCAAAAAAAAAGAGCAGTATAAAACCTTGCGGGACATTCTTTGTGATACCTTGACCTCACCATTTCGGCGAGCACGAAAAATTTTGCAGGGACAGTCGACGGGTGCTGCTGAACTTGACGAGAAAATATGGGCGTTAAAGCACATCTCATTCGATGTGGCACATGGTGAGGTGGTTGGACTTATCGGTAGCAACGGAGCTGGCAAAAGTACACTTCTGAAAATTCTTTCCCGAATCACCGAACCAACCGATGGTTCAGTGGAAATTCATGGTCGAGTTGGTGCTCTCTTAGAAGTGGGGTCAGGGTTTCATCAAGAGTTAACCGGTCGGGAAAATGTCTATCTCAATGGTGCGATTCTTGGAATGAAGAAAATAGAAATAGATCGAAAATTTGACGAGATCGTTGCGTTTTCTGAGATTGAAAAATTTATCGATACACCCGTAAAGCATTATTCGAGTGGAATGCATGTGCGGTTAGCGTTTGCCGTCGCCGCTCACCTTGAACCTGACATCTTGATTGTTGATGAGGTGTTGGCAGTGGGCGATGCGGCGTTCCAAAGAAAGTGTCTTGGGAAGATGGGGAATGTAGCGAAAGAAGGCCGAACTGTATTACTCGTGAGTCATAATATGTTGTCCATTCAGGCGATGTGTGACCGAGCCATGTTTATTGAAAATGGTATGGTGTCTTTTTCGGGAACAACAGCTCAAGTGGTGACCAAATATCTCGGATCAATGGAGCAACTGCGTGCACAGTCACTCGATTTGCGAGAAGACCGGATTGGTGGAGATCCCTTTCGATTTACGTGTGTTCAGTTTCTCAATCCTGAGACGAAGATTCCCTGGACCGTCTTGAGTTCTGGTCAGCCTGTCATCATCCGAATTGGCTATTGCTCTCAATCTTCTCAGGTTATCGAAGATATCAATATCAGTTTTACCCTGTTTACTTCCACGGGCACTCACTTGTTTGGCTGCAACAGTCGAGCCGTCGGGATGAAATTAAACGTGCATCCAGGTGAAGGTTTCACGGATTGCTATCTTTCCCGATTACCGTTAAAGGCCGGGCGGTACGCGTATGACTTAAATGCTGAGAAAAATGCCACAGTCCTTGATTGGATCAAAGACGCCGGTGCGTTTGATGTGGAGATGAGTGACTACTACGGAACGGGGTATCTGCCATCCATTGGGCAACCGGGCGTCTTAGTCGATTATGCATGGGAATAAGACAGAATGATGTCTAGAGATTTCAAGCTGAGCCGAGACGTTGAAGTGCTGCCTGGCAATGGGTTTGCACAGAAGAAATTACAGCGCGTCTATCAAGAATGGAAAAAGCAAGGTTCAAGGCTTCGCAACACGCTTCGTGCTGAAGAGGTTGACCTGTCCAGAGCCTTAGTGCCAGGAGAAGCAGGATTCGATGCTGAAACGTGGGCGGACCTGACCGGGAATATCCGAAGAGCATCAATGCTTTTGGCAGATTCCCCCCATGTGAATTTTTTAGAGCAATATCGTGAAATGGGCCAGTTCCTGTTCCTACAGAAGCATTTCGTTCAGACCACATATTTTAAGAATGCAGAGGACTGTGTTCGAATTGTTGGAAGCTATTTTAGTCAGAAAACCATCGATGGTCTCCTTGCCCAAGCTAAATCGTTCGTCACACTTTATGAACGGATAAAGAAAGGGGATTTGTTAGAGGTCAAATACCCTTCGGAAGAAGGGCATTCAGAACGTGGATCTTTACCGGCCGTTCGAAAAACTTGGACGACCAATACCGTTCAGATTGACGATGGTTTACATAGGCTTGCGGTGAAATGGGTGTTGACTCAGAAAACTGCGAAAGCAATTGTTCTCTGCCCACCCATGCCTACTGCAGTACAATCTCTTGTCGGAAAAGTCTCACGAAGTTGGGGAGAACGGGAACTCTTTGAACTTCACCAGCCAATAGGAGGAGTGGAATTTGATGATTCTTGGCCAATCGTACGTCAATGCTATGACCGACTTTCGATGATGTTGACGTTCCTCGAGACTTATCAGCAAGCCAGTCATGAATGGTCTGTTCTTGATTTGCTTTGTTCGTATGGGTGGTTTGTCGATCAATTTGCAAAAATCGGATGCCAGGCGTTTGGAGTAGATCCGAATCCAGCAGCCCTAAAAATTGGACAACTTGCCTATGGCTTGCAGTCTGAACAACTTGTAAAGGGAGACGTACAAACATTCTTGAATTCGTGTGAACGAACCTACGATGTCGTCTTGCTGCTAAGCATCTTGCAAGACTTTCTCCCTAAGTCTGACTTCGGAAGTGCTATCGACATATTAAAAAAGGTTGACAGGATCACTGAACAGGTCCTCTTTTTTGAGACGGGCCAAGCGCATGAGAGATGGTTTCGAGACTCACTTCGTGAGTGGAACAACGATTTTATTGTCAGCTTTATTAAGCGACATACATCATTTACTCATGTGATACCACTCGGGACTGATTCAGATAATGTAGGAGGTTTTAGCCAGAATTTTGGACGGACGCTGTTTGCGTGTGTGCGATCGCCGGGAATCTGGACCTCCAATCTTCAGGATCTGTGAATTCTGACCTACCCTTGCATTCGTTGCTGCTCCTAATACCGTTTGAGTTTTTGGTCTGAATCAAATTGGGCGAAGTGTTGGGAATTTCGGTCATTATTTGTCCCACCATAGGAGCTTGGTTATGACAAGCGGTGTAAGTAAAACGATTTCTTTTGTTGAGTCTTGTCTTGTTGCGGACATGGGGAACCATCAAATATCTCTCTCCAGATTAAAAGTGATCATTCTCTTCCCCTTTGCCCTGTTACTCTTCTACAGTGTCTTTCTAGCGTTTCCTGTAACTCGTCAGGCGGCTTTGTGGACCTTAGAAGAAAATGGACCGGTTGAACTGCTCACATTTCTATTCGCAATGGTCGGGGGGATTCAAGGGTTGGTGCTGGTTCAGCAAGTCAGAGAGCATCGAGAGCCAATATTAGTTTCGGGATTCTATTTAGCATTTTCGGCAGGGCTTATTTTTCTGGGAATGGAAGAAGTGGCATGGGGACAGTGGTTCTTTGGTTTTGAGACGCCTACATATTGGAACGAGATCAATAATCAGGAAGAATTGACGCTCCATAATCTCGAAATTTTTAATCATCATCTTGAAATATTCCCCTTAATATTTGGTCTTGGGGGGCTTGTAGGAGCGTGGCTGTCTTCTAGACCATGGGTTCCACACATCACACCTCCATTGATTCTTTTACCATGGTTTCTCCTCATAACTATTGTTTCATCCATCGATCTCATTCAAGATTTCTATATTCTTCAGAAGCAGCTAGATTATCTCGTGAATTTTCTTGACGAAGTCATTGAATTGATGGTTGGGATTTCGGGGTTTCTTTTTATCTGGTTTGGTAAGAAAAAGTTTGGGATTGTATGGAAAAAGAAGATGGGACGTGTTGACTGCGAAGAACGCTTCAAGCAAACCTCACCTTTCGGTTAATCGTGGAAGTTCATCCAGAGTTTTTTGCGATTGGAAGATTGTGTGTCGACATTGAGCCGATACGAAATTTTTGCATGTAAGCGGCCGAAAAGCACAGCTGAGTACTTACAGAAGGAATTCTAGCGTGGCCCAAGTATGGTGATTCGAGTAATCAATGAAGCCCCAGCAGGGAACGATTCAAATTATAATACGATTGAGCCAGCGAAGTACCCATGGACGGG
Organism: Nitrospirales bacterium; assembly: GCA_021603905.1. Classification (GTDB taxonomy): domain Bacteria; phylum Nitrospirota; class Nitrospiria; order Nitrospirales; family UBA8639; genus JAGQKC01. Next base: position 33,650 of record BQIU01000010.1, read on the forward strand.
TACGGTTTTCTTGAATGAAAAGATTGTTGAGAGCGAAGTGGTTTCACAAAGATGTACGTTAATAGGGTGGACAGAGCTACGGTCACGGATTCATCCAGAGTTTGTTCGTCTCGATTTGAATGAAAATCTGAGCCTAGGTGCCATGTCCAAACGTAAGCGTTGAATATTGTGGGTGTCATTTTCACTCTAAGAGGCAGTTGAAAGATGTCGGTATTGTAGCTTTTCTGGATCGACTTTCTGGAAGCGTCGCTCGTCAGCCAGATCTCAAATGAAGCGCATTTCGTATTTCCTAAAGCACGACAAGGTCTCTATATCTCTTAAACATGAGGCGAGATACGAAATTTACTCGTCGTGTTTCAGGTACCGTTTACGTTTTCTATTCCGACTTGGATACCCATGGAAAGGCCGGAGTTGGTGCGTTGGGGGCGGTCATCAGTGATGTTTGGGTTTTGTGAACTTTCTGATTTCTCTTAATGTAATGTGATTTGGTTTGTTCAGAGATGTCTCGGTTTAGATGTTCGTTCGGAGACAAAGGTTAAAACCGTGTTCTTTATAAATTAGAATAAGTCGAGATGGAATTCTATCAATATGAGCTGTCCACATATCGGCCTGAATTCAGAAGGCAGATTATAGAACTGCAAAAACACTTGTGGAGTAACGACCAAGATTTGAATGCAGCCTGTTTAGAATGGAAATACGACAACAATCCTTACCTAGACGCTACGTTCATCTATTCTGCCTTCAGCGGTGATCAAATGGTGGGTATGTTGGGGGCGTGCGGTTCAAAATGGAAGATTGGTAAGTCGTGCGGATTGTGGTCTGCTTTATATTTCGCTGATTTTGTGATCCACCCGGACCATCGTCAAAAGGGCCTTGCTGGAAAATTAATGTCCTTTGCTCTGAATGATCTGTCGAATACTGAATATTCCTACGTCTTTGACTTTGGCGCGGGCGAAGAGGATTTCGGTCTTGGTATGTTGTTAAGTGGTTGGCGTCGGATCGGCTATATTCAAACGGCGCATTGGCAGGTAACTCCTGAAGCCGGACTCAAACGGATTGGGGGAGTGACCAAAAAATTATCTTTGATCAATTCAACATTCCGCCGGTTGAAGAGATATACCGAGATACTATCCTTTGCCCGTTCGTCTAAAGCACGTCATTCGTTTGATACCCTCGATGCGAAGGGAACTCTCCAGGCTCGAAAAATAGACTCCCATGTGTCAATCGGAAAATCACCGCGCTCTGCTGAGATGGCAGAGTTAGTTCAAGCCATCGACGCTAAGGAACGATTGCAGCACGTAAGAGATAAAGAATACTTCACCTGGCGCTTTAAGAATCCACTATCACAGTACCGGTTCTTATTTTGGGATGATGGTGGTTTGGAAGGGTATTTGGCCTTGCAAGCTCAAGTTTATCCAACCAATGGCAGAGGGTGGGCGAATATCGTGGATTGGGAAGCGAAGCAATCTGAAGTCCTCAAAGACTTGCTGCAAGCAGCTATTCATTTTGGAAATTTTGATCATTTGACGATTTGGTCTGCAACGTTAGCGGATGAAACTCATGATCTTTTACAAAGTATGGGGTTCTACTTTTTGGATAGCGTAGGAAGTGTAACCCGTGATGTTCGTCTCCCCTCTATTTTGGCGAAACCTATCCGTCAAGATATATTGAACGGTGAGTGGCGTCTTGGCGAACGTCGTCTATTAGACCTGGATAATTGGGATCTGCGCATGATTTATTCAGATGATTTTTAGACAAAGTCATCAACGGATGAATGTGGTGGGGAATGTATCAAGATAGTATTTCCTGTAATGCCTGGAGCTGATTGGAAGGTGTGTCTAATTGAAGTCAGGACAACTAAAAGTGTGAAACGGTGAGAATCGCTATGCATACGAGCGTCAGGGATATTCGCCAAAATCGAAAAGCCTCGGTTCAAGAAGCGAGGGAGTCCAATAGGCTTCTGGTCTCGAGCGTCATTATTTTTCTGAATGCAGAGAAATTTATTGAGGAGGCGGTTGAGAGCGTGTTCTGTCAGACCTATAAGAACTGGGAACTTATTTTAGTGGACGACGGCTCAACCGACTACAGCACAGATATTGCTCAGAGGTATGTTGCACATTATCCCAATAAAGTGCGCTATGTAGAGCACCAGGACCACCAAAATCGAGGCATGAGTGCATCACGAAATCTCGGCGTTCATCATTCCATAGGCGATTATATCGCTTTTCTGGATGCGGATGATATTTGGCTCTCGCATAAACTGGAGCGGCAACTAGAAATATTAGAAACTCATCAGGAAGTCGCAGCGGCGTTTAGCCCGTGGCAGGAGTGGCTGAGTTGTGTCGAGAATGATCATGCTCCAGATCTTGTCCAGAATCTTGGCGTCGAACCCAATAGCGTCATTCAGCCGGCCCAATTGGTGCCCCTTTGGTTGAAAGGGGATTCTGCTATACCAGGGCATTGTGGTTCCTTGTGGCGTCGAAGGGTTATTCTTCATGCTGGTGGATTTGATGATTCGTTCCGGGACTATTACGAAGATCTGGTTCTTCTGATCAAAGTCCATTTGGAAGCCCCCGTCTACGTAGGGGGAGAATGCTTAAGTAAGTATCGACAACATGAAGGGTCTAGCTGTGCCCTCATGGAAAAGTCTGGAAAAGATCGTGAGGCTAAACTGAAATTTTACCAGTGGCTAGAGGACTATCTCAGAAAGAAGAATATCCACGAAAAAACGATTTGGGAAAGTCTTCAAATGCAACTCTTTCCTTATCGTCGGCCAACCCTTCACCGTTTTGTTCAATTCATTCTACATGCCAAAAGGCAATGGAACACATTGTTGGCCGGGCTCGCTCGAAAATTCTTACCCGTTTGGGCTTACCATTGGTTAAAAACACAATGGCATTATAGGAAAACCTCAGAAGCTTTGAAGTCAGAGTAATTTTTAGTTGGTGACCGTACAAGGTCTTCACCTATTCCCGTTTAAAAGGAACACGTTTACTTCGAATTCCTCCTTCACTCCGGCATTGATCGCCCTTCATATACGGGCTTCTTCCCCAACCTGTTGACGTCTCTACAGGTTCTTTGAAACATTGAGAATGCTTTTTATTACAGAGGAATATCCCCCATTAGAAGAAGGATGTGGGGGGGTTGCCTCCTACGTGGCCTCGATAGCTCCCATGCTGGCATCTCGTGGGCATGAAGTCCATGTATTATCGTGTATGGGGAAGCAATCTCACCGAGATTACTTTGAGCGTGGTGTGGCAGTTCATCGACGGGGCGTCGTGAGCATTCCAGGCTTGCGACAACTGAAAAAAATATTAAAAATGCCTATGACATGTGAAGCGGTTCGTGCGGGAATCTCTAACTTTATTGAGTGTCGGCGGTTGGGAATTGAATTCGATGTGATTGAATATCCAGACCTTGGAGCCGAAGGGTGGATGTTTGCCTTGAGACATCATTCGCCACTCGTCGCCCATCTCCACCTACCCATTCCCATTTGGTTGTCCACAGAAGAAATCGAAGAAAATCCCCGTGACTTCCGTTGGACATCCTTCTTTGAACGGATCGCAATACGGCGGGCTGAGGTTGTGACTTCTCCTTCAAGACTTCTCGTGAAACGGATGACAGAGCTGAATTGGTTTCAAGGGAAGAATCCTCAAATTATTTCTCAGTTTCTTCATTGGCCGGACTGGAGTCCTACACGTTCGATTCGTGATTCACCACCGACGGTGCTGTTCCTCTCATGGTTGGGAAAGAATAAGGCTCCAGAAGTATTAGTCGAAGCCATCGGCATCGTTCGGAAAAAACATCCTGAGGCTCATGTCGTCTTTGCGGGAGTCAGCCTTGGTACTCGAGAAGGTCTTCCGTATGTAGACTGGATAAAAAAAACGGCCTCCGATCTCAATGGCTGTCAATTTGTTGGATATGTTCCCCATCAGGAAGTGATCCACCTAATTTCTTCATGTCGAGTGTTGGCGATGCCTTCTTGGTTTGAAAATTTCCCCATCGCAGCCTTAGAGGCCATGGCAGGAGGGCGGCCAGTCGTCGTGACTGCGACAACAGGGATCGCGGACTTCATAAAAACCGAAAAGGCGGGAAGTATCGTTCCTCCTGGTGATGCTGATGCCTTAGCCGAAGCGCTATTGCCTTATCTTCGGGATGCCGAATATGCCGCAGAAATCGGAGCGAATGCTCAGCGAGCCGTTCGAAATTTTCTCTCTCCGCAAAAAATACTAGAACAACGTGAAGCGGTCTATCAACACGCAATTGATAGTTTTCGAGCAAAAAAAGTCACGCGATTATGTGGGTTTCAATTGTGGAATCAGGGAAATGCATGAGACACAACCACCTGTAGCGAGTCTTTTGAACGTGTTATGGATAGGCGAACTCCTCTTACGACAGACTATGTCGAGCGGACGTCAGTTAATTTAGGTCGAGACGATACGCGTGAGATAGTGAATAACACGACGCCACCGTTAACCCAGGAAGTCAGCTCGAATGAATTGAATGGGACTGAGCAAGAATGCATTGTGGTGCGGGCTCTCGTTTCCAGTATCATTATCTTTCTGAATGAGGAAAAGTTCATTCAGGAAGCCATTGAGAGTGTGATCGATCAGACATACAGCCACTGGGAAATTGTATTGGTGGATGATGGTTCGACTGATGCCAGTACTGAAATTGCTGAGCACTATGTTGAACGATTTCCTGAAAAAATTCGGTATTTCGAACATCCTGGCCATGAAAATCGCGGTATGAGTGCGTCCCGCAATCTCGGCGTCTGTCATGCAAAAGGGGAATATATAGCGTTTCTGGATGCGGATGATGTGTGGTTGCCGCATAAGCTTGAGAGCCAGGTCAAAATATTAGAGAAATATCCAGAGGCTGCTTTGGTTTTTGGTCCCTGGCAGTCTTGGTATAGCTGGAGAGATGATGGTGAGCACACTGATTGGATACAAAACCTGCATGTGGCATCAAATAGGCTTGTTCACCCTCCAGGACTCATACCTATCTGGATAAAGAACGAAGAAGCCATACCTGGCCATTGTGCGACTTTGTTGCGGCACAGTGTATTCCAAAAAGTGGGTAATTTTGAGGAGGATTTCCGAGACATGTACGAGGATGCCGTATGGCTCTCAAAGGTCTGTCTTGAAACTCCCGTGTTTGTCGAGACCGAATGGCGAAGTCGATATCGTCAACATTCCGAACGGAGTTGTGAAAAAGTACTCAGATTAGGGCAAATGGGAGAAGCGCGTCTCATCTTCCTGAAATGGTTGGCGGCCTATGTGACAAGGAGACAAAAGGATAATGAGAAAGAAAAAGAAGTTGGCAAGATTCTTCAGCAAGTGTTATGGCCTCACGCTCATCCGATTCTCAACTTTGGACTCCGATTCACCAGACAGCCAACAAAAGAGGTGCAGAGGCTTATAAAGCGAAGTGTTCAAGCTGTCTTATCGGTAGAGGCGCGTCGCTGGTTTCGAACTCAGTTGAATCGTTATAAGTGTTGGCAATTGGTGGGGAAGGGACGGTTAGGAGGCCTCGTGCCCATCAGACGAAACTTTGGATTAGGGCAAGGCCAGTGTATCGATCGCTACTACATTGAACTCTTTTTAACGCGTCATGCGATGGACATCCATGGGCATGTTCTTGAAATTCAGGAGAATACCTATACGCATCAGTTTGGTGGTGATCGAGTCACGCAATCCGATGTGCTCCATGTAACAAAAGATAATCCTCAGGCAACGATTATCAGTGACTTGGCCCGAGCTGACCATATCCCTTCCGAAACCTTCGATTGTGTCATTCTGACCCAGACTCTTCAGTTTATCTATGACATTGTGGCAGCAATTCGGACGTGTTATCGCGTTTTGAAGCCGGGAGGAGTGTTGTTGGCCACCCTACCAGGCATTCAACAAATTGATCACTCCGGCCAAAATTCCTACGACGAATTCTGGCGCTTTACGACTCGGGCAGCCCAGCAGCTGTTCAATGAGGTCTTTCCCGAGCATGGTATTACGGTCCAGGCTTACGGAAATGTGTTGGCCACGACAGCCTTTCTGCACGGACTTGTGCGGGAGGAATTAAGTCAGGAGCAGTTGGATTACCGAGATAAGGACTATGAGATGACCGTTACGGTACGAGCTCGAAAACCTCAGGAGTCACCGGCATGAGAGTGCGCGGGTTAGGTCGTGTGAAGCGGTACGTACGGCGAATGACGGCGCCGTTTCGATCGCAGGCCGTCATTCTCATGTACCATCGAATATTTGAAGCTTCACTCGATCCATGGGAACTCTGTGTGAGTCCTCAAAATTTCTCTGAACATTTAGAACATCTCAGGAGGCATTATCGAGTGTTGACCTTACCGCATCTTGTGAGATTATTGAAGACGAGTGAGTTACCAAAACGTGCGGTCGTTCTCACTTTTGATGATGGATATGCAGATAACCTATGGAATGCTAAACCCCTGTTGGAGCATTTTGACATTCCGGCTACTGTCTTTGTCACGACAGGGTATGTCGGGTTGAACCGTGAGTTTTGGTGGGATGAACTGGAACGAATCGTATTGCTGACACCGCAACTCCCCAAGTCTCTAGAGCTGACACTGCAAGGCTCGAGATATACCTGGGAATTGGCTGAGTGGGCAGATCGTCCAGTAATCACAGGAAATATGGGCGTGAGCGAGTGGGGGACTCTTTCAAATGGAAAATTGACGTCCCGCCACAAAGCGTATACCGATCTTCATTGCCTTCTGCGCCCATTAGCCCATGAGGAGCGACGAACTGCGCTTGCACGGCTCCGCTCAGATATGGGGGTCTCTGGAAATGGACGTTCCACCTACCGACCCCTGACCCTTGAAGAAATTCCTAAGTTAGCTAATGGGAGTCTTGTCGAAATTGGGTCGCATACCGTGACTCATCCGGTTCTGTCGGCTCAATCGATGACAATACAACGGCAGGAAATGGTAGAGAGTAAACGGAGTTTGGAAAAAGTCCTTGGCCGACCGGTGACAACTTTTTGTTATCCCTATGGAGATGTAAATAAAACAGCTGTTGAGCTACCCAACGAAGTTGGTTTTGACGCTGCGTGTACGACAGGGGGTCGCACGGTGACCTCAGGCGTAAACCCTTGTCTGCTCCCACGGACTTTTGTTGGTAACTGGAACGGAGAAGAGTTTGCCAAGCGGTTGTCGAAAATCTTTACCCAATGATGAGTGACTCTCAACGGAGGCTCGAGGAACTGGAGCAATCGGCATGAAATTGAGTGTGATTATTCCCTGCTACAACGCGGATCAGACCATTGCGATACAGCTGACGTCTCTCGCTAATCAAGAATGGTCTGAGCCCTGGGAAATCATCGTGGCTGAGAACGGGTCCACGGATGAATCTCAGAAGATTATTCAACAATTTCAAAATTGCATGTCGAATTTGTCTATGATTGACGCATCTGCCAAGAGAGGTCAGCCTTATGCATTGAATGAAGGTGCCCGAGCAGCCAAAGGTGAATCCTTGGCGTTTTGCGATGCCGATGATGAAACTGGCTCTGGTTGGGTCAGGGCGATCGGCGAGGCGTTGAGCCAGTATGATTTTGTCGCATGTCGCTGGGAGACTCAACGACTCAACTCTGCCTGGGCACAACATTGGCGGCGCAATCCTCAAGCCGAAAAACTCCAACGAGTATGGTATCCCCCATACCTCTCTCATGCAGGAGGTGGGTCAATCGGGGTCAAAAGAAAGCTGTATGAATCAGTTGGGACGTTTGATGAATCGTTACCGATCCTGCACGATACGGATTTCTGTTTCAAACTCCAAATGGCTGGCGTCAAACTTCACTTTGTTCCAGATGCGGTGATTCACGTCCGGTTTCGGGACTCATTGCTAGGCTCCTATCGCCAGTCGCGCGATTATGCGGAATACAATGTGCTCCTTTCCAAACGATATCGTGAGACGAAGGGCGATCTCTCAACGCTCCAGAGGTGGCGAGATTACTTGAGAGGATGGAAAGGGCTATTGTGTGCCGTCCCAGGGATTCGTGAAAACATTACCCGATTTCAGTGGATGCAATTCTATGGTCGGCAAATAGGCCGATTACGAGGCACTCTCAAGTATTGGACCCCACCTGTCTGACCTACGGTTTTCCAGTCTATTTCATGTTTCGAGAACCATATTTGTCGATGTTGTATCGCTCAACCTCATGAGTGTTCTTGCCATTAAAGTTGCGTATCTCAGTAAACAGTTCTGTATCAGCGGAAAGCAGGAGCGGTATAGAGCCCTGCGTGATGTTGTGACTGAAGCAATCGTTTCACCATTTCGGAGAGTAAGAAACCTGGTACGTGGGCAAGCCACAGGAGCGGCTGATCTCTACAAAGAATTTTGGGCATTGAGGGACGTTTCTTTTCAGGTGGAGCCGGGGGAAGTGGTAGGTTTGATTGGCCCGAATGGGGCCGGCAAAAGCACCTTACTCAAAATCCTTACTCGTATTACCGACCCGACACGGGGTTATGCCGAGATTTATGGCAGAGTGGGGTCACTCTTAGAGGTTGGAACAGGCTTTCATCCTGAACTCACCGGTCGTGAGAATATCTATTTAAATGGTGGAATCTTAGGGATGAGGAAGAGAGAGATTGACCGTAAGTTTGACGAGATTGTCGATTTTGCTGAGGTTGAGGCATTTATCGATACACCGGTAAAGCATTACTCAAGTGGGATGAATGTCCGTCTTGCCTTTGCGGTAGCTGCCCATCTTGAGCCGGAGATTTTACTGGTAGACGAAGTATTGGCCGTTGGTGACAGGCGTTTTCAAAAGAAGTGTGTCAGTAAAATGCAAGACGTTGGCAAGCATGGTCGGACTATTTTTTTTGTTTCTCACAATATGGCAGCGATTACGAGCTTGTGTAGCCGAGCGATTCTCTTGGAGAAAGGTCAACTCACAAAGGATGGAGACCCTCGGGAAGTCGTGAGTGCGTACCTCAGCTCGGATGTTGGGACAAAAGCCACACGTGAGTGGAAAGATCCAACAGATGCACCAGGAGGACGAATCGCGCGTTTACGTGCCGTGCGAGTCCTCACTGAGGACGATCAAATTGCTGATAGTGTAGATATCAGAAGGCCGGTCAAGATTAAGGTGGAGTATGAAGTTCTTCAGTCCGGATTCGAGCTTTTACCCAATGTTTACTTATGGAATGAAGAGGGAATATGTGCCTTTGGATCTCAGGATCTCGACCCAACCTGGAGGGGTCGTGGTCGTCCGATTGGAAAATACATCAGCACCGTGAGGATTCCTGGAAATTTCCTGGCGGATGGCATCATGTTTGTCAACGTCAATCTGAACACCCTTAATCCTTTCCTGCTTCAGTTTCATGAAGAAAGCGCAGTTACCTTTCAAGTCATGGACAGTTTTGAGGGTGATTCGGCGCGCGGCGACTATACGGGACGGATGTCAGGAGTCGTCAGGCCTTTCCTTGAATGGAGTACAAGGTACAGCCGGAACGGAGGAGAATGAAAGGGAATTCCCAAGTATCTTATGCCCCCTTTTGTCAACAAGGATAACGCATAAATGAGAATTGAAAATTTACGGTCAGAAACCATTGACAGAAGAGCACGAATAGCTGCCCAGGTGATTTGGGAGGACTGCGGCCGATCATCATATGAATTGTATTTTGAAACTCCTGCTGAATTTGCTTCAGACCTATCTTGCAACCCTCACGCCTTTCTCATCGCATGTCTGATTCCCGCTATGCATTATGGAGAAAAACGAGTTGCAATAGAAGGCAAGATCTGTCCGGAATTACGAGATGGTCTGACAGTTGCCATGAGTTGTCTTCGTCACTGGTATTACTCACCAGACTACAAACTTGTCAGTATTGATGCAAAAGCGGCATCTACGTGGCCTGCCCCATGTACTCCCAAAAGAGCGGGTTTATTTTTTACTGGGGGGATAGACTCATTTGCTACACTGCGTTCTAATCTTCTGGGCTACCCATTGGAGCATCCCGGATCCATTAAGGATGCCTTGCTTGTCTATGGACTTGAACTCGATACTTCTGATGCTTTTTCCCACGTTGTCAATTCGCTTTCAGCTGCCGCAAAAAAAGCTAACATAACCTTGATTCCTGTCTACACAAATCTGTACACGGAATATAGGTGTGAGGATAAAAAAAATAAATTTAAGTGCTGGGTAGATGAATTTGAAGGTGCCGCTTTATCGGCCGTTGCGCATGCATTCATAAACCGACTTTCTATGGTATTCATCGCTTCGACTTTTGATATCCCCAACCTTCATCCTCATGGTTCGCATCCTTTGTTAGACCCAAACTATAGCAGTAGGGACATGCGGATTTGTCATCAAGGTATTAGTCTATCACGATTTGCTAAAACCAAGTTAGTTGCTGGTTGGGATATCGCCCTGAAGCATCTCAGGGTATGTAACCAATATCATCGATACCAATCAGGAATGTTGAACTGTGGAAAGTGCGAAAAATGTGTGAGAACGATGCTGGCACTGTTGGCATGCGGTGGTCTCAATCAAACCCATGCATTCCCCCATCAGGAGGTTTCTGCAGAACTACTCAGGATTGCAATAAACATGAACAAAACTACGTTTCCCTTTTATGGAGAATTGTTGCTCCCTCTAGCGGAAAAAGGTTGTCATGATTACGTCCGTGTAATTGAGGAAAAAATGGCTGAATACCATAAATTTCAACTGACGGACCCTTGGCGAGTAAAAGTCAGAGAGCTAGACAAAAAGTATACGAAAGGACGGTTTCTCCAGGCTAAAAGAGCCCTCTTTTCATAAGGTCTTCCAAACCATTACTTCCTTGGCAGAAAAAACCTCTAGCAACGCAGACTACGTCAATTGTGAACAGAGCCTGTATGGTCTTCAACTCGTAGGACTCTGGTAGCCTCATGATCATCGATGCCCTTTCGCTACAGGATAAAATCACAATTAAGACTGATGTGTGTATTGTCGGAGCCGGAGTTGCGGGGATTTCCCTTGCCCACGAGTTCAGAAATGAGCCCTTTCGCGTGTGCGTATTAGAGAGCGGCGGTTTTCAACAGGATTATGAGACGCAGTCGTTGGCCTGTGGGAAAAGTGTCGGGCATCCTTATTATCCACTCGAAACCACGCGAGCCCGTTGTTTTGGAGGTTCCAGCCACCGCTGGCTTCTTGAGTTAGGTGAAAATCGGATTGGCGCCAGACTCCGACCGCTCGATACAGTCGACTTTGAGAAACGTGACTGGATTCCCTATAGTGGATGGCCTTTCCCCAAGACTCATCTTGATTCCTATTATAGTCGTGCCCAAGTTACGTGTCAGATTGGTCCTTACACCTATGAGGCCGATGATTGGGAAGATCCCCAGCGCACTCCTCGTCTACCCTTTCTCAACAGTCGCATCAGAACCACCATGTTCCAATGTGTTCCTCGTGATGTGTTTATCAATCATTATCGTGAAAAAATACAGCGTTCGGAAAATATCACCACGTATCTGCACTCGATTGTTGAAAACATCGAAACCAATGATGAGACGCAACGTGTCAGTTCTCTTCGAGTTAGGGTATTAGGGAAGAAATCTTTTTGGGTTTCTGCCAAAATATTTGTTTTGGCACTTGGAGGGATTGAGACGCCACGATTGCTCTTGCTTTCTAATCGGACCCATCGCGATGGACTTGGTAATCAGAATGATCTGGTTGGTCGATTTTTTATGGAACACCCCCATCTATGGTCTGGGTACTATTTCCCTCTTGATCCTCATGTGTTTCACACCACGGGTTTATATCGATTGCATACCGTCCGTAACACGGCTGTGATGGGAGCCTTGGCCCTCTCCGAAGATGTACTACGATCAGAAAAATTATTGAATTATTGTGTAGCCCTCCATCCAAGCCCTCTTGTCCCTACACCGAGCATCCGTGCCAATGCCACAAAAAGCCTTGATCATGTGCATCAGGTATGCTCATCCGTATGTCGTGGTGATATCCCCGATTTCAGTAGGCATCTAAGTACGTTATTCCCGGTTCTCAATGATATGTCGATAGGTCTCTATAGAAAATTCATGAGAAGTTTTCATGCTTTGCTCGGATCGAGAAAATTTCAGGTTTTTCGGCTGAATCATATGAGTGAACAAGTCCCGAATAGCCAGAGTCGAGTGTCGCTTAGTGATGAAAGAGACGCGTTTGGTCAACCGCGTGTGAAGTTGGATTGGCAATTGAGCCCCACGGATGTTCATACGATTGTACGTGCTCAACAGATCATCGATGAAGAACTGAGGCATGCTGGACTCGGTCGTTTGCAAATCGATCTTCAGACAGGGGCGCCACCGCCGGAACTTCATGGTGGGTGGCACCATATGGGAACGACTCGGATGCACGTGGATTCCAAAATGGGTGTCGTGAATGAAAACGCTCAGGTCCACGAGATCTCCAATTTATTCATCTCTGGGCCTTCCCTCTTTCCCACGAGTGGTTGTGCGAACCCCACCCTCACCATCGTCGCTCTTGCTATTCGATTGGGTGATCATGTGAAGACTCTTATGAATTCCTAGCTCGGGTTTCCCCTCTCACTGATACCACTTATATAATTTATCGAATGAATATATTAGGAATTTCGGCCTTTTTTCACGACTCCGCTGCGGCATTGATCCGTAATGGAGAAATTGTGGCCGCGGCCCAGGAGGAACGCTTTACCCGCCGCAAGGGTGATCCGAATTTTCCTTCTCATGCTTTAGCCTGTTGTCTCGAAGAAGGAAAGATAACCGCTTCTCAGCTTGACTACGTCGTGTTTTATGAGAGGCCGATGGTGAAATTTGATCGACTGATGGAGACCTATACAGCATTCGCACCGAAGGGGTTTACCTCATTTAAACGCGCGCTACCTTTATGGGTAAAACAACGGTTGCGAATTCCAGAAGTGATGACCTCGATGTTAGGTAATGAATTTAAAGGTCAGTGCTGCCTGTCTTCGCACCATGAATCGCATGCCGCCAGTGCGTTTTTCCCTTCTCCCTTTCACGAGGCTGCGATTCTGACCCTCGACGCCGTGGGGGAATGGGCAACGAGTTCGATTGGAGTTGGAAAAGGCAACAAGATTCAATTGACTCATGAATTGCGCTTTCCCCATTCTCTAGGGATGCTATATTCCGCATTCACGTATTATGCCGGGTTTAAGGTCAACACTGGTGAATATAAATTAATGGGATTGGCCCCCTACGGAGAGCCCAAATACGTCGACCTGATTTTGCAGAAACTCGTGAGCCTTCGTGATGATGGTTCACTCTGGCTGGATATGACCTACTTTAATTATTGCCAGGGGATGACCATGACCTCGGAAAAGTTTCATCAGCTGTTTGGAGGGCCACCGAGAGCATCTGAAAGTTCTATCACTCAAAAAGACATGGACCTTGCTGCATCCATTCAGGCGATCTGTGAAGAGATCGTCCTTAGGGCAGCTTGCCATGCTCATTCTCTGACTAAATCACCAAATTTGGTCATGGCAGGTGGAGTGGCGCTTAATTGCGTGTCCAACGGTAGGCTGAAACGGGAAGGTCCATTTGAGAATATTTGGATTCAACCGGCTGCTGGTGATGCAGGAGGAGCTCTCGGGGCGGCCCTGCTTGGCTGGCATCATGAACTTGATCAAGCAAGGCATATTTCAATGCCAGATGGACAAAAAGGCTCATTACTTGGGCCAGCTTTTGGGGAGGAACGGATTCGACTCAGCCTTGATGCGCTTGGTGCCCGATATGAACACATCCCTGACGAATCCCTTCTCCTTGATCGTGTGGCACGTCTGCTTGATCAGGAACTCGTGATTGGTTGGTTTCAGGGAAAAATGGAATACGGACCCAGATCTCTTGGTTGTCGAAGTATTCTTGGTGATGCCCGCTCTCCTCAGATTCAACAAACGATGAATGTCAAAATTAAATTTCGTGAATCCTTTCGACCGTTTGCCCCAGCTGTCTTGAGAGAGCACGTGCACACATTCTTTGAAATGGATCTGAATGAAGACAGCCCGTATATGTTGTTTGTGGCACCCGTTCGCGAAACTCAACGTCTCGCACTGACCCCGGAAGACGTGAGAAACATGCAAGATCCCGACTTGCGGGTTCGAGTGGCCGTGCCCCGTTCACGCATTCCGGCAGTGACGCATGTGGATTACTCGGCCAGAGTTCAAACAGTCGATGAAGACCGGCATGGTCGTTTCTATCGGTTGCTCCGAAAGTTCTATGATGTCACCGGATGCCCGGTGATTGTGAATACAAGTTTCAATATACGGGGTGAGCCACTAGTGTGTAATCCACAGGATGCCTATCAATGTTTCATGGCCACGGATATGGATTGTTTAGTCATCGAAAATTTTCTGCTGATGAAAGCAGATCAACCGCAAGGCTTATTGGCGAATCTTGAAACCTATAGAACGGACAACTTCTTGGATTGATAGAGACCATGATTCAGTTACCCTTTCCACCTGGGACGGTCAGATTAAAATGTTTTTGGTTCGTCGTAAGCCTGTTGATCGGTTTATCCATCGGAATATTCTGTCAGCTGGCGATGGCCCTGGACTGGCTTCTGGTGAGTGGGTGGGTCGTCATGGTTATGTTCCTCCCAGGATTGGTTTGGCCGGATATGACGTCCTTCCTCTATAGGGTGTTTAATAAATCATCGAGAGTATTTTCCCAACAAGCTATCACCTTACTTGTCGCTGTGTGCTTCGCCATTATTTCAGTGGCGGTTGGGAGACAAGCTTCAGCTTTACGATTGGCATCGCTTCCGGAATCCCATTCTCTTTGGCAAGCTAAGGGATCAGTGGCTCTCGGCGATCAGACTATAGGGAATGGTAATGGTGTCTCGCGTCTCAATACCACACACCAATCTTGGGGAATGAATTTTTTGAGGTGGACTTTAGAATCTGGAAACTGGTGGATGGGTGCGTTGTTACCCTTTCTCCTTCTCATCTCAATATTCGGAAAGGACCAGGAAGCGACTGTCGTTTCAGGCAGTGTCTACACCCTTTATTAAAAGTCATGTTCACGGTAGTCCGAAATATTTTGGCAGTTCTCTTGGCATTTCTGTGTATGCCGGTTCTTGTCATTCTTGGCGTTGTCGCGCTTCCATTTTGGTTGGTCTCGTTCATGACTCAGGCGATGACGAGTGTTGCCCAGCGAAAGTCTTCTGCCTGGAATGCCATTATTCAATTTGATTCGAGTATCGGGTGGAAGATGAAACCACATTTAGATACGTATTACTTAGCTCTCGGTGATGATGTCTGTCATGTCATGACAGATTCTCAGGGGTGGGTGGGGACACCCAGCCTTTCAGAAAGCAATTTGGTTGTTTTTGGAGATTCCTATGCGTTTGCTTATGGAGTCGACGTGTCAGAGGCCTATTTCAACCTGAATCCTCAATTGCGGATTAAAGCTATTTGCGCCCCAGGCTATGACATGGTCCAAGAGTTGTTGCTCATGAAGAAATATTCCCCGGAGTTAGCCAATAAATTAGTCGTGTGGTTTGTTTGTCTTGAAAATGACCTTCATGACAATTTAAAACCAAACTCTCAGCATCCCCAACATGTCTATCGAACTCCCTTCGTCCGATCTCTGAATGGGGACATGAATTGGGAAATCGTCACGAGCCATGTCAGCAATCAAAGGTGGCCGTATCCGACTCTGAAGACTCTCTATGCTGAGACGTTTGCTAAGCTTTGCACGCCAAGTCCTTTTTCGCAACATACGTATTCTGCCTGTGAGTATTTATTAAAGGAAGGGCGCGATGTGTGTGGGAAAGTTGGAGCTCAGTTGGCAATTGTGGCCATACCAAATAAATTGCAATTAAGTGAACGTGGGGTCAAGAGTATCACCTCAAAACTCTCAAATGGATACGGATTCGATCCTCACTACCCAGATCAACAATTTAGCGAGATGTGTCACCGGTTAACAATTCCGTTTTTTTCAGCGAAGAGTTATTTGCAATTGAATGATTACAAGCAATATGACTGGCACTGGGCCAAGCAAGGACATCGCCAAATCTCACGCATGCTTGGCGACCTTTACGCAGCGTACGCATCAAACACTTTACTCGTCAATCATATCCCGGAACATCCATCAAAATGATTCTCTGCTAATAACAGTGAAGCTGGAAATCTTCATTACCTTTCCTATGCTCGTGTGAGTATCCCATGACTCATAAAGTACTCGCTGGTGACCATCGCGATTCTGACCCATCGTCGCGCAGATGGTATTTGCCGTTAGTTCCTTAAAGCGTAGGCAGCTAAACTTATCTTCATCTTGAAATTGTCATTTCAGATAAGGGATCTACCTTCCATACCGGACACATTGTTAAAAAAACCCCAGACAATCGAATCAAATTGTTTTAGGCATCGTGCCAATATTGGAACCAGGCATAATTGAAATTTTTGCATTCAACGAGCCTGAAGATCTTATTTCATGCTGTTTCATAATGATGACCTTAGTGATCAAGATTTTTTGGCAACCTTCATGGCCGTCGCATTTCTGACAGCCCAATCCACAAGTCGTTCGTAGTAGGTGGCCGAGTTGATCCCGTGTTTCACCAAACTCTGCTTGGCCTGCCGTTACCGCATAGGCTTCCTTGATGATGACCCTGATCTGTGTTTCCGTCAAATTCGATGGTTACATGAAAACCTCCCGGATAGGATGTTTTGCCAGAAAGTTTTCTTTGCAGAATTTTTATCTTTCCAGAAAGCTTACGCAACGTTTTCACAATTTTAGATTAAGGAGGACGAATCTTATGAATAACTTATGTCTTGGCGCTGCAGGTTTTATCGGTGCACATCTGACGAGTCGACTGTTGTCTAAAGACCCTAGCGTCGTTGCTGGTGACTTTTATTCAGAGAGCTTACACAAATTTTTCACAATTTTAGATTAAGGAGAACGAATCTTATGAATATCTTATGTCTTGGCGCTGCAGGTTTTATCGGTTCACATCTGACGGGTCGACTGTTGTCTGAAGGTCATAATGTTGTTGCTGTTGACTATTATGATGACAAGATTAAGGAATGGATTGGACATAAACAGTTAACGGTGATCAAACAGGATATACGGGAGGAAACCTGGGGGCTTTCGGAACTAGTTCAGGAGTCTGACCTGATCATTGACTTGATTGCTTATGCCAATCCTGGATTGTATGTCAAGATACCTCTCGAAGTGTTTCGCTTAAATTTTACCGAAAATCTCAAAATAGCACAAATTTGCCAAAAATTTAACAAACGGTTGATTCAATTTTCCACATGTGAGGTTTATGGGAAAACCCCGACCAGTATTCTTAATGGTCATATTCTAGATCCTGACAATCCTTCTTACGCAAAATTTGGGGAAGATACGACGAATTTCATACTAGGCCCAGTCAATAAGCATCGGTGGATTTACGCCTGTGCCAAACAATTGCTTGAGCGGGTTCTTCACGCTTATGGCATAGAACATGAATTTAACTACACCATCATTCGACCCTTTAATTTTATAGGTCCTCGTATTGACTACCTTCTAAATGAGACTGATGGTGTCCCTCGAGTCTTTTCTTTTTTTATGGATGCTCTTTTAAATGGAACACAAATGAAATTAGTTGGAGGGGGGCATCATCGTCGATGTTACACCTATATCGACGATGCCATTGAGGCCATTTATCGTATTGTTATGAATCCCAATGGAGTTTGTGATAGAGAAATTTTTAATGTCGGATCGCCTGAAAATGAAATTTCTATCCGAGATTTAGCTAATACGATGAGAGATATTTACTCCCAGGAATTTCGGCAAGATGGTATTCCTCTGCCAGAAATTGTGGATGTGTCTCCTGAAGAATTCTATGGGAAGGGATATGAAGATTCAGATAGGAGAATTCCTGACATCACGAAAGCCCAAACTCTTTTAGGTTGGGAACCTAAATGGGATACTGTCAATACGGTAAAAACCACAATGAGCTACTATGTCCATGAATATCGGGACCTCTATGAGGATCAGTTGTGGAAGCATGACATATTTCAAAAGGCCTTAACGAGTGAATAAGGAGAATCAGCGATCTTTAACTTTCTGAGGTGATCCGTAGTGCCATTTGAGCCATGCCACTAACTCTTTTCTGCTCATCTTACGTTGGTTTGTCGACTCAACGAGCAAAAGTGTCTAGTCGCTGGAGTTACAAGAAATGGGTGTTATGGAATACATATAGATTACAAAGTTCCGTTCGACTTGAGCATGAAGAGCATGACGAAATATATACTGTTTACTTGCTTTTACTGGAGCTTATTGAATTCCGCTTGTGATTGGGTGTGAATGACCTTGCGAATAATGGACTAATATGGTTTCCAGTAGTTCCTCATCACGTCCTAAAGGGCGTCATGCTTCACTCCTGACACAATTATTCGCCGATTTCAGTGTCCCGAATCCCCATTAGGCAGCGGAGAAATTGCTTCTCATCTCAATGGACAGCGATCCATAGCCAGTAAGAGTTTTTTAACCCACGATAAGTGTGCTGGTATCCTTTTCTATGGCTTCGACGATGGATGTTGAGCGAATAGTTTCCATGGATTCGCCGTGGGCTTCAATCCTGTAGCATACCGCCATGCAACTGTATTCCAATAGCGGCCGCAAGATTTTGCAGTCTAAATTCCAAAATGATTGAACCTTACTCTCCGTTAGTATCTATCGCCATTACGACACATAACCGGGCGAATTCGTACTTGCCGCACACCCTGCAGAGTGCGCTGAGCCAAACTTATACTCATTTAGAGATTATTGTGTCCGATGACTGCTCCACTGACAACACTCAAGAATTCGTAAGTGCCTTTTCTGATCTTCGTATCAGATACTTTCGTCATGCTGAAAATATTGGGGCAAAGAACAACTACAATTTTTGTGTGAACCAAGCACGGGGTTCATATTTTCTGCTGTTTCATGATGATGACCTTATTGATCCTGACTTTGTCGAAACTTGCATGACCGCCGTTAATCACGATACCAATGTCGGCATTATTCGGACGGGGGTTCGTCATATCGACTCCCAGGGGAATATTGTTGCTAGGAAGGCCAACATGGTTGGAGGTCTTTCCATGGAGGACTTTATTCTTGGATGGTTTGCAGGCAAGACGTGGCCTTACCTTTCCAGTACGCTGTTTAATACTAAAAGACTGAAGGAAATAGGGGGGTTCAAGTCGAAACATTCTCTATTCGACGATGTTACAGCAGAAATGGTGTTAGCGGCACGATTTGGGAGAGTCGATGTTAAAGCTATAAAGGCAAGTACGCGTGTCCATTCTGAAACGAGGACCGTCTCGGCGAAGGTTAATGATTGGTGTGAGGATTCCCTCGAATTGCTCGATCTCCTGTGCGAGCTCACGCATGACAAACAACCACAGATAAGGCGAAAAGGACTAAAGTTCTTCGCCTGGGTCAATTATCACAGAGCTCATGACATTCGATCACCGTTTGAAAGGATGGTTCTCTACTACATGATTTTTAAGAGATTTAATTATCAATATTCCCCAATCAGGTTTTTTATTTGCAGAAATCCGTATTTTCGCAAAATCCGTCGGCTGCGGAGCAAGGTCAAGTTGTGGGGTGATACCCTTTCAACAATTTCTCTTTTGACCATGGGAAGACAAAAAAGGAAATCGTGAAAATTGCATTTTTTGTCGACAAGTTTCCGTCCTCATCTGAAACATTTGTGTTGAATCAGATTACTGGTCTATTGGACCGGGGTCATGAAATCGATGTGTATGCAAATAGCAAGGGAGATTTTCCTTGGGCTCATTCTGACTTGATTGGATACGCTCTTGAACAGCGAACATATTATCTGAATCATGGGCTACAAAAAATGCCGCCCCATAAACTGATTCGTCTGATTAAAGCAATTCGAGTCATTTACGAATGTTGGAAAACTGGGGAAAAGAAATGGAGCAAGTCCTTAAATGTCGTCAAATATGGGAAAAGGGCGGCTTCATTGGAATTGCTTTACCGGAGCGTCCTTCTTATGGGGAAGGGTTTCTACGACATTGTTCACTGCCATTTCGGACTGAATGGGGAAATAGCGGCTGCCCTGAAAGAAATAGGTGTCCTTCAAGGAAAGGTCATTACGACTTTCCATGGGTATGATATTACTAGTTATATAAAAGAAAACGGACATGATGTCTACAATTTCTTATTTGTGCATGGAGATCTGTTTCTCACGATTAGTGAACGATGGAAGCACGAACTCATTCGATTAGGGTGTAGGACGGAAAAAATCATCGTTCACAAAATGGGGGTAAATCTTAAACAACTGATCGCATACACGCGTAGAGCGGAGAGTCGAGAACAAGTGCGTGTGTTGTCTGTTGGACGTTTTATAGAAAAAAAAGGATTCGAGTATGCGATTCGAGCTGTTGCGAAGGTTGTCAAGAAGTACCCGAATGTTGAGTATCAGATCGTCGGTGATGGGAAATTAAGAGGCGAGCTTACGGAATTGATAGAACAATTAGAAGTCTATAGCCACATTCAGCTTGTTGGGTGGAAGTCACAGGAAGATGTCGCTAGGTTGTTAAAGAGTGTAGATATATTTTTAGCGCCAAGCGTAACCGGAGCAGATGGAGATCAGGAAGGAATTCCGGTCGTACTTATGGAAGCGTTAGCCTGTGGGTTGCCAGTCATCAGCACATTCCACAGTGGTATTCCCGAACTCATTCAAGACAGACAATCTGGTTTTCTCGTCCAGGAAAGAGATGCGGTTGCTTTGGCGGAAAAACTCGAATACTTAGCTGGCCATCCAGAGGTGCGGGACAACATGGGAAAAACAGGGCGTGCATGGGTTGAAAAACATCATAACATTAATCAATTAAATGAGCAGTTGGTTAAAATTTTTGAAAGAGTGTTGTGAGGAGAAGTGACGGGCAAAGAAACGCGTCATCGGCAAAGGCATGATTCGGCACGTGTGCCCGTCATCACAAGATTGACCTAATGGCATGCTCTCAAGTGGGCATTCACTATTCTTTTCTGAGGATGTGACGTCTATGTCGATTCAAGTAAGCGTTATTATTCCAACTTATCGGCGTCCGATTTTTTTACGCACAGCACTTGAAAGTGTGTTGGCCCAAACCTTTCCTGACTTTGAAGTGATGGTTGTTGATGACGCATCCCAAGATAATACTCTGGACGTTGTTAAGGAATTTGATGATAACCGAATTCAGTATATTGCTCATGAATTTAATAAAGGAGGAAGTGCGGCGAGAAATACGGGTATAAGGCATGCCCGTGGTGAGTACATTGCTTTTTTGGATGATGACGATGAATGGTTGCCAGAAAAGCTCGAGTTGCAAGTTGAGGTTTTGAACCAGAGCCGTCAAGAGGTGGGAGGTGTCTATACCGGGTGCACAAAAATAGAGCGCGAGAGTGGAATAGTAGTTTGTTGTAAAACACCAACGCAACGAGGCAATCTGTTTCAAAAACTATTAAGAAAAAATTGCATTACCTCAACATCTTCAATTCTCCTCAGAAAAGAATGTTTTGAGCGGGTGGGTTTATTCGATGAACGTTTGCCGAGTTCTCAGGACTATGACTTATGGCTTCGCATTTCTAAGGTCTTTAAGTTTGAGTCTATCTCTAAATCTTTGTTTATCTATCATATCCATGAAAAAAAGATAGGAACGAATCTTGAAGCATTAAGTGAAGGGTTATGCTTGATGCTGCAAAAATATGAAACAAATCTTTCTATCTTCAAAAAGAATTTTGGCTATTATGGTTGTCTTGAGCTAGGCGCATTTTATTGTCTACACGGCAATGTGAAAAAAGGACAAGAATCGTATTTGAAGGCGATTGTGCTGTTTCCCTTCGGGTTAAAAGCGTATTGCATGGTTGGGCTGTGTTTCTTGGGTGAAAGGGTGGTGAAGAAGGCGTTTGATCTAAAAAGAGGCTTTCCCCTGGTGGCTTGAATGCCAATCTTCTGACTTCGAAGATTGTTTTCAGTTCCTATTATGAGGAAATCGTGATGAAGTCTGATCTTTGGGTGGCGCTGTTGCGACATTGGTATAACATGATATGCGGGCAAAGTTATTGGCATGCCTCACAAGGATTAGGTCCCTGCTTTCAACCTGGCCAATTACAAGATTACTATCGAGATTATTCTACGAAAGTCGTGTGGCATGGTGATGTGGATCAATCACAATTTCCACTCGTCCGAGAGCCAAGCGGAAAACCCTTTCACGATCCACTCGTGTTTGCACAAAAAGCGTTGGGACATTGGAGTTGTTGGTTAACCAGCTTTCGACAAGAGGAAGCCCATCGACAAGCGTTTCTTGCACTTGCGGATTGGCTGGTCACCGCTCAAGAGGTTTCGGGGGCATGGTTTATGCCAACAATGAATAAGTCAATCTATACCGTGCCTTATAACGCCTTGACTCAAGGACAAGCGATTTCGGTTCTCGCTCGTGCCTTCTCCAGCACTTCTGAACAACGATATCTCGACGCGGCTTGGCGGGGGTTACGATTTATGCTTAAGCCTATGGAAGAAGGAGGAACCAGTCGTTCCACGGTTACAGGGCTTGTTTTAGAGGAATATCCGCGTTATCAGACGAATACGGTACTCAATGGTTGGATTAGTGCCTTATTTGGTGTCTATGATGTGTTGCTGTTGATAGATCACGTGGAGATACGTGACGCTCTCGAAGCGAGTTTACAAGCCTTGATTATCGCGCTTCCCACGTACGACGCGAAATACTGGTCGTTCTATGACAGTTCAAGGTCACTCGCAAGCCCTTACTATCACAGGGTTCATATTACTCAGCTTAGAGCATTGGAGCTTACATTTCCTTCTCACTCAGCGGTCATTCGATCAACACGTCTTCACTTTGAAGAACAGCTGTCCTCATCGATTTGCCGCACTAAAGCCTTCATTTTGAAAGCGGCTCAGACATTGAGACAGCCACCCGTGACCGTACGTATCCAATCGCAAGCCTGCTAGAACTCACAAGAGATAGGGGTTGTGCACGTGAAGGGAATTTCCCAGACTCACGTCGTATGCTTCAAGGCCTTTGAAAAAAAGTGGTTCGCAAGTCAAGCAATATTTTAGAACGGTTTCTACTTTTTGCCACGATCGGTGTTCTACCGTTGCAATGGTATTATCCGACCTTTTTAGGCATGAGCATCGGGTTTATCGTTTTTTCGTGTTCGGCGGGCTACATTCTCATCTTTCGGTTGGGGATGTTGCAAAAGATTTTGCTTCATCCCGTGTTTTTATCTGGATATGCCTTAGTGGCCATTGGAATTTTTATGGAGCTTGCTCATCATAGTGCTGGCTTTACAGAAATTTTACGCATATTTTTTATGCTGTTGGGAGCGATCGTCATTGCAACCTTGTGCAGAGATCGAAAAGCCTTACGCTGGGCAATCTATGGATACCTCTTTGCTGGAGTCTGGTTATCATTCATTCTCATCCAAACAACCTACGGGACATTGAATACCGCCAAAGCAGACGATTTCAGAAGTGCGTCTCATCTCCGTGAAAGTGTCTATGATGAGAATCCTTTGGATGCTGATCCCAATACCATGGCCTTCTTTGCGGGACAAGGAGCTGTTGTGGCGCTCGGGTTAGGTCTGATGGCTAAATCGCTTTGGTTGCGAGGATTATTCTTAGGGCTAGGAGTTTTCTGTTTGATTGCTACCTTCTTACCGATGTCCAGAGGCGGAGTCCTTGTTCTGGGACTGTCGTGTGCCCTGATCATGTATGCGCATGGGATCATGAAACCAAGGATTTTTATTGCCGTTGGAATTCTTGCTCTCGGAATGACAATTTGGGTGCCAGATGTTGTGTTTCAACGATTCACATTATCAGGTGACACGCGGATAGGTGCCAGAGAGGAAGGACGAACTCGGGTCTATTCAGCCGTGGTGAAGCATTTTCCTGACTATGCCTTGACGGGTGTGGGAATCACTCACTTTTATGGACAGTGGGGCCGACAAACGAAACTCTGGAAAGACTATGAAGTGACAGGTACTCATAATTGTTTTGCTCAAATAACTGTCTATTGGGGAGTCATGGGATTGTTTGCTCTTGTTATCTTAGTCTGGCAAGTGTATCTCTGCATTCCTTCGTTCTATAAGAACCACGCCTTTACTCTTTGTCTGGTTGGCGTTGCGGTGTCGGTTCTGGGGCAGGTGATGCTTGTCCATACACTGTATGCCAAGGAGTTTTCACTCCTTTTAGGACTTATGGTTGGAGGTTCCTACTGGATTTGGCCAAAGGGAAGAATGCCAGCCAGGTCCCTCACGCGAACTCTTTCTTGTCAAGACGCTTCGATAATATCATCGCAGAGGTCGGTCCCCGCACTTCCCTCGTGAAAGCGGAACAAGCCGTGCCGTACTCTCCTACAGCCCATCTCCGGGTGATGCAAATCACCGATTCTCTGCATGCCGCGGGGAGGCAGCGCGTTGCCGTAAATTTAGCTAATCTCCTTAAGAATCACGGCTATCGAAGTTACTTATGTACAACTCGGTCAGACGGACCTCTGGAAAGTCAGGTTGAGGAAAACGTTGGAAGGCTCCGACTTACTCGAACGAGGCAATTTGATGTCACGGCACTGAGTCGTATAGTGGCCTTCATTCGAGAACAACAGATTCAAATACTTCATGCACATGGAGCTTCACTATTTATCGCTGGAGTCGCTTCACTTTTTCCGCCTTATCCCTTGGTTGTTTGGCATGACCATTATGGACGGTATGGGCAAGAAGAACGTCCCACATGGCTATATCGATTGGGGGCGACGAGAGTCAGAGCGGTGATCACTGTGAGTGAGGCATTGGCCGAATGGGCTCGAAGTTGTCTGCATGTGCCAGCGCAACGGGTTTGGTATCTGCCGAATTGTATTCGCGATCATGGAGAAGATACAAAAGAGGTTTCTGGATTGCCCGGTGTTTCGGGATTCCGAATTATTTGTGTGGCAAATTTTCGTCCTCAGAAAGACCACTTGACACTTCTTCGGGCCATGGCCCTCCTAGTGAGGCGGACACCAAAAGCCCATCTGTTACTCGTAGGAGATTCGAGAGATCGGTCTCAATTCGTGCGAATTCAAAAAGAGATTGTTCAACAGAAGTTGCACCCACATGTCTCACTTTTGGGAGTACGACGAGATGTGCCTGCAATTCTGAATGCATGTGATGTCGGAGTTTTGAGTTCGATCTCAGAGGGATTTCCGCTCACGTTGTTGGAATATGGAAGGGCTGGTTTGCCGGTGGTTGCGACATCGGTCGGGCAGTGCGCGGAAATTTTAGACAATGGGAAAGCTGGTTTATTGGTCCCGCCTCGTTCACCGGTTCGACTTGCGGATGCACTTACCCGACTTCTTCAGGGATCGACGCGAGGTGCAGTATTTGGAGAACAATTACAGCGTCGAGCGAAATGCCTCTATGCGTCTGCTCAGGTGATCGAGCAAGTGTGTCATATCTATGGGGTGTTACTAAAGAGGTCATATGGTCAGGGTTAATACCATACCAATTGGATGAATGACATGCGAGTACTTGTTGTCACTAATCTCTACCCCACGAGCCGCAGTCCGTTCTCTGGAACGTTTGTAGAACAACAAGTTCAAGGGCTTAGACGGATCGGGATAGAGATCGACGTGTTATTTGTTAATCGAGTTGAAAAAGGTATGAAAGTCTATTGGGAGTTGCCTCGAGCCGTGCAGTCGAAGCTGGTATCCTTCAACCCTGATATTGTGCATGTCATGTATGGCGGTCTTATGGCAGAGGTGGTGTCGTATTTGGTCTCTCAGCAGCCCATGATTGTTTCATTTTGTGGAACAGATCTTTTGGGTGGATCGTTTTTTTCATTCCTTAGGTGGGTGACAGTCCGTTTGGGAGTGTTAGCCTCTCAATTGGCTACTAAAAGAGTCAACGGCATCATCGTGAAATCTGAGAACTTAGTTCATGCGCTTCCAAAGACGATTGACTTGAAAAAGGTCTGGATCATTCCCAACGGGATTGACCTCGATCGATTTTATCCCTTGAATAAAGCTGAGTCGCGCCGACAATTGGGATGGTCAGAAAGGGCTTATCATATTGTTGTGCCTGGACATCCCGGGCACATCCGTAAACGGCATGATTTAGCCCAGAGCGCTGTCGAACGACTTCGAAACGACGGAATGGAGATCGAATTACATTTACTGTTTGAAGTGAGTCATTCAGAAGTCCCGTTATGGCTCAATGCCAGCAATGTTCTCTTGCTGACTTCTATTCATGAAGGTTCTCCTAATATTGTTAAAGAGGCGCTAGCTTGTAATAGTCCAGTAGTCTCGACCGATGTAGGAGATGTTCGGGAACGGATCCAAGGCATTCAAGGATGTTATCTGACACTTCCTGATAGCCAAGACATAGCTGAAAAACTCCGGTTGGCTATTCGTGGGTTCTCAAGAGTCCAAGGACGGATAAAGATGCAAGACCTATCCCTAGAAAATGTTGCCAGGAAGCTCAATGACGTGTATCGCACAGTGCTTGATAGACAGCATACACATTGTCACGTACCCGAAGAAGCAAGACCATTGTTCGATAAGTCGTTGGGTTCCACAGATAAGGTTAGAGGTTCATGAAGGAGAATGACGAACGGCATCTTGAGGGAATTTGCGGAAACCGTGAACGCAACTGGAAGAATAGGACGAATCATAACTTTGGAGAAAGATAATGAAAAGCTTAGAGCGATTACCGGTAAAGGATCACCAAATCCCGCTGAGTGTAGGATCGGGAGTTTCTGTTGTACCGGTTAACAAAGAGGTAATTGCTGCACTTACTCAACTACACCTGAGCACTTTCGCGGATTATATACATGCTCGCATTGGCGAGGGTTACGTTAGAGCGTTTTTAGATTGGTTCCGTTGCCCAGAAAATGGAGTGGCTCTAGTCGCTATTAATGCCAAAGGCGAACCACTCGGGTACGTAGTTGGTGCTACCGTGGGCTATGTCCAGGCAATGAATCGGGATTTGTTTTGGGTTGGTTTGGGAGCAATGATGATGAGACCATGGCTATGTTTCGAGGCGGGGATCAGAAAGAAAGTCGAGGAGCGAGTCAAGCTTGCATCGGGCTATTCCGCTTGTCCACATCAAGAGCCCACTATCCCAGAGCCAACGATGTCTCTTGTCAGTCTCGCGGTCTTGCCATCAGTTCGAAGACAAAAGATTGGTCTTCGATTAGTTGAATCTTTCGAAGCACAGTCAAAGCAGTTAGCTGCACGATCACTACGGCTCTCGGTATATCCCAGTAATGTCATTGCTCGTCGATTTTATGAGCAATGTGGATGGCAACCGTTTTCTGGTCAAGTTCGAAATACCGGAGAGATGTATTATTATCGGATTATCAATAGTGTGGGCGACTTCAGTCGTCTATCCAATGAGAATAAGTCTCTTCACACTGTTCACCATACAACAGTCGATCAACATCCATCAACTTGAACTACGACTTAGCGCTTTCAACTTGTTCTTTCTAATTGCCGATGGCAATCTAATCTAGATTTAAATTGCAGAAAAGAAAAAGCAATGGGTACATTCAACGAATGGGCAATAATAGGAAAAAACATAAAGCTGCACTATTGGTGCTATTTCATGGTGGCCGTTTGGCTGTTTGTCGCGCAGGCCTCTGCGCAGGAACCTCTATTAGCGTTTCCCGGAGCAGAGGGCTTTGGCCGATTGACAAAAGGTGGTCGTGGGGGACCGGTTGTCGAAGTGATGAATCTCAAAGATGCTGGTCCTGGAAGTTTACGTCAAGCTCTTAGCGCTATGGGACCACGAACAGTGATTTTTCGAGTGGGGGGAATCATTGAACTCCAGAATTCGATTCGAATAACTGAGCCATATCTTACCGTCGCCGGGCAAACTGCTCCTGGTGATGGGATCACCATTAAGGGAGGAATGCTTGATGTGAGGACTCATGATGTGATTATTCGACATATTCGAGTTCGTCCAGGTCCAGGGGCCCCTAATCCAGAGGGAGCAGATTCTATTCAAGTTACGCGACCTGGTAGCCATAATATTATCCTTGATCATGTGTCAATGAGTTGGGGAGTTGATGAAGTGTTCAGTACGTGGGGGAATGCCGACGAAGTATCAAATGTCAGTGTTCAGTGGAGTATTGTCTCGGAGGCCCTTCATTGTGCTACTCCATCCCATCCTGAAGGTTGCCATGGCAAGGGTGTGTTACTTGGCAATGGATCATCACAAATCACCTTTCACCATAATCTGCTAATTCACAACGACGATCGGAATGCTGAAATCCAAGGCGGGAAGCATGATTTTGTGAATAATGTGATTTACAATTGGGGAAGTCACGCCTCCGTTCATTTACCATATCATGCGCCACTCAAAATGAATCTCGTCGGGAACTATTATATTCCCGGACCTTCATCACCCCTCAAACCACCAGTGAGATTGTATGGAGGCAAAACCTTTGGGGGACGGCCTTTATATAGTGCATCTTCAGAGATCTACTTGAAGGGTAATTTAGATACGCTATACCGACCAAACAACTCGGAACCTGAAACGAAAGTTCTGAAGTTGATCAATGGTGGGTTTTCAGTGGCTCAAGCCAGATTTGATTATCCACCCGTTACCACGACAGATGCTTCCCAAGCTAAGATCGATGTGTTGGCCTATGCCGGGGCCAATGGACTGGTCACTGAAGAAGATTTGGTCCTGGATAACCGCGATGCAATCGATCAACGTTTGGTGAACGATGTTTTAAACGGGACTGGTCGAATCATTAACGATCCTTCGCAGGTAGGAGGATATGCTCCCTTTACTTCGAAGGCGGCGCCCCTTGATACTGATCACGATGGAATGCCGGATACCTGGGAGTTAAGGAATGGATTGAATGTCGAGGATGGTTCCGATGGTTCTTGGGATACTGATCACGATGGTTATACCAACCTTGAGGAGTATCTCAATGGTACTCTTTCTGTGAAGGAAGATGTGACTCCGCCAGATAGTCCGACAGGGGTTCACATCCTACGATGAATTTCGGAGTGAATTGAAGTTTATATTAACTTTCGAAGCCTGCTCACCATATTCTTCGCTCACGAACAAAAAACACTCCAAAGTCGTTCAAGAACACATTCATGAAAGCGGGCGTTCTTCGAATTTTTTAGAAGCGCGAAGAAGAAATTCTTCGCTGTTGCCGTTATGGATGGGGCACTGAAACGGACCGTCATCTAACGCTATAGTCTTTTAATTTTTCATTAGGACATATTCGTCTGGAAGCGTTTATCTCAAAAAGTATCTAACTCAAAAGCACCTCCCATTTTACAGATAATGAGCCCTCTTGCTGCATGCTGGGGTTTGTCCCAGCGACCGAGGCCCTTTTGTTTCGGCAGAAGGGCCCAAAACCATTGACGCCCAGGCCAGGTTCATCGGATGAGCTGAACACCTATAGCCGCTACAAACAAATTCCGATGTTTGAGGCGTAGTATTACGCTGTGGCAGTCTTAATAATGAACTGGAAATTAATTGGATTCGCTATAGTGGTGGGGCGGGCCAACTCGCTTTGCTCAAACTAGCCCCGCCCAGTTTTGGAGGCGTTCGCTCAACGGACTAGCCAGCAGACGTCAAGTCATATGCACTGAGAAAAAGTTAAAACACTATAGTCTTCAAAAGAAAAGCGTGTTGCTTGCTCTCACGCGATTCAGTAATAAGCAGGGGATCCGTCTTATCCCGCTCTTGTTCCTTCCATTTAGATTCGCCCGTCTACTTAATTCCACGATTTTCTTCGAAGAATTGAAAAAGATATTGAACCAGTGACTCTTCTTCACCGAAATCGAAGAGCCATTTCACGAGAGCAGTATTCTCACCCCTGGCCTTTGAGAGGGGATTCTTTACTCAAACGTTTATCCGGGAGGGATTACTATGCGAATACTTGTTTGGGGTCTGGGGTACGTGGGGACGGTATCTGCGGGGTGTTTAGCTGATTTAGGGAATGAGGTGATTGGTGTTGAGCCACATCACCCCAAGGTTAAAGCAATTAATCATGGACTGTGTGCAATCAAAGAACCTGGATTACAGGAACTGGTCAGGGCGACTGTTGAATCCAGTCATTTTCGGGCTACCACAGATGGACTGAATCTTATTCCGCAGTCCGATATTTCCTTAATTTGCGTGGGGACCCCTAATGGCGCAAATGGGCGTCCACGATTGGACGCGATTGAAAACGTGAGTCGGGACATCGGTCGAGGGTTACGCCATATCTCTCATTACCATGTAGTCGTTATCCGCAGTACGGTATTCCCTGGAACGTCGCGTCATCTGGTGAGAAGCATATTGGAGGAGCAGTCTGGAAAAAAGGCAGGCGAGGATTTTGGGCTGGTCATGAACCCTGAGTTTTTACGTGAAGGGTCGGCAGTCAATGATTTTCATACGCCGTCGTACACGATCATAGGAGAACTCGATAAGCATTCTGGTGAACTCGTTGATCGGTTGTACCAGAAAATTAATGCCCCCTTGAAGCATGTCACGCTTGAGGAAGCTGAATTATTAAAGATCACGAATAACGCGTTCCATGCCTTGAAAGTTGGATTTGGTAATGAAATAGGGCGGCTCTGTGACCACTTACGTATCGACAGCCATAGGCTTATGGAGCTGGTTTGTGAAGATTCAAAGTTAAATATTTCTCCAGCCTATTTAAGGCCTGGGTTTGCTTTCGGAGGATCGTGTCTACCAAAAGACTTACGTTTCATCACTTATAATGCTCGTCGACTGGGAATCGAAGTTCCCATTTTAGATGCGATTTTATATAGCAATGATTTGCAAGTGACCCTGGCACGTCTAAAACTTCAAGAGATTGGGTTTAAAAACGTGGGCGTATTGGGGTTAAGCTTTAAGCCAGGAACAGATGATTTACGGGAAAGTCCCATCATCCGTCTTATTCAAGATTTATGGCAAGATGGATTTAACGTCCTTGTCTATGATCCGGATGTCAATCCTACTGAGATGCTAGGGAGCAATCTCGCCTACCTAAGTCGCCAGTTACCTCAAATCAATGACATCTTATGTGATTCGTTTGAGCAGATGCTCACTCAGTGTGAGGTGGTGGTGATTAGCCAGAAACGCCCTGGGGTTCTAGAGGCCATACAGAAGTTTGGGCAACGGCTTGTCATTCTGGACCTCGTCCGCATGACCGATCACCCTGAACGGTTAATGTTTAAAGAGTATAGGGGGATGTCATGGTAAAAATACTTGGGAGCAAGTGGCTCATTCTTACGCAATATTATCCTCCTGAGATAGGGGCACCACAAATTCGCTTGAGGCATCTGGCGAAAGAGTTGCAACTTCAGGGTATTGATGTTGAGGTGATCACGGCCATGCCGAATTACCCGAAAGGTGAAATTTTTCCAGGGTATTCAACCTCGAAGTGGAGTATTCGAGAAACGATCGACGGTGTGCCGGTTCAACGAATGTGGGTATATGCGGGTAGTGGGAAGGCCGCTGTCGTACGGTTGTTAAATTATTTCAGTTTTACATTCACGGCCCTGTTTGCTGTGTTATTCGGTCCCCGTCCCGACGTCATGTTTGTCGAATCACAACCCTTGTCGTTGGGGGTCATCGCCATGCTTATGAAATGGATAAGAGGGGTTCCGTATATTTACAACGTGCCGGATTTGCAAGTTGACGTGGCTCGACAACTGGGATTTATTCAAAGCGAACTGTTTCTTCGCCTGGCCTCTCAATTAGAAGATATTTTTCTGATGCAGTCCTGGAAGGTGTCAACTGTGACGCATCGTTTTATAAAACATTTACAAGAACGTGGGGTGCCGCCGCCTCAGATTACGTTTCTTCCCAATGGAGCAGACACCAATTTTCTGAGACCGAAACCGGTTTGTTCTGAACTGCTCAACCGATGGAAATTGAACGAAAAAAAAATATTCCTCTATGTGGGGACACATGCCTACTACCATGGTCTCGATACGGTGATTAATGCAGCGAATATACTACAGGAAGAGCGTCAGGTGGCTTTTCTCATGATCGGGAGTGGCCCAGAGCGCCGGCGAATCATTGAACTAGCTCGAACATTAAGGCTGCAGAACGTGATCTTTGATCAGTCACCGTATGAAGAAATGGATGATTTATATTCCATCTGTTATGCGTCTATTGCCACATTGCGTGATGTGGAAGTTGCGAGGACGATGAGATTGTCAAAGATTTTTCCTTCGTTAAGTTGTGGCGTTCCAGTTATTTATGCAGGATGTGGGGAAGCTGCTGATGTCATTCATGAACATCATTGCGGAATCACGGTCGAACCGGAAAACCCCGAGCGGCTGGCTGCCACGATAAGACAATTTGCAGCGGATCGTACAAGTCGAGATTCCATGGGCCGGATTGGAAGAAAGCTTGTCGAATCAGACTATAGTTGGAAGGTCATCGTGAATCGATGGTTAAGTGAGCTTGACTTGGAAGTCACGCCAGATGGACTCCGTATGGTGTCCTGACTATCTGTGAGAGGGGGTGAAACACAGACATCTTTCTTCTTCTCAAGGAATAAAGGACAAAGAGTGCGTAGTGGCGGATAGAATACTCCAGTGCGGTGAGAGAGAATCAAGGCAAGGCTGTGCGGGACGAAAGTTATGTTTGAACGAGGTCGAATTTCATGCGTGTTGGTTGTGTTCATAGTCTACCTGCTGTATTTGAGTGTCTTTACGCTGTCACCCTTCACGATTACTTTTGACCCTTCGCGTTCCTTATTGGATCTCGTGGCTCAGAAGTTTGATGTCCATTCGGTCTTTTGGCGTATTCCCTTCTGGGATATCTTTAGCAACATCCTTCTTTTTATTCCATTTGGCTTTCTCTTTGTTTCCTTACCAGGTGTTCGCACATATCGGTTTGTGGGCAAACTTTTTCTCGCTGGGGCGACTGTGTGTCTGGTGAGTCTCTCTCTGGAAGTTGCTCAATTATTTCTCCCTCGTTTCCCGTCTGTAGTTGACGTGGTTTTGAATGTTGTTGGTGGTATCACAGGTGCCCTGATCTCAATGTGGTTGTACGCTCCCATCAGTCGATCAGTATATCGATGGTGGTTGAATCTCCAAGCTTCTCCAATGCTTCTAGGCTTCTTGGTCATGTATATCATTGGACTTCTTGGGGTACATACTGTGCCGTTTCATCTTGGACAGAAGTTCAGCAATTGGGACCCTAACTTTACCTTGCAAATTGGGAATGAAGGTACATTGGATCGTCCGTGGCTGGGAAGCATGTTCTTATTGGCTATGTATGATCGTGCTCTTTCTCGCCAAGAGGTTCTGACTAATTGGATGGCTGGATCAGTCTCGATTACTATGCAGACGCGCGTGGAAGAGGGCCTCGTGGTCTACTACGATTTCACTAAAGGGGGGGGGACGGTTGTTCATGATCGCTCGTCTTGGGATATGCCGCTTGATTTACAGATTCGCGACATGGACCACATCAAATGGTTGCATCCGAATGGCATTGAGTTGCTCACGAACACGATCATCTCATCCTTGGAACCTGCAAGCAAAATATTTGAGAGTAATCTTCGTAAGCGAAGTGCACTCACGCTCGAGGTTTGGATTTCTCCAGCTCATATAGATCAAAAGGGACCTGCACGAATTGTTTCTTATTCGGCTGACTCGGAAGCTAGAAATCTCACTCTTGGTCAAGCAAAGCGAAACATTGTGTCCAGGATTCGCACCCCAGTTTCAGGACCAAACGGAACAAGGCCGCAATTACAAACTAAAGATGATCTGCTGACGGCTGATATTCAACATGTACTCATCACCTATCGCGATGGATTGGAAACCCTGTATGTTAATGGCCAAGTGCATAGTACTCTTGCGTTCGATGACAGAACGTATCTACTGAGGGTATTTGAGGCGTTCCTTGGGTGGAAATACCTGTGGATTTATTGGTTCGTTGTTCTCTCACCGCTGGGGATATTGTCTTATCTATTCTTTGCGCAAAATAGAGGCCATTCAGGTAACGCCGTGTGGCTTTCTTGTGGGGTGGGGGTGATCGTGTTAGCTGTGATGGAATGGATTCCCAAGATAATGCATGAAAATGAAATAGATGTAATTCCTTTCCTAATCGGAAGTGCCATTGTCCTGCTTTCCGTTTTGACGACCGCGATTCTCGACAAAGCTGTTCACGCCGTCTAGGGATCCTATCTTTCGAATTTTCTTCTCTATTTCCCAATTCTTGACCAGGGAGTTTGTTCCCGTACAGTCATCGGAAACGTACCTACTGCCTTTGCGTCATCCGATCGGACATATGGGTGACTAAGGTGATTCTCTTTCCGGAATACCGACGATAATGAAACGAAGCTTTGATATCTTCGTGGCTTTCTTTGGGCTCGTCGCGTGCGCTCCGCTTTTTGTGATTATTGCGCTTCTCATAAAGTTGGATTCTTTGGGACCCATATTCTTCACGCAAGTTCGAATAGGGAAAAACTTTCGGCAGTTCCACACTCATAAATTTCGCACCATGACGACAGATGCGGCACAGAGGGGTGGTCTAGTTACCCTAGGAGATGATCCTCGCATTACACGGGTTGGTGAAATACTCCGTCGGTTTAAACTTGATGAGCTTCCTCAACTTTTCAATATTTTGAAGGGTGAAATGAGCTTGGTTGGTCCAAGGCCAGAGGTTCCCTGCTATGTCGAGATATTTAAAGAAGGCTATAAAAAGATCTTAGAAGTCCCGCCGGGGCTTACGGATTTAGCTTCACTGCGATTTATCGAGGAAGCGGAGATTTTGGAAAAGGCCGAAAAACCAGAGGTTGAGTATGTCCAAACAATCCTGCCAGAAAAACTGCGTTTGGCGACCATCTATCTCCAACATGCTTCGTTTTTATTCGATTTCGCTATCCTTGTTCAAACTTTGTTAAAACTTGTGAGAGTGAGAGTGGTGCTTTTTGAACTTCCAGAGGTCTACTCTCACGCTACGCGCTATGGAAACGGCCATGGTGCATTCCTGAGGAGCATCAGTCTTCAGTATCGACGTCCGGTCATACTGATGTTGGATCTCGTGCTGATTGTCCTAGCCAATTATTTAGCCTTTTGGTTGAGATTTGATGGAAAGATTCCGATTGAGGCGAAATATGTATTCGCGACAATGCTCCCTTGGGTCGTGTTAATTCGCGGCATTACGTTCTCACTATTTCGTTTAAATGAAGGTCTTTGGCGGTATACGAGCATCTGGGATCTGCAAAGTATAGTCAGCGGAGTGTTGAGCAGCACTCTGGTATTCTATGCCTTAGTTCATTGGGGCTTTGAAGTCATTTCATATCCTCGATCGGTCTTTGTTGTTGACAGTGTGTTATTAATCGGATTCTTGGTTGGGATTCGACTTCCCTCACGTCTCTATCGAGAGCATGGGCTTTGGGCGGGGAAAAAACGGATATTGGTTCTTGGAGCCGGAGATGCTGGAGAACAAATCGTTCGAGAAATGAAGACCAATCCGTCTTATCATTACGACCCCATTGGATTTGTGGATGATGATCCATCGCTCGTGGGTCAGCGAATTCACGGGGTGAAAGTTCTCGGTACTCGAGAAGAGCTGTCAACTATTCTTCTAACAGAGCAACCACAAGAAGTCGTGGTGGCGATGCCTGGAATCAATCCAGCAGTTCTTCGAGAAATTATCTCTGGGCTAGAAACGTTCAAAATTCCCATTAAGACGCTTCCGAATCTACAAGATCTCCTAGACGGTAAAGTTACGGTGAGCCAAATCCGTCATCTGAAAATTGAGGACCTGCTTTCCCGCCCACCTGTTGGCTTACAGCCTCAATCGGTCCAACAACTGATCAAAGGGAAGCGTATATTGGTTACTGGAGCTGGAGGGTCCATTGGTTCAGAGCTGTGTCGGCAGATTCTTGAATTTCAGCCGCACGTTTTGGTTCTTTTTGAACGTTATGAGAACAGTTTGTACAGTATTGCGAATGAACTAGCTGACCGTAAATCTTCATCGCCTGTTTATTCCGTGATCGGTGACATCACAGATGCTCCACATCTATATGCGACGATGAAAAAGTATTCTCCGGACATCATTTTTCATGCGGCTGCTCACAAACATGTTCCGTTGATGGAAATAAATCCCGGAGAGGCCTTGAAAAATAATGTGTTAGGCACTCGCACCGTGGTGGAAGCTGCCGACCACTCTGGTGTTGAACGATTGGTCTTTATTTCTACAGATAAGGCTGTGAATCCTTCTAGTGTAATGGGGGCGACCAAGCGTGTTGCCGAACTTGTGGTCCAAGATATGGCTCGTCGCAGTAAAACACGCTTTTTGACCGTCCGATTTGGAAATGTTTTGGGAAGTAATGGAAGTGTTGTCCCTCGATTTCAAGAGCAGATTAAAGCTGGTGGGCCAGTGACGGTTACCCATCCCGCAGTCAAACGGTATTTCATGTTGATTTCGGAAGCTGTGCATCTCGTCTTGCAGGCCGCAACTCTGGGCGAGCAGGGCGCCACTTATGTATTGGAAATGGGTGAACAGATAAAGTTGGTAGAACTGGCCAGAAACCTTATTCGTCTCTCGGGTTTTGTGCCGAAAAAGGAAATTCCGATAACCTTTATCGGACTTCGCCCTGGAGAAAAACTTGAAGAAGAGTTAGTTGGTGACAATGAGGAGGCCGAACCATCTCCTGTTCCTAAAATACAGCAGATACGTTCGAAAACATTACCGAATTTAATGTTGGTATCTAAACGAATTGTTGAACTTGAGCAAAATCTCTCTCTTGGTGACCCAGGATTTCCTATCCAATATTTGCAACAAATGATCCCAAACTTTCAAGTTCTTGAGAAGCCCAACCCGGTGACACCTCGAATCGAGCCTCAAATCATGGACGCCCCACTTCCGTAAGTCTGCAGGAAATGAGCAAGCTGGATGCCTGTCAGTACGTTCTAACTCTGCAAAGCTAATTTAGCTCATTCGCCTTGTTCCTAAGAATTTATTAAGAAAAGAGTCAAACCTTGATAAGGTCTCTAAAGCGGAAATGATTGCGAGGATGGTTAGTATTTTCACGGTTGTCGGTTTAGCCATCCAAAGAGTTGGTGTATGGGCACTCGTGATCGCCTTGCTTGTTAGCGCGTTCACATAAAACTTTATAATCTTTTGCTTGGCACGACGGATGCCAGTTCTTCGAATTTATTGAAAACAAGTCATGCACGTGTGTAAGTTGAGTCTGGCCACATTGGAACAGAAATCTTGTTGGGTTATCTATAGTCAGACGGATAGCGTGGTCCTTGGTAAATTTTTTGGTGAATTTGTTTTAGGCTTTTATGGGATGGCCAAAGATCTGGCATTATTACACGTTCGAAGAGTTTCAGCGGTTGTAACTCAGCTGACCAATCTTCATGGCTGCCTTTCAGGATGATCGAGCGTATATGCAGATGAACTTACTGCGAGGAATGAGGTTTGCGGCATACATATCCTTTCCTCTGTGTACAGGAATGATGATAGTGGACGAAGATCTAGTTTTTGTCGCTTTGGGTGAGAAATGATTGCCATGTGTTCCTCTCATTCAATTATTGTCTCTGTTTGCATTCATAAATCAATAAACACACTTTTCCCTCCCGTCGTGTCAACAAGGTATCGGTCTGACTATTTATTTCGTATTGGCTCAATTCTTCTGTTCCTCATGCCAACAGCTTTTCGGAAGATAATGGTATTGGGAGTGCCTTGGGTCACAATTTGCTCCGTTATTATGTCTGGAATGACAATTGAGGTTTTTAGAGAACTCCAACTGTTACCGAATATGATTTTTCATTATTTATGGGGACTGGTCATTACTGCGCTGGTGTGCGTCTGCTCCGTATATTTGGTCCAATGTGTTTTACCCATAACTGAGGCGCTAACATGGGAGAGGAGTATTCCACGATTGGTAAATTTAATGGTCGTTGGAGTATGGGCCTATGGTTCGATAATTTTTCCCAGTGAAAAAGCGGATTGATTTGCTCAACGTACTGGGATGGGTATGTGGCTCTTGGATTTTGAATAAGATGAAGGGGGCTGTAAGAAACGAAACGTCATGATGAGGTGTAAAGTAATGATTGAGTTTCACCTATTAGCTGAGTGAAAAACCCTCTCGCTTTGACCACGCTTGCACAACGAGCGCTCGCCATACTCTCCTCACTGTTGAGCAAACTGCCATTCCATTCCTTTTAACGAAATCTTCATATCCTTTTGCTAAAGTCCTTCAACGAAAACCTTCAACGTCTACCCCAACCCGGATGATTTAAAGTTCCTCATCGAGAAATGCTTGATTGTTCTTAATCAGAGGTCAGATTATGAGCAATAGCATCACGTCAGGATTTCGATCGTTCCTTCTGGGTCTTTCGTTCAAGGAACGATCGATGTGTGTCCTATTTAGGGAAAGTTTAATAAGCCAGAGCTGGGGGTAGGTATGCAAAACAAAACGGGAGGATTTGTTATCCTTCAATTTTGGTTGGAGACCATTGTACCGCTATCACGCGTGTGAGCGCCAATGTCACAATGATGCCTCCAAGAATCGCCCACTGAAAGGGGTGGGCTTCTTTAAACCATTGAGAGATTACTTCGGTGAGCATGACGACAAGAATGGTATCAACGATAAAGGTGACCTTCACTCGGCCCTCTGAAAAATATG
Organism: Nitrospirales bacterium; assembly: GCA_021603905.1. Classification (GTDB taxonomy): domain Bacteria; phylum Nitrospirota; class Nitrospiria; order Nitrospirales; family UBA8639; genus JAGQKC01. The sequence goes on from BQIU01000010.1 coordinate 72,233, forward strand.
TCAGTGTGGTTTTCAAGACTTCGACTATCGCCAACAGCATGAGCGTATTGACAATGACTTGACGCATGACAACTTCTAAGGGTTGCGTAAAGAGTAATTCTAATCCAACAAAGGTCATGAGAGCCCCGCCAGCGAGGGCGGTCAAGATGGTCAGAATCAATAAACTCAATATGACCTTAATGCCCTGAACCCAAAATTGAGTCATGTCAATGGCGAATGAACGTCCTAATGCCGCCACGCCTGAATGAAGAAATGCCATAATAAAATTATTCTCCTTGTGTGTGATGGTTGCGATCGTGGTTAAAAGTCGTCGACAGCGACAGGGTGCAATAAATCTCGAACAGAAATGATGCCAATAATCCCGTCATACTCATTGGCGACTCCCAAGTGTCTGATGTGTGAACGCTCCATCAAGTCCGCTGCCTCAAAAATTGGACTATCTTCATCAATGCAGATCACCGGAGAACTCATGATGCGTTTGACGGGTGTATATTCGGCAAAGCGATGAAGCGAAACAACTTTTCTGACAATGTCAGATTCGGTTACGATGCCAATAATTTCGCCATCTCGTTCGACAAACACACTTCCCACGCGTTGTATGCGCATTAAATTAGCTACGACTGACACGGACTTTCGGTCATCGACGGTGATCAAGTCCCGCTTCATCACCTCATGAATGTGAACCATAGTTTGCTCCCTTCTTAATGAAAAATGTGTGTTACACTGACCTTTTCGTCTTTTCACTAGTATCAAGATTACACCGCCAGTGTTACCGTTAAAGCACAATCATATGTCTTTTCTGTAAAATATATTGAGGAATGACCACATTCTTTGCCCTGATGCCTGGATGTTTCCTATAGTAGTCATGTCACATACTGTGCTAGGTGCAGATAGGGATTCGTTCAAAATGATACAATTATTTTTACGTCTTTTGATACGATGACGAATAAACAAAGGAGTGTTATGAGTCGAAGGAATTGGGTTCTGTTTGTTCTGGTTTTCTCTTTGTCTGTTATAGGTTGTGCAAGATCTGAGTTCTTTACTATCACGATCTATGATAGCCCACAACGTGTGGTCCGGCTGCAAACGAAATCTATAGAAGATGCTGGAGGCGGATATTCCCACCCGACATCGGTTTCTGTCGAACAAATGACCAGCGTGTTAACGGGTCTTTACGTAGAGGTCGGGTATACACCATTTTCAAAGTCAGGTACGCGTCGTCGGGCTTTTAGCGACGCCGAAATCAAATTTTTTGCCCCTCTATTCGTCAGAGGTCTTGAGCAGGCGACACCTGAGGAAGTGGTCACATTTTTTGAAACCGCCGAAATTTCTGACCTACAGGAAGCCACAACCTCTGGCGGAGTCTTTATCAGGGAGCAGGCTTTGTACATTATTATGAGCAATCACGGAGTCAAAACATCGATTTGGCAGGATAATGATCAATATGAATCGCCGCAACGATTAAGTCCATTGGAACCCATGGCTCCAGAACCTGGCCGCTTGGTTTTTGAACCGGAAGAATTCATGATGCCGCTCGAGGAAAACGATTGGGTCGATACACTCAAAGGAAAACCCTGGCATGTCGCAGTGAAGTATTTAGAGTTGCCATAATCGTGATTCGTATCACACAAAAAAGACCGCCTCTCTTGATAGGAAGAGAGGCGGTCTGACATGTACACGGAGGATTGTGTCGACCACTTACTAGAATGAAACATCCCATTGTAAGCGAACACGTTGCTCAGTTAAGTCCTTGCCGACCGGTTGGGCTAACGTGAGGTGAGAGACATCCATGGTGATCTTGTTGCGATGTCCTGCGAAGAACCAGTTCGTCGCGAACGTGAATTCTTGGAGTTTGTCGTCTTTCACTGACACATTGGGGTCGACAAAGGCATACCGGAACGCGAATTCCAATGGCTTCGGAATGACCGGGATGATGTAATGCGGAAAGTACCCAATCTGTGCATAACTACCCATCAAATTGGTCTTTGAGTTCGCTACTCCACCAATGCCACCACCTGAATCTTTGACTTGCTTCCAGTGATATTCGTGTTGAATCGAGAGTCCCGCCCATTTAAAGGCGAATTCTTCTACCAACCCTTCGACGCGAAACTGTCCGTCGGCGGCGTTGCTATCGCTTGTAAAGCCGAGCCCAAGGGAGTTATTGGTTCCTAATGATCCACAACCACTGGACGACCAACGTGTACATTTCCCTGTCGTGGTATATCCGGCGAATGCGAGGCTTCCTGTGGGTTTCTCATGATAGGCCGTATCACTTTGTTCCCATTTGAGATCTCTCCCCAAAAAATTCCATTGAAAACGGCCAAAATACATCATTTGATCGTCGTCATTCGCTTCACCTCGTCCTGAACCCGTGAACACACCGGCATAATACCGTGAATCCAGCAGTGTCCCTGGCGCTAAATGTCCATGGAGCATGACACCGACTTGACGGTCAATCGTGAACACGCTGTTGACGATTGATCGTTCGACAAACTGTTGTTTTCCGGATGAGTCTACCCGTTCGCGGTTGTAGTTGATTTTCCATTGACCGATTTGCAACTGCATCCATTGATATTTTTCAAGCATAATCCGCCAGTCTATTACTCGTGTAGAGGAGTCAACTGGATCGTCGCCAGCCGATCGAGTCGGCTGCCAATCGACTTCGAAGTAGTATTTGAGCCAGGGGCGATATCCATGTCCACCGACTTTCATACGAACTCGCCGGAGTTCAAAGGTGCTTTCCTCATTGTCCGAAAAATCTCCAACGCTGTCCGGGTCTCCCCGTTCCGGGTAGGTAAACCGGCCTTGGAATCTCCATTGAATGGCGGTTTTAAACAATCCGTCTACTGTTGAAAATGTGAACCCTTTCTTATCCCAGCCAACGAGTACGGAAGAATCGTCTTTCTGTTGACTCATCTCGTGAGCCTTTTTCTCTTCCTGTGCCTGAATGCGAATGTAATCTTCTTTTGAGATGGTCCCTTTTTCACGAAGGACGTCGGCTAGAGTGTCCCCAGCTAAGACAGGCAATGGTGGAGCCGCACCTCCAAAAGCCAGCAAGAGTATGGGCATGAGAATTTTCATTCTGCTCAGAATCATTCAAACCTCCAAGTTAGTGATGATATAAAAATTTTCAATTTTCAAATGCTGAGAATTGTTCTGTGATCTTGGACGTGAGGATAAATGAGGCCTGTTACGTTCGTGTTAAGGAAGGGTCAAAGTGCCGTAAATTGTGAAGTTGTTGAGGAAAGGGAGATCGAAAAAGGGGAGATCGAAAACAATTAACCTCGAACGCCATTGATGTACGCAGCGGTGAGAACTTGTTGAGGATGTTCAAAAATCTCTTGAGTCGGACCAAACTCGATCAACTCTCCGGCCTGCTTTTGATTCCAGAAGACTCCTACATAATCGGCAATTCGATGAGCTTGAGCGAGATTGTGCGTTACGATGATAACGGTGTACTGGCCTCGCAAGCTAAAAATCAGATCTTCCACTGTTCCACTGGAAAGTGGGTCGAGTGCACTGCAGGGTTCATCCATGAGCAAGACTTCAGGAGACAGGACGAGTGCGCGGGCCATGCACAGCCGTTGTTGTTGTCCGCCGGAGAGGAGTAGGGCCGATGTGTCCATTCGATCCTTTACTTCATTCCAGAGTCCCACATCCATGAGCGCCTGTTGAGTACGTTCTAGAATGAGATCTTTTTCGGTGACGCCGTGTTCTTTGAGTGGAAATTCTAGGTTTTTCTGAATAGACATCGGAAACGGATTGGGCTTTTGGAAAATCATGCCAATTCGACGTCGAAGTTGAAGCACGTCAATCGTTGGAGACAAAATGTCGAGGTTTTCGATGTGTGCTTGTCCTGAAACTTTACATTCTGGAAGTAAATCAATGAGCCGGTTTAAACAGAGGAGAAAACTTGTTTTTCCACTCCCTGAGGGTCCGACGATGGCGGTTAAACATCCACGGTGAACGGTGAGCGAAATACGTTCAAAGGCCGGGCGATTGCTGTACGTGAGAGAAAGGTCCGTCGTTTGGATGAGGGGATCCGGATCACAACAGGGTGCGATATTTCTAATAGATGATGAAGCCGTTTGTGATTTTGGAACTTGAGAGGGAGAGTTCATGTGATCATGATCCTTGTGTGCATCCAGCGTTTTGAAATCCAAAGAGAAAAACGATTGAGGATCAGCACGCAGATGATTAAAACCAGAGCCGTCGAATAGGCGGCGTGGTCTCCACCGGGAACATTCATGGAGAGATCGTAAATATGAATCGACAATGCACGTCCGGAATCGAAGAGAGATTCTGGCATTCGACTGACATATCCGCTCGTAAAGATGAGTGCGGCTGTTTCGGCAATGGCTCGACCGAGTCCGAGTACAAATCCCACAACCAAAGCCGGGATGGCGGCTGGCAAGAGAAGATGACGGAGTGTCGCCCGTTTGGTCAGCCCCAATGCAGCAGCAGATAGTCGATACTCCTGTGGAAGTGCTCGAACCCCTTGTTCGGTAGTCCGGACTAAAATTGGAAGAACCATGCATGCTAAGGTCAAGCCGCCAGAGAGAATGGAAAACCCCAGACCGAGTAATTGGCAAAAGAAGGCATTGCCAAATAGGCCAAACACAATAGAGGGGATGCTGGCTAACATATCGAGGCTTCGTCCGGTACATTGAGCAAGTGGATGAGTCTCTGATGTAAATTCAGCCAGAAATATGGCTGTTCCGAGTCCGATCGGGAATACAACGGCCATACACACCAAGAGAAGGAGCGCAGTCGAAACAAGGATAGAATTGATTCCACCTGAACGTCCGGCATCTGCGGGAGGGGTGGTGAGAAACTCCCAAGAAAGATGACCGGTACCCTGCCAGATCAGACTTCCAAGCAACCAGAGAAACACGCAGCCAATTAACCCTGCAATGGTCCAGATCATTGTCGTTGGCAACATGTCGTATGTGTACGGGACGTGTTTATCCATAGGTCTGGTTCGTTCGAGCACGTTGAGTGCTCATGATCAACACGATGACCATGGTGAGAAGGAAAAGACCGGTTAAAAAAAGTGATGCACGATGGACGTCGGTCGCATAAGCCATTTCCAATGCAATATTGGTCGTGAGCGTGCGGATGGGGTCAAAGAGGCTTTCGGGATATTGCACCACGTTTCCGCAGACCATCAAGATGGCCATGGTTTCTCCTAAAGCTCGACCCGTCTGCAATACCACGCCCGTAAGAATTCCAGGACGCGCACTTGGGAGAATGATCTGGCGAATCATGCTCCAACGTGTACAGCCTAATGCCGTCGCACCCTGGATATATTCTTTTGGCACTTGATGCAAGGCCGAGAGGCTGACCAATGTCACGGTCGGAAATATCATGAGCGTCAAGATGAGGATACCCGCTAAGAGGCTTGGCCCGGGGGGGTGGAAGCTGGTAATGAGTGGGACGAGGACCACAAGGCCCCAGAGTCCATACACGACAGATGGAATGCCTGCCAGTAATTCGATGAAGGCGCGATAGCCCGATGCCATGGCTTGAGGGGCGTAATATTCACAAAATAGTGCGGTACAAATACCGAGTGGGATGGCAAGGACT
>BQIU01000011.1 GCA_021603905.1 Nitrospirales bacterium
CAAAGCCTCTGGCCATAAGCGGTGACGATCATGGTGTTCCAAATTCCTCCTTTTTGACTTAACGCTTGAACCGTTTGCTCATCTGGTTTTTCAACAAATTCTTCTACAGCATGAATTGGAACTCTAGGATTCCCGGCTAACACTTGACCTGGACGAATCCATCCGCATTCGCCCTCTGGTGAATTTGGAATGGCGCCCAATAAGATGACCCGTTCTCTGACACGCCTGACTGCCGAAATCGTCTCCCGTACCATTCGATTGAACTTTCGATGGGGAGCGATAAAGTGATCGGACGGATAAATCGTGACAATGGCGTTGGGGTCCCAATGATTGATGTAGGTCAAGGCAAAAAAAATGCCGGCTGCGGTATCACAATTTTTCGGTTGAATCAGAATGCGTCCTTTGGTTTGAACTTCCAGTTGCCGAAAAATTTCTTGGCGATGCGACTTATCGATGATCGTGACTTTATGCTCGGGAGGAGATGTTTGATCGGCTCGATCCCACGTATGTTGCAGCATTGATCGTTTCCCGACAAACGCACAATATTGCTTGGGCTTGGGGTAGCCGAGCCATTTTTGAATAAACGGTCTCATTCGTTGGCCTTCTCCCCCAGCCAAGATGATGCCCCAGTGGTTTCCATTTTTATTTAGTCGATCAGGCATACGTAATCACCTTTCACATTCATGCCGGCAACCTCACATCGCCGACAAGGAAAACGCACTCTGTGTCATAAGATTTCATATGATTGAGATCAATAGCATATGCTTTTTCATGTCAAACCCTTCGAAGATATCCTGCATGAGTAGAAGGTCACTTTTTTTAAAGTACATGTACGCACTGAATCTTGACTCATATTGTTCAATGCAACTGGAATGCCGACTACATAGGATAGCAGCTCAATATTTTGGTTCATAAAATAAGATATAAGCGCCACAAACGACATGATTAGAATTGTGATGCAACAATACGAGCGGAAATGCACGAATACAGGTGAGCGAAAACCACAAATCCATCTACGACCTCTATCTCTCTCTAGAAAAATCGTTACCTACACGCACAAGAAAACGAACATTCATCACAACATGATAGCAAAGAAGGCTTATTTAGCGAGTAACAGAACGCGGCGGCAGTGATGGGACAGACTGAAAAGCTGGAGGTAGAGCATCACGTGGAAATATGCAGAGTGAGTGGCCCCAGTTCAGGGCCAGGACAAGTATGGAAGTTATCAATACGGCTCTTACATTTTCGGCACGAGCAGTTGCCGTCAATTCGACAAAGAGATATTCCGCACTGCCTGGTTCCAACATAGGCCGAATTTCATTGAGAACGCAGAATAATATGCTTCACATCCACCTCGTTCCTTGAAATTTTTTCCTTCCAAGGAAGAGAAGAAATTTACATGATTTTTTCATCTGAATAAAAATCCAAAGACGTGAGAGCCGGGCCTTGCGAACTCAATAATGCTCTTCTAATCATGGCCTCCAATTCTCGAATATTCCCCGGGAATTTATAACTTCCCAACACGGCGGTTACCGAATAATCAATATCGAGTTTTGGACGACCGATTTCTTCACCATAGGTTTGGATCATTTTCATGGCCAAAGGAATAATGTCTTGTCTACGCTCCCGGAGAGGTGGAATGGAAATTTGATTACCTTGAAGTAACGTAAGCAATTCAGGGTGAAAGTTTTTTCCCTGGCCTGGTTGATTCGGTGAAATCGTACTGGCCAGTATAAAACGATTCGTAATAGGGAACTGTTCCACCCCCCCCATTCGGCAGAACGAACGGGTACGAATCGCCTCAGCCAAGGATCCTTGAACCTGAGATGGAAGATGTTCAAGACCATCAATCAAAAGAGTGCCTTTGTCAGAATGTTCAAAGCTTCCGTGCTTAGCCTGACTGGCTCCGCTAAAGGCTCCTCGTTCATAGCCAAATAAATGGGACTCTAATAGAGTGGCTCTTTCTTCGTTGCAACTGACCGCGATAAAAGGCGCCAAGTGCCTGGGGCTGTTGTAATGAAGAACGCGTGACAAAAATTCTTTGCCTGTCCCCACCTCCCCTTGGAGGAAAATGAGAGGTGTCTCCTGAACAGCAAGAGATTTCAAATGATCAACGATCTTTACCATGGACTGGCTCTTGGCAATCACATGCTCCCAAGAATATTGGCGTTGTTTCTCCAAAGCGGTGTACTCAACCTGACTCCTCAGCTCGAGGAAGTTGAGCGCTCGGTCCAGTGCCGGTTCAACTGTTGAAAAATCAACCGATTTAATCAAAAAATCGTAGGCTCCAAGGCGCATGGCTTCGACGGCATCTTCGATGGTTCCGTACGCGGTTAACATAATGACCAGGGTTTTCGGAGTTATCTCTCGCACCCTTTTTAACGTTTCTAAACCATCCATTTCAGGCATTTTCAAATCCAGGAAAAGCAGATCAGGAACTTCATTATCTAAGGCGTTAATAAGTGATTCTCCTGAATTAAAACTTCTCACCAGGTGTTCATATTTGGTCAAACGTCGACTTAATGCGGAACACACACTTTGTTCATCATCAGTAACATAAATCGTTGCACGCATAACAATCCTTCTTTTCAGAATGAATAAAGAAGTCTGAACTCCTCGTCTTTATACTATACAAATACTTTTTTCATGTCGACGTTCGGAAAGAGTTGAGCCTTTTTTGCCGGTATAGCGAATCCAATTACTTGCAAACTGATAGGCTTGGGCACGATTGCCTGGAAGGCCTTGCATTCTTCACAGACTTTCAACGTTGATCTTTCAAGAAGCCATCTGACATACGGTTTAGAGGTGCCCAAGTCCAGTTGACTGAAAAGGTAGCCCTAGGCGACGGTTGCTTCATACCTCTCGTTGGGTTGAATAGGACACCGACGTTGACATGTGGTTGTCCCCCTGAATTGATAATTACAGATCGCCTAGCAGCGTAATACTGCACCTCAAACATCGGCAGGTTATATCTGCATGGATTATCACGAATCCAAATACGTACCAGCTAAACCATGGAGACTTTCAACGCGATATCCAACGTGTCAAGAGTACGGATGTTCATTGAATCGGCTATAACTGGCAGCAATTGACCTTGTATATCACGTAGTGGAATATCCAAATTTAGCGAATCGATACTCTACCGATTCGGTATAACTGAAACGGCTATAAAAGTAACAGAACTTTTCCATCCAGATGTCAGTCGAGAAGAAATCCCCTAAAACCGTCCTTTTGCCCAATAGTTAAAGGAAAGCTATTGGACAGATGGATGTAAGGACGATTTTTAAAGGATCTCCAGCCAAGGAAAAAGGAAAGAGCTGGAAGCAATGAGCTTCTTTAGACTCTTGCAAAGTTTATACTCACAAAACAGTATTAAGGTAATGGGCATTCGACAGTCGACAATCACGAATATCCGCAATACTTTTTGATTTGATTCACTTCGTATAACTGGTGGAGTATTCATACTCAACAATAGGTCAGCGTGCGATGCTGCACAGGACGTAGGTGTGAATTGGCACTCTTTTCTGAAATGATGACAGTTTGAGAATTTAAGGAAACAGGAATGAAAACATTTAAATAGGAACAGGGAATTCAGAGGATAATATCCCCCCATCTTCTCGGACCCTCATGACAAGGGCCATTCCTTACCGATGAGGAAGCCCGTCATTAATCATCCCTTTCCAAACTTTTCATCGAATATACCGATCCTTTACCTAATGGCATTAGTTTTGCTGTCCCTGCGTAGGGGCAAGTCTACATAATTGTGTACAGACGACCATAGTCATCAAATCAAATTTTCAGGAGAAAGAGAACTGATGATAGAAATTCAACGAGGATTTTTAACGTTTCTTTTTGTCGTCATTGGACTGTCATGGACTGAGGTCTCGCTCGGAGCTGGAGATCATACGAAAGAATTTCCGAGTGATTTTGATCGTTTGACTGCCATCTTACAACAACCAAATTCTCTTTCTGCAGCGACTCCAGAATGGTTAGACTTGGGTGTTGAGCATCGTACTCGTTATGAAACCTTTGATCATAGCTTTACTCGGGGCACCGCAGGGAGCAATCAACAGATTCATCAACGGACGAGAATCTTGCTGGGAATCAAAGACATCTGGGACCCAATCCGATTCACACTTGAACTGGCTGATTTTCGCGCTCCTCTAGCAGATCGAGAGCAAGATCAGTCACCAATTTTTGTCAATCACTTGGATATTTTTCAACTGCATCTTGACGTGGTGACTGACAATTTTTTAGGCACAGGGCTATCGGGAAAACTAGAAGTCGGACGATTGATCATGGATTTTGGGCAAGGACGCTTAGTCGCCGGACATCGGTTTGGAAGCTTTACGCCAACATTTGATGGCGTACAATTGACCTTTGGTGGAGATAAAAGCTCAAAGTGGGGACTTCGCGCATTTGCGACACGACCCGTTCAGCGACATTCTGTCAGCCCGGATTGGAACACTCCCAGCTCCTATTTTTCGGGGGCAGCGATTTCCAACCGCCATATTCCATGGGCCAATGCGGAGCTGTATGTCTTTCAACTTAATGAAGGAAATCATCTTCAAAAACGTGATCTGTCTACTGTCGGGGTTCGACTTTTTGCTCTTCCGGTCAAAGAGCAATTGGATTATGAGATAGAATCGATCTATCAAGTTGGAGAGGTCGGCCGCACTCATCACTTTGCCCATCGTCATCACGGTGAGGTGGGGTACAGTTTAGGAACGGATTGGCCTCTTCGGTTTGTCTACCTGTTTGACTATTCCTCAGGAGACCCAAATCCAAGAAAGAACTTTGACTTCTTATTTGCGAAGCGCCGCGCAGAATACGGGCCTACCGGAATATTAGGAGTTATCTTTCCATCTAATGTACTTTCACCCGTTGGATTTCGTGCGACCCTCCAACCAACTTCCACAATTAAGTTGATGGCGTCTCATCGCACCTTCTGGCTGGCCGATGGTCGCGGCCCTTTTGTGGGCAGTGGCCTACAGGACTCTACTGGTCGAGCGGGCACCTTTCTCGGCAATATGTTTGATACTTCTGTGAATTGGGCTCCTCAATCTGGCTATTTTCGCCATACTTCCTTCCAAGTGGGCTATACCCGCTTTTTCAAAGGCTCCTACTTTGATCGAGTCCCACAAAGTCCAGGTACGGCCGATGTCAATTATGTATATACCATGGCCGTTATTACCTTCTAGCCCTTCGAACCAATCGTCGTTCGTATCTCGTAAAAAACTGAAAGACTTCTCCCACGAAATACGAACAACAAACGACGAAATTCGTGCTCCAACAAACAAGATACGATTCACAAAGGAGGAGTCAGGGGAACAGCATTGGCTAACTTTCTCCAATCTCCCTTGAATAGCCAAGAGCAAGCCGTACATAACTTGCTCCTCGAGGACGGTCACAAACCTTTCGAGGCTTAATGACACTAATTAATAAAATAATCTCAGGGGATTTCTCTCATTCACATCAATTTTTCTTTACATGTTACTTCCCGCTCGTTCAATCTCTGAAAACACAGCTTAGCTTCGCACTATACCGCTAGTGCGTCTCCGCACATATGAAAGGTTGGGCTTCTTCAAGGGTAGAAAAAGGAAAACCATAAAATTCACTAAATACACGTATTTCAAATGAAATGTTGAGGTTTTGTAAATATGTCCTCGACTGGAATCAATCTTGCTTTTTTCATTATCAGCTTAACTTAGGACCAGAAATGGACTTCAAGAAATGTGGCATACATGGAAGAGAGTGAACCCGAAGAGAGCATACAAATTTTGATAGGCTCGCAGGTTCACAAATTCGTCGTCCTTAAGAGCCTTACTACGCCAATTTTCCAGAATTTCGTTCAACAGATATTTCCATTCTACCTGCAAAAGACAGAGTTAGAGCTTCCTGCATCATGTAGAGACATTCTGTCTATTTGTTTTTATTTATACCACCTAAAGATGAATAAAATCTTACTTTCAATTCAAACCTATAAGCCTAGGCTTCAGCTCATTGAGATATCAGATTCACCTTTTCAGGTACAAAACCTCTCCACTAGCAAATAGCCGAGGTTGCATATTTCTTTAGGACAAGGAGCAATTCATGCTTGAGGATTTTATCTACAACTTCACTCACAACTTATTCAAACCGCTGTTGCTCTTTTTCTATATGGGTTTCTTAGTGCCTTTGCTTAAAGTTCCGTTTGAATTTCCGAATGTTCTGTATAAAAGTATCTCGATATATCTGTTGATCTCCATCGGCTGGCACGGCGGCGAAGAATTGGCCATGCTAGAGGCTGTTGACCTTCAGCATGCGCTTGGGTTCATGATCGTCGGCTTCATCACGAACACGATCATTGGGACCATAGCCTATTTCTTCCTCCGAAACATGACAAAGCTTCGGCAAATCGATGCGGCAACCGTCGCAGGCTACTACGGCTCAGACTCAGCGGGAACATTTGTTACCTGTGTTGGTGTGCTGGCCGCCGCCAATATCGCCTTCGCGGCCTATATGCCGGTCTTGCTTGCTGTGATGGAAATCCCAGGCTGCCTTGTCGCCCTCTTCCTCGTCTCACGACTTCGTAATTCAGGACAGATGGACGCCTTCGGCAATATGCCAGGAGAACCAGATTACGATCCCAGCACGCGCCCTAGCATAGGTGCTCCCGTTCATTCCTTACATATCGAAAGTCAAGATGAGAAGGGCGAACACGAGACGACAGTCCCGGTTTATGCGAAATCGGTCGGTGCCGCTGCGGCATCAGACTATGAACAACCTCCGCCTCAAAGCGTGTTCAGTAAAAAAGTCTTACATGAAGTTTTCTTTAACCCAGGCCTGTATTTATTATTCGGTGGAATTTTAATTGGATTCATCGGCCGGTTGCAGGGGGTCAAGGTTACCGAGGTCGACGATAAATTTTTTGTGGTCTTATTCCACGGAGTCCTAAGTCTTTTCCTCTTGGAAATGGGAATGACGGCTTGCTCACGACTCAAAGACTTGAAGAACGCAGGCTCAGGCTTCATCGTATTTGCCCTACTACTTCCAAATGTCTTTGCGATGATCGGTATTCTCGTGACTCATGCATACAGCATGGTACTCGGTCATCCGTTCGAGGTCGGCACCTATGCACTCTTTGCTGTACTGTGCGCAGCAGCATCGTATATCGCCGTTCCGGCTGTTCAGCGACTCGCCATTCCTGAAGCAAGCCCCACTCTGCCCTTGGCTGCCTCACTTGGGTTGACCTTTTCTTATAACGTCACCATCGGCATACCTTTATATATCATGTTGGCCACCGCAGTGATCACGGCAATGCCAGTTAATTAATATCAAGGTATAGCAAGTCGAGTGAGAGAGGATGCAAGGAGCATGTGCTAATAAGTACCTCTCCGCACCAAGAAAACGTCTCGTTACTCTTGTGTACAGATAGAACCAAGGCGCCTATGACAAGGACGACGTGTCGCCTGCCATGGCGAGCATGGACACCTAGACGTTTACATTGGTTGATCATACAACTTGCAAAATGATGAATCTCATAAATCGACCTCAACGATTCAACGATGGGCTGAGCTCTAATGTCTGAAGTAAGCATGACAAATAGCCACATGACATCAATTCCTTCCCAATGTTGAGGTCAGGCAGAAAAAATCTAGCCTTTTCTCCCCCTAGCCAACCGGAAGCATCATCGCTACCCTCTAAGGTCATTCGATCTCCCTCAGGCAACCGCTGAGGACAGTGGATCATAACCAACCCTCTGCTCCTTTGTTAAAAACGAACGGATTAGGTGACAACATCCAGATTCATCGTTAATTCTCTCCATAATTTTGGGTCTGTTGAAAAAAGCCGCCAGCGGCGTTCTCGCCATTTTGCCATGCTGACGTATTAATAGTACCTCTACTTAGCAATTGATCTGAAGGTAGCAATAACGGTTCTATCATAAGCTAGAGCTTCCTACTCCCAGTTTAGTCAGCTTCTTCAAGAGTCGAGAAAAACACCCAATAACCCAAGACATATACATTCCTCACAATCAGAAATTTAGAAATATCACTGACGTTCAGTATTCCATTCAATAGGTCTTTGACATCTGAATAGACCAGACATTGCGCTACTTCGCACGAAATGGTTTGAGCATATGCGCTCAACGTCATGAAATGACACGACTTCTCCTACTATACAATTTTCACGAAACTCCCTATTTTTTCAACTCCCGAATCAACCATCAGAACCCTCACAAAAATTTGGTACACCCTTTGCTCTAGTACATGAGCATCATGAAACTTCCACCATTCAAGAACAAACTCATTGAGACAAGTCACAGGCTTCAATGTATTCACACAGCATGTATCAATTGTTAACCCATGAGGTGACCTGATGTCGACTCTACGCATAATCGAGAAAAAAGAACAAAAAACTGTGGACAGAGAAAGTCAGGTCACTGAGATTCACGATCCACGCGAGGAACGAGAACAACAGTTTATGAAGACCTACGAGGCTTTACGAAAATACGCCTCTCTACACTTTTCATGTGATGATGAACGCTAGCCGACTGTCGTTGTCTATAACAGGTGGGATACTTCGAGCCCTCAAATAAAGGAGCACGAATATGAATGTTCTCAAAAACTTTTCTGTTTCACAAAACGAATCTCGTATTCTAAAAACGGATAGCACTGCTGCTTCACCTTTTGGCAGACAAACAACTCTACCGCATTTGAATTTTCGACGTATCTTTCATCCGACCGACTGTTCGACTGAAAGTAAGGTCGCGTTTATCCATGCACTGAAAATGGCTGAATCCACCGGGGCAGAACTACAAATTTTTCATAGTGAAGAGAGCGAAGAAAAAAAGACTCTTGCAGTTTGGGACGACTTCCCTCAGGTTCGAACAACACTCACACAATGGGAAAAACGACAGGATGACCCGGAAAGAAACCTTAGCGAACGGCGAGGCTTTCATGTTGAAAAGGTATTGGTCTATAGCGCAAACGCCAAAAACTCGATTCTACGATATCTCCGCGATAAACCCTCTGACTTAATTGTGTTGACCACTCATCATCGACATAATTTCAGCCTTCGTTCTTCCTATGGGATCGCTGAAGCCATTGCATCGGAGTCTGGAATCATGACCTTAGTCGTTCCGCCAGGATGCCAAGGTTTTGTTTCACCGGTTGATGGAACCGTCACCTTAAACCGCATCCTCATTCCGATCACGTCTACTCCAGCCCCACAACCGGCAGTCGACGTTGCATCGGCCATGGCTCAAAGGTTAGGGAATTCTGAAGGTGCCTTCACGCTTCTCCACGTTGGCCATGAAGAAGACATGCCGAAGGTGAAATTACCTGTTCACCCTGGCTGGACTTGGGATACCGTTATCAGAAGCGGACAAGTGGCTGAAGAGATTCTATCCGAAGATGCTGAGCAGTCCTTTAGCCTCATCATTATGGCAACACGAGGCCACCAAAACTTTCTCGACGCTATTCTCGGAACCACCACTGAATGCGTCATGCATCAGGCATGGTGTCCTGTCCTTGTTCTTCCAACAACCTCATCATGAATGAGGATATCCGAAACCCGAATACCCTATCACAACCTACCAATACGCCACAGACATCTAACCGATATAGTTCCACTTGTTAGACAGATGGAATCGAACGGCTTTTCTTTTCATTCCTGAATCGACAGCACTACATTGAGGACCATCATTTTTGATGAGAATTGATTTCAATCTTCACTCTGCATTCCATAGCCACATCACACCTCCTGTACCTCAACTTTTTCAACAAATCAAATCGCCTTAATCTCCTGTCAATGTTTTCTCATTTATGACATGCATTTATTTACATTTATTAAAAACTTGTAGTATACATAGGTATCGGTAGGCATTATGGTCTGAATGAAAATGTAGACCTGATGATTTATTTGAGTTTCGACCTAGGAGGATTCATGAAAGTCTTGATAACGACTCTACGATTCACGATTGTGGTTGGAATACTCGCGCTTGCCGTCAGCGGATGTCAAAGTGGCCCCATGGCAACCGGGGCAGCGAGTAACGCTCACGTGGTTGAAGCGATGGCCCACACTCAAGAAGCCATTGAGCATGGCAATATGGGCCATGCTGATGCACTCGTGACCCATGCGACGGCTGCTCTTGGTCATGCAAAAGCCGGTCAAGAAGAAGTTAGTAATCCGCACCTTGATGCCAGCGTGAATGAGCTTGAGGAAGCCATTGCCCATGGGAATCAAGGCCATGCCGATGTCGCCACAGGACATACGAAAAATGCCATGAGCCATTTTAAAGAGATTAGATAAAAATAAACGGGAGGAAGAGCCCGATGGACGCGGATGAGAATCCTCATCCGCGTCCTCTCAAAAAGAAATACTCAACGTCTCTTAGACATCACACCGATTGACAAGTCTGCCCCTCAAGAAATTGACGTTCCCAATCAGCCTTCACGAGCCATGCAGCATCAACGGCATTCTCCATTTCCTTACGCGATAGACCCGCCTCAACAGCAACTTTGCACATGGTCCTGAACGCATCAGAAATTTCTAAAGGACTAGTCATACACATGCCCCCTTGTTTGAGATTCCTCAACGCCACCTTCTATGGGTGTATCATGCTACTCTTACTTTTAGGAGTATGAATACCGGTTGAGGAAAATATGATATAAAGCGTTTAGTAGGTAACTTCTGAAGATCCACAGTCAAAATCTATATGTTTTCGAATAGAGAATGGATTGTATATAATGCAATGTATATTCCTTTTTTTACGTTCGAAAATTTATGAAAAAAATCGAGAAGATAGCTGATGATGCCAAATACGATCAGGTCAGAAATGAGCAAATCGGTGAAGGTAAAACCATACAGAAAATCAAATAAGTGTCAATTTTCTTATCAATTCACCTTCCTAAATGAACGGTCAACAAAAAATATTTTCCAATACTTTTCATCAAATGGATCGATATGTTGGATTAATAAGGGAACGAAGTCCATGCGACTATTCCTCAAGAACGCCTTTGCACTCTCGAGTAAGAATTTGGTACTGGTGTCAAGGGAAGATATGCACGACCTTGCACTATGGACAAGGAACCTCCTCAAATAGCTCTTCGGCATAGCCTAAGGAGATAACACTTGAAGACTTGGATCACGTTAGGACTCATTCTCACTGCCGGCATTCTGATTCTCACACTCTGGCTTTTACCCGGAGCATTTAGCGCAAAAGGCAAGCCATCAGAGTTCGAAGTGAAACTCGTCAGGTTCATCCGACATTGGGCCGTTCCCAGCCATATCCGTAACGCGAATAACCCTATTCCGCCTGAACCGGAAGTGTTAGCCGATGGACTTCATCACTTTGCCGATCATTGTGCAACCTGTCATGCCAATGACGGAAGCGGGAAAACACCTATGGGGCCGAACTTCTATCCTCCGGTTCCTGATTTGCGCGATCAGACCATTCAGGAAATGTCGGATGGAGAATTATTCTACGTCATTCACTATGGGGTTCGGTTTACCGGGATGCCTGCCTGGGGAGATGGTAATCCGGAAAAAGATACGGATAGCTGGAAACTCGTTCACTTTATTCGTCATCTTCCTGAAATTACACCAGAAGAAATCAAAAAGATGAAAACCATGAACCCAATCACTCGAGCAGAACGTGAGGAGCAAGACGCACTAGAACGTTTCCTCGCTGGAGAAGACGTCCAACCTGCCGTTGAACATCATCATTAATTTCACGTCTTCGCGACTCGATGTCTATGGATTCAATAGATCAAAAACTTGCAATGACAGGAAGCTTCCAAAGCAAAAACAGACTCCGTACGAGTCAAGAATTTTTTAAATTACTCATAGGCGAGAGCGTCTGATACATGACCAGGACCAGTCACATTCATTCAATGTAGCTTAAAAAAGGAGACTTCTCATGACACGTTGGCTTGCCATTCTCGTATTTCTTTCCTTGCCTCTTACAACCTCTTCACTTTGGGCTCACGGTGGAAACGAACATGTGCTGGGAACGGTCACAGAATCCAGCGCCGATCACGTCGTAGTAAAAACACCGAAGGGAAAATCCGTCTCGATCACGATCCAAGCTCAAACAAGTTTTCAACAGGATGGCGTTGAGACAAAAGATGCCAGACCTCAAGTTGGCGACCGACTTGTTGCCGAAGTGTCGAAAGACGGAGAAGAATTCGTCGGCAAAGAAATTCGATTCGCGACTCCCAAATCTCATTAAACTCAGAATGAAAAGTTCCTCTCTTGGAAACATTCGGTATGTTTGAATTATGAAAAGAGAGGAGCTTTTGACCTGCAGCTTGATAACCAGGGAAAACGATTGTCACTCCAAACAGAATTTCGATAGGACCAAAAAAAAATTGTTGTGAGTTGTAGTATCATGTAGCATCCAACAGCAAACATCGGTAGACCGCTCATCCTTCCAACCGTATACTGAGCTTCGCTTAATCAAGCACACGAGCAGTCCAATATTGTTTCATGAAATCTGTCAATAATCAGCATCTCATTGGTGGTAATTGAGTTACGGCTCAAGCCGAACGGGTTTTTTGGGTAAGAGCAGCGAAGGGCCTTCCAAGATTTCTTTGCCAAGCTCTTTCCCGATTCTGTGAAGGAAGAATGGGATGAAGGACGGTTCGCCTACCTCCCTTCATTCCATCCTTCATAGGATCCATCGCCTTGGAGACGATGGATGCGACAGATGAATTGCACGACCAATCTATGATCTGAGATATACCTGAGACACTGTTTTCTATTTATTTTTTGTTTACAACAAAGGAGGATCGTGATGCGGACTTATTTCGTTGGCTTAGGATTGGGCCTCTTCCTTATCCTTGGGGGCGTCTCATCAGCCCTCGCGCTTCAATCGGGTGGGGTTGAAGTTGGAGACCTAAAGACGGGGTCTGTCGTCGGCCAACCGTTTACAGAACTTGATGTGGATTTGACATTTACAGCCGCCAAGGTTGCGGGATCGAGCGGCTGGTACCCACCTGTCTCAGTGTTGAATTTAATTTCTCAGGGCACAGGCGGGAGAGCAGGACGCCCCATTCTTCTTAAAATTACCAACACCTTAGACACTGAGTATACTTTTCACTTATCAGCAGATTCTTCGCAGGCCGGACCATGGGTGATGGAAGCCAAAGTCTTGCTGAAACCTGGAGAAACCAAATACATTGGAATTCCTACCAGTGACCTGACTGCCGTAACAGCCACGAACGTCTTGTCCTACAGCAACCCGTCTGCCAATGGTGATCACGTCGGTCAATTAGTGATTCTTCGATAGCGTTCATCACACATATCACAGGATCAACCACGTCTTGGAGAGAAGCCTTGACCTCTGTGCAGAGAGGCCAAGGCTTTTTCTTTTTGATCAAGTTAGGTACTTTAGACTGACCATATTCTGTTCTCGTATATGTTAATCTCGTGCGAGACCGCCTTGATTCTTTTATAAGGTACACGCCAACAAGTTTGACAAATATGTCTACCGGAATCAGATAGGCACATTGGCCAAGGAGTTTCTATGAAATTAACTTATTCAACATACCAATACTCCATGAGAGTCCTCATGATCGGGCTGCTGATCGTCACCACAGGCCTTCTTCTTGATTCCAGAAATGTCTTCGCTCATCAGGCAAGAGAATTATACAACAATGCCATCACACTAGCTCAAAGTGGGGATATGGCTTCGGCCAAAAAACATATCGAACAGGCCATTGCAAACTTTCCCCAATTTGCAGAAGCTCATCACCTCTTAGGCGTTCTCCTATTCCGAGAATCGCCAAAAGAAGCGGTATCAAGCATACAGCGAGCAATAGCGCTGAATCCAAATTTTGCGAAGGCTCATTATGACTTAGGACTGATCTTTATCAACCAGCATCAATATCCGGAAGCGACGCAGACTCTACAAACCGCATTGTCCATTTACCCTAATTATTGGGAAGCCCAACTCGCACTCGCCAAGCTGCATGAGCAAACCCAAGCGTATGAGCAAGCCCAACACGGATACCAAGCGGTCCTATCTATCGTGCCGAATCAGGCAGAAGCACTGTATAATCTCGCGTATCTTTACAAACAAGACAATCAGGAAAACGAAGCACTGTCACTGCTATCACAACTCACCCAATCCTATCCCAAGCATGCTGATGGCTGGCATTTGCTTGGCCGTGTAGCAGAACAACAAGCACAGATTCCGACAGCTATTGAAGCCTATCAAAACGCGATTACCAGTGAACCTGAACATATCCATGCGCACTATGATCTCGGCTCTCTCTACCAATACCAACGCCAACCGTTAGAGGCGATTGATCAGTTTGAGACAGTTACACGACTTGACCCGCAACATGTGGATGTTTTGTTAAATTTAGGAATACTTTATGCCGGAAATGGAAAACTTGACGAAGCAGAACACGTGTACAAGAAAGCCATAGAGTTAGAGCCTACTCTAATAGAGGCCTATTATAACCTGGGCACGTTCTATGAATTCTATCGAAAAGATACGACTCAAGCCTTAGCCCAATACCAGCAATACCTGAAATTAGGCGGAAAAGACGAGAGAATTCGTACGCTCACAGAACGGGTTACACCATAAAACGAACACAATTGCTCCCCTGTCATTTGAATTACCTCATCCAACACGATATCCTGTAATTATGAAAAACTTCATGCTCAGGGAGACATTCGCTTTCAGAACACTCCACGTTCCGCAAGCTCTTACCCTCGTGGCCTGTTGTTTGCTCTCGGCTGCGTGCTCTTCAACATCGCACACGATTATTCCCAAAAGCTTACAAGGCCAGGTCGACCAGAATCTTTCCTTTTCGCAAATCAAAAAATCTCCTGACTCGCATGTGGGAACTCTGATTCTTGTTGGTGGTGAAATCCTGTCCGCCAAGCGACTCAAAGACCATACCCGACTTACGATATTACAGCTCCCCCTGACTGATAACCAAGAGCCGACCAGTAATCGAACAAAATCTGAGGGACGACTGCTAGCCTTTCAGTCTGAATTTTTAGACCCTGCCACAGTTCCGAACGGAACGCGAGTGACGCTGATTGGGAAAATTACCGGATCCCAAACAGAACTTCTGGATGAAATGGATTACGTCTACCCGACGATGACCATTCAACATCTCAAGGTCTGGGAAGATGTCGATGATTCTGGTTATGGTTATCGACCCTATTATGGGTATCCGTACTGGGGACCCTACTGGGGATATTATGGTGGGCTGTATCGCCCCTACCCCTATTGGTATTGGTGGTAGGTAGACACCTCGATCTCAGAAATCCATCGGGATTTCTCTCCTGCGTACACATCGTAACATCTCTTAACTTTCGTCCGAGAAAAACTTAAACAGCGTGTTTGTTCCGGCATCTCTCGAGGAGGAGCCTCGGGGATTTGTTCTCATTCGACTCAAAAAGAATCGCAATGAACGATAGGAAGGAAAACCATCAATACGCGTAGCAGATTTCAACGCCTATTAATGGGTACAACAACAGACAAGAAAACTTACATGGCAAAAAATGAAGGAGGAAGATGCACAAGTTCAGTTCTTGACGCATGCGCCGTGTTTGAAAATTCTGCAATTAAGCCAACAGATTCATCGCCACCATTCAATAAAAGAATAATCGATGTTCCATCGACATTCCATTCATCAACAATGGTGAGGTGTCCCCTCATAACAGCCCGAC
The DNA here is from genome assembly GCA_021603905.1 of Nitrospirales bacterium. Lineage (GTDB taxonomy): Bacteria > Nitrospirota > Nitrospiria > Nitrospirales > UBA8639 > JAGQKC01. The sequence continues at coordinate 15,676 of BQIU01000011.1, forward strand.
CCCATAATTCCGGCGCATACCGATACAATTCATTACTCCAGAGCTTTTCCTCTGACTGCGGTAGCCCATAGGTCTGACTGATCCAACTTTTCACTTTTTTGTAAGACCACAAAGGCTGTCCATCGTTTTTTCCTTCATTGGTATCAAAAATATATTTGGCATTCAGAAGACGATCATTCTCAAACGCATACGTCAACACGGCCTTAATATCACTGATACTTGCTCGATATCCCAACCGATGCTCACCGGGCGATAGGGGTCGAGAATCAAGTTCCCATAAAAATTTGGCCGTCTCTTTATCTTTGACATCTGAAATACTCATGCCCCAATTTGTACTCCGAAACGTATAGGTCTCAAGAAGAGATGGCAGAACGGTTTTCTTCATGACTTCAGGTGACTCACCATCCGAATATGCTTCTGTCGCTGATTGAGAAGACTGCTCCATGTGAGAGGTCATCTGAGCCTGAGACATCGATTCTTTTTCAAACTTTGTTCCATCTGAATGATGGGGCACCACAAGAGTACCATGCTGATCACGGTGATTCACAAGCTGAATAAACTCATCATACTGTCCAGCCAATCCCGGCGTGTAGAGACCAGTCATAAAGACAACCACCAGACTGCAGGAAAATAATTGCTGTTTCATAGTTATTGTGCTCTTCCGATTGATGAGTAAAAAGTTCCTATCGTCAGGACCACGCCCTGGAAGTCATGCCATCATTTAGCAGGCCTTTTCTCTTTCATCGGCATTTTCATGCTAAATCTTTAAAGGCTAAGCGAAGCAATCGAAAGGTCATTACTTCATCAAAATCCGTAAAGTCAGTCGAGAAGGTCGTGAATAGGAGTTGAGAGTGTCAAAACCCGACCAGTCAACCATGGGGTGGAAGCCAAGTGCGTCGGCTATAGCAGAGAGAGGTCCAATTGATCAAAGGAAGCCGAAGGCCTACTTAAGCTGGAGAGGGCATTCGAAACAGCCTTAACATAACGCAGTTTTTCCCAGCCAATCGCTGGGGCCCGGGTCACGATGAGAAAAAGGCAAATCAATCATTTCCGACCAATTGCACGCAAGGTTTTGCATCATCTGAATATACCCGTTAAATGTCCCAGGCTTCGTGATATATCCATTGACCCCTAAGACCGACGTGTTGAACATGTCCTGTGCAGCCTTCGATGTCGTCAAGATAATAATCGGAATACGTGCAAGGGCTGGATCGGTTTTGATTTCCAAAAGAGCTTCGCCTCCACTTTTTTGTGGCATATTGAGATCTAAAAGAATCACGCCCGGACGTGGAGCGGTTTCAGCATCGGCAAAACTACCTCGATTGTACAAATAATCAAGCAACTCCTTTCCATCATGGACGAAACGAAGCTCGTGACCAAGCTGTGCTTCTTGCCACGCTTCTTCAGTGAGTCGACAATCATCAGGATTATCTTCAGCAACGAGAACAGTCCAGGGCAACATATGCAAACTTTCTTTAACTACAGTATCGAACGACATGTATTTCCTCCAACTTGTTTCTGGATATTGGATTGTGGATTGTTTAGGAGGCGGCACGCCTCATACATGCTGAACTCTAGTATCTTATCGGATGCCGGCATGAAAACTTGCGAAGGGAATTTGAAGATCTTTGGAAGAAAGTACTGAGGCCATCTATGATCACAATATTGAATGACCATAGGAATTATCAGCGAAGATTGGACAGATATGACGAGTGGTGCGTTGAACGTTCACGGCCTCAGCATATCTCAAGAATTTATATGGATTCGCTATAGAAATCGCAATCGAAAATATCGACCAAAATGAGAAAGAAAAAACCATCAGCTCATGAGGCTTCAACGACCCTGCACGTCACGTCGCGATTGACTGATTGAAGAAGATGCTTCACCCGAGGAGTTTCCAAGATATTCACCTTTCGACTGCTCATATTTCCATAATCAAGAACTTGAAGAAGCTCGTCCCATCCTGTGACTCGTGTCAATAATGAATGAGATATCCCTCTATTCCATGGTTGATCCATCAAAAAAACACGAATGCCCAGTTGGCAGTAGGCAAGTGCATGCAAAGGGTGATCGTCCACCGCTAAGCAAATGTCTTCAGGAACTTCGGCTTTATCTTCAGTATGGTAGAGTTCTTCGAACGGAATTTGATGGGCTTGGAGCCATGCTAAAGTTTGCGGTCGAGATATCGGTCGTCGAGCCGTAATGATGATAATACGATAACGATCCTGCAATTGCCTCAACGCAACCTTTGCACTAGGCAACAGAGGAAGATGAGGAATTGATCGTTCATGGAATCGTAAGAAAATCTCCTCGACGATATCGTGCGTCAACAGACCAGTATCCAAACCGCCCGCACTTCCGTACTTCCCTCGAGGCCAAGGGTTCCCCGTTAATTCCAAATACCAGCGTTGCACTTCCTGTTCAGCTCTCGCGAGGACATTATCAATATCAACCGCAAAGCAAGGTCGTGTCTGCTGTTGTCTATTATCCATATCTAGTAAGTATAAGATTCGTTGACGTCAGAAAGAAAAACAAGCGCAATTGGGTAAGAATCGTTGAGCACCTTCTCAATCATACCAGAATTTCTGGCGTAGATCAGAAGATTGCAAGAATACATAAGGCTTTGCATTGAAGACTGATTCTTCACGATGAATCAGCTACACAAACAATGACGAGAAACGTCGGAGGCCCCACATCCAAGAAGGGTGAGGTATCTATTAAATCGGGATATTCATCATTAACGGGCTAAACTGACCTCAAACTGCTGATCAGCACCAGAGGCTTTTAGGTGGTGATCGGTCAAAGCAAAGTAGGCCACATCAACTGATCTTACCGGAGAGACATGCATAAGAAATGGCGTTTCCCAATCACCATCTGCGACATCAGGTTCTTCTGGTATCAAGACTCGACGAAAGTGCTCTTGATGCGCGGCAACGATTTTCAAAGGAATGCCTCCCACCGTACCAATCGAGCCTTCTGGTGTCACCGTTCCCGTCATGACAATATCGCCATGCACCATTTCTCCTTTGGCTAATGCCACGACACTCATGGCCGCCATGGCGGATAAGCTTTCCCCGTACAAGGTCACCCCTGCATACGGCAACCGAAAGCGTACCGTCCAAGAATCGGCATTCAACCCTGCGGCCTGAGTCACTAGTGCAAGAGCTTCCTGAACAGAACGCTTTGCCAAAGATGAAAACCTGCCAGGCTTGGTCAGAAAATCTAATTGTAGCCCGTCATGATCATCCCGACGTTCAAATTCCACTTCAACGTCGGCCACAATACCCACTTGTTCCCATTCTTCATTGTAAGTCGTACCCAGGATCGGAATAACCGATCGTTTTGCTATCGTTGTCGGTGCCGTTTCTTGAGCACTCAGCATGTCGGCGTATGAACCAACGAATAGAACCACAAACAATGCAGTGACGATATATCGACTGACACGCGCACACGCCTCTCTCTTACACGAATTCGAGGAAAGATCTGAACAGATATGAGTGGAGGATATTTTGGGCTTCGTCATGTTCTCGCTCCTTTTGCTGGCTTGTCTTTCACTGCTGTACTGCGATCATCGGTAGCCAGACAATCAAACTTGAGCAAAGAAAATGCCATGTCTTCGAACGCAAAAATTATTGACAACCAAACAAAAGAACTTCGGATTCAATTGAGAAATACCCGCAATTCATGTATTCCCAACAGACTTTCTCCTCAATGAGGGAGTGATCCATACCCTGGAAAGAGGGAGCTGCCTGTCAGAATTTTGTCAGAAACAGGTGTTTTTCGTTGACGGAGAGGTTCGAGGAAACACATTGCATCGGGGCAAGAATAGATCCACTATTAGGAAGACATGGCAGAAACACGGGAACGACTACTAATGCGCTAAGCAAATAGATGGCTAATCGCCTGCTCAAAATCCGCATCAAGATTCCGGACAGAAACGCATCACTCATTCGAGTCACACGCCAACATGTCATGAACATGAACCCTGCCAATCGTAATGCTAAGTAAAGGTACTAATCCAACTCAAGATTCGTGTTTCAAAAACTAATACGTTCAAGCATCATGGTGAGACTGTCGAACCTTGAGACTGATCCTTTGAGTGAAGTGAGCCTCAGAAAAGTTGAACGTACACAATGGATAGGCCTCATACAAGGTCAACACGAGGATTGTCACGTTAGGAAAATAGTGCATGAGTAAGAGAAAAGAAATCCAGTAATCAGTAAAGAATGAAACGATTTTGTCCGAAATATTATTGAGAACGAGACAAAGATTATTGTCTTCCCCTTCATCGCCATGTCACAGAAAATCATCTCTATCAACGACCTGATTCTCGGCATGTACGTGTGTGGAGTCGATCGCCCCTGGATGGAAACTCCATTTCTTCGTCATCGATTTTCAATTACGACACAGACGCAAATTGATAAACTGAAGCAATGTGGAGTCAAACAGCTCACAATCGATCTGAGTCGTGGTATTGATGCGGTTCGAACCCCTGAGAATACAGAGGGTGGGGACAACGTTGAAGAAGAACATCCGGCCGAAGACGTTCCAATCGTCCTCAATGCTGACGAACACCAAGCTAAAGAACGCATCTCAAATCTCCCCACAACGCTCCGTGGAAAATCACTATCGAACGAACTCTCATCTACGAGAGAGAGTCGATCTGAAATGCTTGAATCAGTCCGAGATCTCCTCACGAGCATTGCGACATCGGGTACCATTCAAGCTCATCAAGTGAAAGAAGTGACTCATAGTATTATTTCTCAAACGCTCGAGCATGAAGATGCCTGCATTGCCTTAATTCGTACACGTGAATTTTCAGCTGATTTACATGAGCATTCTTTGTCCGTGGGCACTCTTGCTGTCCTCTTAGGACGCTTGATTGGCTATGACGAGGCGCAACTTCGAATTTTAGGAACTGCCGCACTGTTACACGACGTCGGATTACTTCGCATACCATCCTCGTTGTTGATCGCCAACAATCGACAATCGAAAGTAGATCAAGATCTTTACAATTTACATCCTCAATTGAGTATGGAGATTTTAAAGGAAAGTTCAGGAATTTCTGATCAGGTGCGAGAAATAATCGAGACTCATCACGTGCGTCTCGATGGGACAGGATATCCAAAACAGATCGCACCGGATACCATGTCCACGAGCAGTCGGTTACTTCGAGTCGTTGACGAATATGATGAATTGCTGACAGGTCAATTGGGCCTTCCGCCGATGTCTGGGAAACATGCCCTTCGTGAATTGTATCAACGTGGACAACAAAACCAACTCGATCAACAGCTCGTGTCACAATTTATTTCGCAAGTTGGGATCTACCCAATCTATAGCCTGGTTGAACTCAACACAGGTGAACGCGGCATTGTCACCGCTCATTCGAAAGAAAACCTCTTATATCCTACGATTCTTCTCATTCAAGATGCGACACAACATCCCTACTCGGACCCCGTTCCGATAAACTTCGCCACGATGCAGAACAGCCAATCAATTCCTGAAATTGTCAAAGTGCTGGACCCTGAACAAGAAGGGGTGCGAATTGAAAAAGTTCTAACTGATTGGGTAACCATGTAGCCTCTCATCTCCGTTAATTCTGCCTTCCTACCGAAGCCGAGCCGGTCCTTCATCTGTTCATAATTTTTAGATTATTTAGGTTATTGGCTGTAGAAAATTCGACACACAAGAAAAGAAACACGAGACCGTTCATCACATGACGAGTTCACTATACAGGCATATTCTGATCCGCAGGGTGAAAACCAAATGAGAGGTATGACTCTGATTTCAGGGGGTCTATAGCCGATTCAGTTATACCGAAACGATGAAGAACCAACTTGCTCAATTTTGATAACCAATACGTGATATGAGACGTCAATCATTATCAGTTATAGCCGATTCAATGATTTTTCGTACTCTTGACACATGGGATATCGCGTTGAAAGTCCTCATGGTTTAGCTGGAGCGTATTTGTATTCGCTATAATCCAAGCGGGTACAACCTTCCAATGTTTGATGTGAGTAATGACGTTGGCTTGGCGACCTCAAGTCGAAACCTCAGCGGTAGAACCGCGTTGAACGCCAGTTACCTATTTAAGATACGCAGGACAACACAACAATCGTCGCTACTAGGACACCTGTAACCCTCATGGTTCGTTTACCAAGTGCGTCTCAGTAAGAGTTGGACTCGCAACGAGCACTGGCGTGTTATGCGTTCGTGTCCCAGGCCACCTATGATCACACTACTGAATGACCCTAACGATTCTCGGTAACGATTGATACGACAAGGTCAGTGGTGCGTTGAGCGTTCGTGGCCTAGGCCACCTATGATCACACTACTGAATGACCCTAACGATTCTCCTTAAAGATTGATACGACAAGACCAGTAGTGCGTTGAGCGTTCGTGGCCTAGGCCACCTATGATCACACTACTGAATGACCCTAACGATTCTCCGTAACGATTGATACAACAAGGCCAGTAGTGCGTTGAGCGTTCGTGGCCTAGGCACCATTAGAATTTTTTGGATTCGCTATAGAGGAGAAGAATTAACTGATTTGGTCGAAACGTGTGGTTCTTAGGCGGTTGAGTGCAGCCACAATTTCTTGCCCACGGGGACGGGCAAAGTTTCCTGGATGAGCCTCAGTCTGAAAGAATGGATTCAAAACATCAAGCCCCCTTTGGTCGAATTCTGATTCCAGAGCTGAGATGATTTCACGAAGGGGTGTTCGAGCATTCATGAATCGCTGCTTTATCAAATACAACGCATATCCCACAGCACGAGTTTGACTCTCATCCACGAGTTGCTCAACGGCTTCCAATCTAATGATTTCGCCACCATAGGCAATCTCATCTACGGCGCGCACGGTAATCCTGGCATCTTTTCGGCCGTATGAAGGGTCAAGGCCATCCGCATGAAGAATTCGTGTGCAAACGGGAGGAAAAGAGTCTGAGACTTCTCTTCGACGTGTAGATTGATGAGTACGGGCAATTTCTTTCGCATCGCCTGTAACATTCACAGGCTGAAACTCTTTCATGCAAATCACGGTGTCCGCTACATCAAAATAATCACCACACCCGCCCAGGACTAGAATCGTGGACATTTCCAAATCCCCATGCAGTTCCTCCACTCGATCCAAGAATGGCGTAATCGGTTCATCGCTTTTTTTGACGAGTGCCTGCATACGTGCATCGCGAACCAGAAAATTGGTCGCACTTGAATCTTCATCTAGGAGAATGACACGGCTTCCAACTTCCAACGCTTCCAGAATGCTGGCAGCCTGACTCGTACTCCCACTCGCATTATCAGTTGAAAAACATGAGGTCTCCAGATGTTGGGGAAGATGGCTAATGAAACCACTAATATCCACATTGCCAATTCGTCGACCATCTTCGGCTCGAACCTTTACGGCATCAGAAGAGGTCACAACATATTCTCGCCCATCTCCAGGAACATGAGGATACACACCACATTGAATAGCCTGCAGTAATGTCGATTTGCCATGATAACCGCCTCCGACAATCAGCGTAATGCCACGAGGAACTCCCAATCCTTTTATCAAACGCGTCACCCCACCAGATTGAGTCATTACTGAATGAGGCAAATCAAAGGCTACCTGTAAGGAGTCTGGACTCAGCCACGGCTTTGCCTGTTCAACTGATAACGGTTGTGTAGAATTTCCGCTTTCACGAGGCAAGATCGATCCGTCTGCCACAAATGCAACTAAGCCCCGAGCTGATAAGGCCCGTTGGATCGAATCATAGTTTTCTGCATAGTCCACATGTCCTTGGCACAATTGTTGAGGCAATTGCGCCCAGAGAAGACTCTGCTGAATGATGTGGGGAATTTCTTGACATAATATCGCGTCTGCATGTTTTCCAAGAATGGTTCGCCCCGATGCCGGCAACCCGACCTCAATCCGCGCTTCAACCCATTGCTCTGTTATGACAACCGCCGACCTCTCAAGAATCTCTTGCCCACCAACGTCAATAGAAATAAGCCCGCTTTTGCCGATCCCTCGATGTCTTTGGGGAAGAGTTTGAATCGTGCGATGCACCGTACGCGCAAGAAAATCTCGAAGTGCGACACAACGAACACGCATCGTCCACAAATCGGCAGGAAGATGAGAGATGTTATGATTGACGCGCGCACGAATTTTTGTGGGTGCAGCAAATGGATCACCTTGCACATGATCAACAAACAACGTCCACCATTCACAATCATAGGCTCCGACAATCTCTTTATAAGCTTTATAGCCACGCCCATCTATGCGCTTGAGTGTGTGTCGTAGATCATCAAGAGTTTTCATTGGTTGTTCTGTCACGAAAAAATATCGCTTGGACCTCGTTGCTCGTATCTCGTCAAAGAGAGATTCTACACTGATTCATCTGCAATAGTTTTACGTCTTTCACGCCCCCGAGAGCGAGATAAAGGGAATGACGCCATTGGAAAAATCAAGACATATTTGACGTTGTATGCGAGCGACGAGATACGAACAACGAGATACGTTTGTTTTTTTCACGAACGACGCTTCACGTCTTGACTTGTAGGTCTGACAGATGCTCGAGGCCAAGGAGGAGAGCGTGTGTTCCCAAGTGTCCATGCCCATGGGCCTGGACCGCGCGATAGAGTTGATGAACCAGAGAGAGTCCAGGCAATTGAATGCCCAGTTGCTTAGACTCTTCGAGAGTCATTTCCATATCCTTAATGAAATGATCGATATAAAACCCAGGATCAAAATTTCGATTAAGCATACGAGGCGCTAAGTTATCCAAAGTCCAACAGGCTGCAGCCCCTCCTTGAATTGAACTCAACATTGTGTTCAAATCGAGCCCGGCTTGGTAGCCATATATCAGCGCTTCACACACACCGATCATGGTTCCGGCAATCGTGATTTGATTACATAGCTTCGTGTGTTGCCCGCTACCCGGTCCGCCTTGGTGAACAATTGACTTTCCTAATACGCTCAATAACGGTCGCAGCGCATCGACAATAGGACCGTCGCCTCCAACCATAATGGATAAGGTCGCATTCTTCGCACCAATATCCCCTCCCGAAACTGGCGCATCGATACTGTACGCGCCTTTGACCTCTGCACTTTCAGCTATCTCTCTGGCTAAAGTCGGTCTCGATGTCGTCATATCGACAAACACATGCTTGGCTTTCGCTTCCGCTAATAGACCGTCTTTGCCGAAATACACTTCCTGGACATCATTCGGAAACCCAACAATCGTAAACACGATATCGCTATGAGATGCCACTTCACCTGGGGAATCAGCCCAATGCGCGCCCTGGTCCAGCAAGCTCTCAGCTTTTTCACGCGACCGAGTAAAGACCGTGAGATCATAGCCCTGGGTCAGGAGATGTGCGCACATGGAGGATCCCATCACACCAGTCCCGATCCAACCAATTCTCAATGGCGAGGGAAGTTCAAATGATCCTGAGGATTGAGTGTTCATATTTTACCTAACGTTGCTCGTTGCTCGTAAAACAGATTCAACGAATTTCCATGCGAGATATGAGCGACGATTCATGAATGACGAGTTAAGGCTGGCTGTTGTTGGGTCAGACAATGAATTGTTCCAAAACCCCACACGAGATCGACTGCGTGGATACCGACCACAGGACGATCAGGAAACAGTTCTCCCAAAATACCTAACGCCACACGGTCATGGGGATCATTAAACGTCGGGACGAGCACAGCCGCATTCGCGATATAAAAATTTGCATAACTAGCAGGAAGTCGACGACCTTCGAAACGTAATGACGCTGGCATCGGTAAATGAACGACCTGAACCGAGGAGCCATCTTCGAGTTTTACCGAAGCAAGTCGTTCTCGATTTTCCTTTAATGTTTCATAGTTTTCATCCTGCGTATTGGATTCTTGACACACCACGACCGTATTTCGGTTCACGAACCGGCAAAGATCATCTACGTGTCCATGCGTATCGTCACCGGCTATGCCTTTGCCGAGCCATACGACATTTGTTATACCCAGTATCTGACGAAATATTTGTTCATAATCATGTTTTTGAAATCCTGGATTACGTACTTGCACCTGTTCATCCAAGAGACATTCTTCAGTCGTCAGTAGTGTCCCACAACCATTAACATCGATACTTCCTCCCTCTAGAACCACAAGACGTCCACCATGTTCAACAATTGATACTGGCATTTTCAGCTTAGCCGCGAGACGTTCAGGCACTCGATTGTCCTTTTGCCAATCCGGATAATTCGCCCACGCGTTGAATCGAAATCGCGCAATACGCAGCTCAGACTGTAGGTTAAAATTTTTTACAAAAATTGGCCCAAAGTCCCGGGTCCATCCACGATTGGTAGGAATACGAAAAAACTCCACATGTGAACGATCAACACCAACTCGGTCTAACATTCGCATGGCTCGCTCTTCATGCTTCTTGTCATTTACCAAAATCCGAACAATCTCGCCAACACTCAGTTTCCGAACAATCTCGCCATAGACCAAGTGAATAGCCGACATCTTCCCAGGCCAATCGGTGGTGTTGTGCGGCCATCCAACCCATGAGGCCTCATGCAGCTCCCACTCCGCCGGCATGCGAAATCCATTACTTTGTCCCTTCTCCCTGCCAGGGAGAGGGCTAGGGTGAGAGTGACTGCTATCAGAACGATCAATGGCCCTCACTAACTCCTCCAACACATCATCTGTCTTCTCCAAGGCATCATGATTCCAAAATCGCAGCACACGGTAACCCTGCGTCTTTAAATACTCTGTACGCTGCTGATCATCCTGTTCTTGCTCAGCATGTTGCCCGCCATCCAGTTCAACTATTACTTTCTTTTCAACACAACAAAAGTCGACTATATATCTTCCAACGGGATGCTGTCGACGAAAGTTTTCTCCGCTAAGTTGACGAGCACGAAGCCGCAGCCAGATTTTTTGTTCAGCATCAGTCTGATCACGTCGAAGACGTTTGGCGTTAACTCTTGAACTTTTTGACATACGCTTCAATGGTCCCCCTCACCCTACCCCTCTCCCCAACAATGGGGAGAGCGAACTTTCAATTTTAGGATAGATCAAAGAAAAACCACAGAGTACCATCTGAGGTCAACGAGCACGAGGAAAGCTTAATAGTTCATTAATTCCCTCTCCCTTTAAGGGAGAGGGCTAGGGTGAGGATAAAAACATCAATTATAAACAGACTCGCAAATACGATTCATTCGTCACCGAGATACCGTTTCGTAATCTCCCCATACACGTCAATGCGGCGATCGCGGAGGAATGGCCAATTTCTACGAGTTTCTTCAATTCGTTTTAAGTCGATATCGACAAGCAGCACTTCTTCTTTTTCGACAGAGGCTTGAGCTAGAATCACTCCAAACGGATCACAGACAAAGGAACTACCCCAAAACTCGATTCCATCTCCACCTTCTGACTGAATCTCATGACCGACCCGATTCACTGAGACGACAAATACTCCATTGGCTATCGCATGGCTTCGCTGAATGGTGATCCACGCCTCACGTTGCGCGGTGCCCTCTTGCGTCTTCTCAGCAGGATGCCAACCAATCGCTGTGGGATAGACCAGCAACTCTGCCCCTTGCAATGCCGTTAGCCTCGCTGCCTCAGGATACCATTGATCCCAACAGATCAACGGACCGATGGTAGCATAAGATGTCTTAATGGCTTGAAAGCCTTTATCCCCCGGCGTGAAATAAAACTTTTCATAATAGGCTGGATCGTCGGGAATATGCATTTTACGATACAGACCTGAAATTTCACCTTTTTCATTCATCACAACGAGCGAATTATGATACACCCCCGCTGCTCGCCGTTCGAACAGTGGAACCAAAATGCTCAATTTTTTCTCTTTGGCGATTTTACCCAACACCTCTGTCGTCGGACCAGGAATCGATTCGGCTAAATCAAAGAGAGCAGCATCTTCGCGCTGACAGAAGTACTGCGAACGGAACAGCTCTGGTAAACAGACAATGCACGCACCGCCACGCTCAGCTTCTTCGATATGAGAAACAGCTTGCGCCACATTCTCCGATGGATTCGGAGAGCAGGACATTTGAATGAGTCCAATTTTCATCACTCCGTCATATCCTTTTTCAACCCTTCTCAAAATATATTTTCACAATAAGGGAAAGCACAAAAAAGAAAAAGGGAAAGTCATCGATGCCTATGAGTCATGCACGGCTGGAGATGGAACAGTCTCAGCTTCTTCGGCATGTATCAATCGAGGGGTTGCCAGATCTTGCGGCAAACGACCATTGAGTGCAAGGGATCGCAGGGTGACATCTTCGAGAGCGTCTTCGACAGCATCATCTCTTCGTCGTAACATTTGGCCGACTTCCTTCATATCATCATTAGAAAAGAGAGCACAGGCTTGATCTTGAGCACGAACTAAATCAAGAATTTCTACAACTGATACTTGCTCCGGAGGCCGCCCGAGTGTGACACCAATCGGCTCTACGGTCCTCACAAGTATTCCTCCCTCAATAAGCAGCTTCGTGGCATCTTCTACCACCGAAAGCGGAACGTTCAAGGCCTGTGCAAGACGCCACTCTTCCAATGGAGGTGAACCCCCAAAATACCGACGGGTGATCTGTAGCAGAATGGCTAGAGCAGCATGTTCACGAAACGTATGCGTGTTCTGTCGCCACCGTAACTGCATCAGATACGCCGATGGATGTTGATGGTAATAGGCAACTTGCGCCCCTGCCAAGACGATGAGCCATCCGACATAGAGCCAGATCAGGAAGAGAATGAGCACCGCAAAACTGGAATAGATTGCACTGTAGTTCCCTGAACTGGCGACGGTTTTGGCAAAAACCAGTCCAGCTAATTGCCACAGTACCCCGGCCGTTACCCCACCCATCAATGCTGACTTCAAATTCACAGTTGTGTAAGGAACAAATTTATAGAGAAAGGTAAACACAAAACAGATGAAAACAAATGGCAACAGCTTTGTCGCCCAGACCATTAGGTACCCGAAGGGCTGAATTGAGACGACTTGTTGCACAAGCCAATGACTTTGTGCCGATGCCGTCAATCCAAATGCCGTAAACACAAAAACAGGACCGACGAGCACGACACTAAGATAATCGGTAAATTGACGAGCAAACGGACGACCTTGCTGAACACGCCAGACCGAGTTCAAGGCTTCTTCGATTTTCGCGATTAAGGAATACGTCGTATAGAAAAGCCCTGCGATACCGACAGCCCCCAACACTCCGACCTCTAGATTGTCAATAAACCCAATAATATTGCGAGTAATCTCACTACCTTTATCACCTAACGGCTCTAACGCATGCCCAAGAATTGGTTCAATTTCTTGATGAACTCCAAACGCTTTCAGCACTGAAAACATCACGGCTAAAAACGGCACGATGGACAGTAAGGTAGTGTAGACAAGACTCGTCGCGCGAATACTGAGAACACTTTCCTTGAATTCCCAGGCAGCCACGAACATCAGGCGCAAGAAACTAACCCAATATCGTTGGAGCGGCTCCAGATTTTCGAGATTGGTTTCCCACAAATCCCGCTGGCAATATTCAATGGATCGTTGGATCATGCTAAGCCTTTCTCATCATATCAAGCACCTAGCGTAACTCGCATGCGGCAAAATGTCTATACAAGAGCCTAAGCATATTTCTTTAAATAATATGAACATCTCCGTTCATCAATATTATGCATGACGTTGGCATTCTCTTTGAAATAAACGTAACACTCAAGAGCTATGCTCATGCACAGGTCCCAAAAACTTCAAAGTACAAATTCTAAAGAAGTTCAGGAAAACAACAATTCGACTTCCTTATTTTTCTCATAATGAATACAGAGTTAAACGAGTCGAACCGGCGAGTTCCCCTCACACACTCTCGTTGGCCCCAAAACAAAGAGCCGTCTCAATCACGAAGGATTCAGACGGCTTGTTGAGGATATAGTGCTCTCTTAAATAGACTCAGGACTTCCTCTAATTCAACGATAAACGGCCAGGACGTGGGTTATTGGGCTGCTACCATTGAAGCAGAAATCGTATTGAGGGTCGTCCCAATCACATTACCGAGCGTCGTAACCGACCCAATAATCACGGCGCTAATCAAGGCTGCCAATAAGCCATATTCCATAGCCGTCGCACCGTCTTCGTCGTTGATGAAGGTCATGATGGGGTTCATGGGGGATCTCCTTTGTGAAAGTTGGTAAAGACTGTGAATGTCGTTGTCGTGATTCGCGTTCATACTGTCTACTAAAGCAAACGCAATGCCACCGCCCCGCACCAGTCCTTTCGATATCCACTCGTTGCCGTTAGACTCAACTGTTGTCCGTCCAACGCTGTTACCGGCAAACACGCACATGCCCGGCACCTCTGTCCATGTCAACTTGCATGACAGTGGTTCACCAACAAGCCTCACGAAATCCGACAACCGCACGACAACCGTCATCAAGCTGCAGAATTCCGAATGATTGTCGTTTGTTTTCACGTGGAGAAGAGAAGGGGGAGGATTGTCAACTCCTGACCCAACTGGAACCAACCCTTCAAAAGCGACAAGAGTCAGAGTCATTGAGAAGCAACGGGTAGCGTTAACACTCCCGACAGGCCACAGGAGTCGTCACGTGGAATTGTCAGACTCCCTCAGTAAGCCTGGGCTGAGAATATCTTGTCCTCAAACGTGTTTGCGAAAATGGACAGTGAAGACTCACTATCACGAACTTTGGTTGTAAGACTATGAGTTATAATGTTGTGGACGTATTCATTAGGTGTCTTTCAAGCAAGTGCACATAAGGGAAGGATAAGCACTGGAGGAAAATGAATTCGACACAATTCTCTTCAGAATTTCACCATAAACATTAATGTAAAATTATACGCGAGGATTTACTATTCTGGGCGGTTCTACTTCGAACTGAGCTTGAGAGAGAAAATCTAAGGGTATAGCGAGATGAAAACAAGGAGAGAATGCGTTAGATCTCATGCCTGAGCAGGCATGAGATCAGACATCTCATTTCTTAGAGACAACTTCCTTGTTGAAGTTTGACAGCGCGCCGCTTGAAAGGAGATAGTTTGGAAAGTTCTTTCTTTGCCAGAGTGAGATTTTTTTGTGCTTTTTCATAGAACGTCGTTTGCGCACTGACTGCGTTCTCAAAGCACTTCAACGCACGAGCTGTTTGCTTTTCTTCTAAAAAAAGAAGTCCGAGATTGTTATATGCTTTAGGAGCATCAAGCCCTCGTTGAAACGCATCGTAAGACGATGAATATTGACCAATTTTTGCGTAGGTCATTCCAATATTATTCCAAACTTTTGAGTTATTCGGATTGATATGAATGGCCTGTTGAAAAATATCAATTGCTTTACCGTATTCCTTGTTAAGAAAATGTGCCATGCCGAGATTATTCAGAACATGAGGTTCATTTGGTTTAATGAGAAGAGCGTGTTGATAGTGATCCATAGCCGTAGAATGCCGAGATTGACGATCAGCAATGATGCCTAGAAAATTATGGGCACGCCACAACTGACTATCGAACACCAGCGCTTGCTGAAATTCAAGTTCAGCTTCTGCATCTTTATCCATTCGTAAAAGAGCCTGCCCCATGCCTTCGTATGCCAACGCATGGTTGAAATCATAATCTAGAATTTCATGATACCGCTCATAAGCCTTCTCAGCCTTTCCATGTTGAAGATAGACCTGCGCAGCCTTATATCGGGCAGATACCCGTGATGGTTCTAGTTTCAATGATGCTTCATATTGCACCGCCGCAAGAACAAATTTCCCCTGCTTCATATGTGAATCACCAAACTGCTCATACTCTTCCGGTGTATATTCATTGATATCCACCTTACTGACACTCTCATCAAACGGGAGCCCTGCCTTTTGACGTTCCAGGACCGGCTGATAGTGCTCGTCTTGCATTTCAAAGAGTGAATCAGACGCGCACCCAGATAGGAAAAGCAGACATCCCAACGACACGAACGCAGTCCGTATTGACGGAAAATTCTGTCTTCTATGATGGTCTAGCTGTTTTCTGTTTCGGCCTTTCATGATCCCACCGACCTTTCTTACGTATCTATGCCTGTAATAAGTTAAAGATAGTGCGTGTTTCATTATCCCCCTCCCATGGCGGGGAAGACTTTTTTCATAAGGAGAATGACGCCTGGCCCCATAATCACGATCAAGAGCGCTGGAAAAATGCACAGAATGAGTGGCCCCATCAATTTCACCGGTAATTTGGCGGCCATTTCTTCGGCCTTCAAGCGACGGTTCATTCTCATAGAATCAGAATGGACTCGTAAGGCTTGTCCAATACTGGTTCCAAATCGATCGGTTTGAATCAGCAATGCGACAAGACTACGGATTTCATCCACATCGGTCCGTGCATTTAAATTTCTGAGGGCTTGTTCCCGTGTGAGACCCGCACGCAATTCCAAGCTTAAAATTTGAAATTCCTCGCCAAGATCCTTATGCCCGATACTAATTTCTTCTCCAACCCTCGCGATAGCTTGATCAAGACCGAGACCGGCCTCAACACAAACGACCATTAAGTCTAAGGCATCAGGAAAGCCATCGAGAATACGTTCCCGACGCTTTTGGACAGAGGTAGAGAGCCACAATTGGGGTGCATAGAATCCAACAATGGCTGACCCGACCATCCCACCGATAAAATACGACATCGGTTTATTTTTGGTTAAATCCGAACCAAATAGAAAAAATATCCCAAGGCAAATCAACATCAAAAGTATTTTCGTTCCAAGAAAGATAATGGGCGCGCGCGAACTCCTGTAGCCTGCAGAAACTAACGTCTTGCGAAGTCTTGACGTTTCAGCCTGATCCTTGGGCTTGTTGACTTGTCCTAACTTCTCCAAGAGATGAAGCATTTGCGCCTTGAGGTACCCAAAACCTTCATCTTGCTTGACATCTTCTTTTGCTTTGGTCTTCCCTTTAACCCGTTCACCCCACTCTTTCGCATGCTGTCGAGATTGGAAAAGAGCAAAGCCCCCTACCATGAGCACTAACATACCCACAAATACCAACCCACTGATAACTAATGCCATTTCCATAGTATGCCTATTAGGTCTTGATATTGATCATCCGTTTAATGACCACACCGCCAATCATCATCCAGACGATCGCCACAGCTAACATCATTTGTCCGGTTGGATCACTGTACAAAGGATCCATGTATTCAGGATTAATCCAGGAAAGTCCAAAGAGCAAGACAATCGGCAACGCCATCAGAACAATGGCCGACCATTTCCCTTCAGCCGATAAGGCTTGGACTCTTCCCAGAAGCTCAAATCGTAATCGAATCAATCGACTAATGGCTTCAATAATTTCTGCCAAATTTCCGCCAGTTTCTCGCTGAACAATCAATGCTGTCACAAAAAACTTTAAATCCACACATTCAATGCGTTTCGAAAGACTTTTTAAGGCTTCTGGAATTTCAATCCCATACGAAATTTCTTCGACCGCCCTCCCCATTTCCGGTCCAATCGGATCAGGAAATTCATCGCCGACCATTTTCATTCCAACGGAAAAAGCATGACCAGCTCGTAATGCTCTTGCCATTAAATCTAACGCATCGGGTAACTGCTGTTGAAATACCAAAAATCGGCTTTTCCGTTTCCAGCGCATGTACATATATGGGAGAAATAATCCAACCATTCCACAGCCTAACATCCCAAGAACTCCCAAGTGATAGAGAGCAGCCGCCACAGCCGCGAATGCCGCCGTGACAAATGAGATTAAGACAAACACACTAAGAGGCATGTGACTATTGGATTGAATCAACAACGTTTCGATTGCTGAAAGACTTGTCACTTTCGCCAACAGAATATTGAGCCATTGCACATTGCCCGTCGCCCGTTGTCGAATAACATTCGCTTGCTGTAGCTGCTCGTGGCCTGACGCCTTGGGTTTTCCCGAGTTTCGCAATCGTCGTTTGATTTTTTTGGTTCTCGGACTAATATACGTATGATAGATATGAAATCCACCTTCAAGAAACAGAATGATGCTGACGAATATCCCGATGCTAATGAAAATCGTCATCTCAATTCTGGCTCCTCACCAAACGGTGCCCACTCCATCACTCCGTTATATTTCATACACTTTGGTAGGATCGAAGATTTCCTGATCGATATCAATACCTAAAGCTTTAAATCGTTCAACAAATTTTGGTCGAACACCGGTCGCCGCAAATTTCCCTTTGACCATACGATTTTCGTCTAACGAGGTTTGATGAAATGAAAAAATCTCTTGCAAGGTAATAATTTCACCTTCCATACCCGTAATCTCCTGCAGACTCGTCATTTTTCTCGTTCCATCAGACAACCGCGTCATTTGCACCACAACATCAAGGGCAGAACTAATGTAATGACGTAACGCCTTGGTCGCCAAATTCAACCCGGCCATGGCTACGAGTGTCTCGACTCGTGTTAACGCATCGCGAGGCGTGTTCGCATGGATGGTCGTTAACGATCCATCATGGCCAGTATTCATAGCTTGAAGCATGTCCAAGCACTCTCCCGACCGAACCTCTCCAAGGACAATCCGGTCTGGTCGCATTCTGAGTGTATTCTTGACTAACTCACGTTGCGTCACTTCACCTCGGCCTTCAACGTTTGGAGGTCGAGTTTCCAGTCGCACCACATGGTCTTGCCGGAGTTGAAGTTCGGCGGAATCTTCGATGGTAATAATACGTTCGTCTGATGGAATAAAACTCGACAAAATATTTAGGATTGTTGTCTTTCCACAACCGGTCCCCCCGGCAATCAAGATATTCAGTCTGGCCTCAACAATGCCCTTCAACAATATGGCAATTTCTGGAGTCAGAGATCGTTTTTCCACTAAGTCTTCAATCTGTAACTTATCTTTAGAGAATTTCCTGATAGATATTGAAGAGCCGTCTAACGCAAGCGGTGGAATGATGGCATTCACCCGGGACCCATCAGATAATCGGGCATCAACCATGGGCGAGGACTCATCAACCCGCCGGCCAATGGCTGAGACAATTTTTTCAATAATTTTCCGTAAGTGGGTCTCATCACGGAATTTAATATCCGTAGGTTGCAGTTTTCCTGCACGTTCCACATATATTTGATCAGCGCGGTTGACCAGAATATCATTCACCGTGGGATCTTGAAGTAATGGTTCCAATGGTCCAAGCCCCATCACTTCATACTGAATTTCTGTGATCAGTTTTTCCCGTTCACGTGCATTTAAGGGGACGGGTTCTTGTTCTAAAAATTTTTCGACTAAGTTACTCAATTCAGCTTTGAGTAAATTTTGATCAAGCGTCGCAACCACGGACAAATCAAGTGCTTCAATGACCTGACGATGTAATCGTCCTTTCAAATCTTCGAGGTTGGTTCCACCGGTTCCGACTTGTTCCCACTCAGATGCAATCATCGTTCGTTCACACCTTTAATATTGAATAAGAAATGGTTAGGCTGTCGCTGCACTCTGTTGAGTCCGCTTCCCTTTGGCGGACTTCATCCAATTTCCCCAAAAAGAACTACTCTGAGGTTCTGGAGCGTGATCAAGGAATGAGGCAGCTAACCGTTGATATGTTTTGGTCAACGGTGATCGAGGGGCAATCATCACGACTGGCTTTCCACTATTAATCGCGTTACTCGAAGAAGCATAGTCATTGGGCAGTAGCCAGTTGGCTTCCTGTTTCAATATATCCTTCGTTTCAGTTAAGACGTCTTTTTCATGAGGAAGATACCGGGTAATGAGTAAATCAATTTTACTTTGCGGAACGCCGGAACCTCGCAGTAATTCGAGGATGCGTTTTGTTCGATGCACAACAGGAACCATCAAACTTGAGACCACCATAATACTCGAAGATAATTCCAAGGCTTTTTTGGTTGTCAAATCTAAGACATGCCCGCAATCAATGACCACAAATTCGAACATCGACTGAAGAAGCTTGATCGTTGGCTCAATACAGTCTGGATTCAGTCGTCCTGCACTCAAATCATCGTACCCGGAGGGCAACACATGAACTCCAGATTCATGTTTAGTTAAGACGCTCGCAAGAAAGGCTAAATCCACACGTGTGAGATCAGCGGCGATATCTCGAAAACTATGAGCCGTCGGTAAATCAAGGTACAGGGGAATATCTCCACCATGTTGATTCACATCCACCAACACGACAGCAGGCTTTTTGGCACTCAGATGAAGACTCGCCGCAAGATTCACGGCAACACTGGTTGTTCCCGTCCCCCCTTTTCCACCAAATAACGTAATCACCTTCCCCGCCTGTTTTTTCCCTTCATATGCCGTTTCACTATTCCGAGTTGTGAAACGTTCTAATGCTGCCTTCACTTCATCCGGTTGAATGGGTTGCGTCAAAAACTCCTTCATGCCAGCCCGTAGCGCTTCCAACAAGAGTGTCGAATCAGTTTTGGCTGACGTCAGAAAAATTTCAGTCCCTTTAGCTGAACTCAAGACTGTCTTGACCAGAGAAAACGTTTTTTCTGAATCCTCATCTATTTCAAGAACAAGGAGATCAGGAACCTGAGTGTCGCCCTGTGGCTTAAGACGAAAGCCGGCATCAGCACGGATCTGATCTTCAATGATTTTTTTGACTTCTGGTACCGTGATCGATACTTCAACGACTTTGACATCCGACGAAGACTCTGAGCCGCTCACACCGACACGTGTTGGCTTCCAGCTAGACTCACTCATTTGCTACCTCCACCAGACGATCCAGTTTTAAATGGAGGGGAAGAATAACCTTTACGATAGAGTTCTATCGATTTGTATGTCGCAGTCCCATCTTTCCCTGTGACGACATCGAGATTTTTTGATGCATCAGGGTTCAGAATTTGATTGTCTCTTGCGGCTTGAAACGCATCGCCGTAATGCTCACTTAAATGAACAGGTTGCGGCGCGTACGGATACATGACTTGATCAGCTTTCCCCATATCACGAATTTTCCGGCCGTCCTCATTCGACATAATGGGCCAGAGTTGACACCCGGAGATGCCAGCCATCAGCACCACACTCACGACAAGATAGATTACTCGACTCAAGACGTTCCTCATGTGTTTTCCTCTCTATTCACCTGCTATGGAGCTAAATGCCCAAAAGACCCTTCTAGGCCACCACCATTCCAGGCCATCGTTCTGGAAGCACGTCCCATCTGTGGCAGACCGTTCGCATTCTTTGTCTGCGGAACACCTTCAAGATACCCTAACAACATCAGTTCAAAATCATTTGGCTCCAGATAATCATCTCCTGGAAGAGATTGTTTAGCCAAATCAACGGGCTTCACAAGTCTCGGGGTCACAATCACCATCAGTTCTGTCTCACTCTTCTGAAATGACGTACTACGAAAAAGAGCGCCAAGAACCGGAATATCTCCAAGAAGCGGATACTTTGCGACCGTTTCGCGAATGTTATTTTGCAATAACCCTGCAATCACAAAACTTTGTCCGTCGTCTAACTCCAATACGGTCTGAATTTTCCTAGTCGTAATTGCTGGAATTGTAAATCCGGCAGAATTCACACCATTGGAAAAGTCGAGCTCAGAAACTTCAGGCGAGATCTTCAACGCAATTTTGTCATCACTCAATACTGTTGGATTGAAACTCAACCTCACGCCGAATTCTTTGAACTTGATGGTCGTCACACCAAGTGACTGCGGAACAGGAATTGGAAACTCTCCTCCAGCTAAAAACGTCGCCTCTTGTCCGCTAATGGCCACCAAGGTCGGTTCAGCTAGAACTTTTGATAAATTATGCTGCTTCAGGAAATCTAAGAAAATCATATACAGATCATCACCAAAAGGAATCCCAAATGTGGCATTGACAGCGGCAGACCTTAAGAACGTAAAGACACCGTTATCCGTGCTTAACTCACTCAAATCATTGAGTTCGCCAAAAAAGAAGCTCTCGCCAAGTCTGGAATAGTTAATGCCCATACGACGTGTGAGTCCACGATTCATTTCAACCATATGCACTTCAAGCATGACCTGTTGGACACCACCCACGTTCATCAGGTTGATCACTTTACCGGGTGCGTATGGCTCAGCCATTTCCACAATTTTTGTTAACTGTTCTGCAGTCGATACTTTGCCAGATAACGTAATATTATCGTGACCAGCGGTGACTTCGACATTTCGCTCTCCCGGAAATACTTGATGTATTTGAGCCTTAAGTTTCGTTAAATCAGGCGTCACTAACACCTCTAACACGGTACTCACGGTGCCGTTTTTTCTCCATAATGTCAGCGTCGTTGCCCCAACAGCTTTTGCGGTCAGATAGATCTGTTTCGGGGAAAGAATGAGCGTATCTGCAATAGCAGGACTCGCCACAGAAGCCCGAACAAAAGGCGTTGCACTGTCAATAACGATTGAAGACCCAAGCCCCAGAGGGAGTGATTGAGGTACATTCGTCTCAATGGCCTTGTGTGTCAGCCCTTCAGCATAAACAGGTGAAAGTCCCAATATGACAACCGACACAGCGCCGAGAATAACTTTCACCCACGATATTCGCCGGAGCGATCTATGCATTGCCATATTTTGCCCTCCCTGGACATCTGCGTGATAAACGAACATCGCATTCCTGGTCATATCATTGCTCACAAAGATTAAAATAGCTCTATTAATTAAAACTTCACGACACTTTTTGAATTACCTTTTATCATTTCCACTTGCGCTTGCCGTCTAGCTTTGCGCTTTGGGGGAGCGGCGTGAAATGATGCCCGCAGATCAGGAATAGTCGCCCCACGCGTTTTTTTCAAAGCACTATTGAGTGGACTTCGAAGCGCAAATCTCAATTGTCCCCCATTGGAAGCCATCGCCAGCAATTCGGCTTCTTCCAACGTCACTTCAAAAGTAATAATTTTGACGGGACTAGCCTTCCCATCGGCTGGATCACGCTCCAATTGCGTACCGATTGCGAGCACGAGCATATTTTCGAGTACGGTTTTCGTAATCTGCCCTTTTCCACCGCTGGACATGGTGACCATAATATCGACTCGATCTCTCGGCTTGACAAACCCAGGAAGCGCAACCACTTGGTTTACTTTCACGGCCATCGCACGCTTTTCTGGATCCAGAACGGCCACAACCCCACCATTTTTGATGTCGATTGGGGCCAGTTTTGATTCAAGAATCGGTTCATTCCGTTTCACTGGCGTCAATAATATCCGCCCCTGTAAATCCTCGAGGCTTTTGAAGTGACCAACAGGAAGATTTTCCTGAGGAAAGGGGATTTCCCGTATCATCTCTTTCTTAATGGGGGTTCCCCAACCCATATCTGCACTGGCAACAGCAATCGGGATGCCTTCAATCGTGACAACCTTTTGCTCGACGACATCAGAATTTTCCTGCTTCTGTTGCTGAAGCCAATTGTAGATCAGGATCGTCGTCACTAAGGCTATGCCGACTGCAAGCCCCATGAACAGGACAGGTCGGTTTTGAAACATTTCGTATACCTCATGGTTCGTTAAGCTATTAAAAAGAATAAATGATTATGACGCATTCATCTTGGTTACATTTCATGTACTTCCTTCATCGGACAACCATGACTTTTCTTAAATACTTGATAAACGATACGGTTATTACAGTTGGGTGACCGCCAACCACCGCCAAGCCTGTGAACACAAGGCACCGAGCCCTATCACCAGACCATACCGCAATTTGGGTTGCGTATGATCGACCGGAGGAGGGCTCGTAAAGATTCGAGCTACCAACCAAGTTGTCAACATGACTTTGACTCGCTCGGCCGTGCTGGGAAGGCCCCAGGTCAACAACATAAGACCAATCGCGTACAATCCGCCCAAACAAGTCGTAATGAGAAAGGCAATGAACACATCAGAGGGGCCGATCACCGCACCAACTGCACCAAAGAGCTTGACATCACCAGCTCCCATCCCACCCAACATATAAAAAATCAGAAGAAGGCCAAAGCCAAGACCTAGCCCTTCAAGGCTAAACAAAAATCCGTTCAGCCCATTGGATACACCATGTATCAAAAGGCCAAGGCCTGCTAAAGGAAATGTAATAATATTAGGGATTTTGCTCCAGCGAACATCCGTTATAGCCGCCCCAACCAGAGCGCAAGAGAGTATGATAATTAGGAGAATATACGTCATGCTGAAATACTAAAATTCAAAAAACGGCAGAACATTCAATCGACATACGGTAATGAAAACGATCTCCACACAATATTCTCACCTTCCCTATGGGGAAGACATCACAAGATCAGCTACGCTCTTCGGTAAAATCCATCACTATCTGAAGCTTTTGCATCTCAAAAAAATGGCCTCGTAGGAAATTCCTACGAGGCCAGTGTTCTAATAATACGACTGGACGTCGAACGTTACACTTGAATTAAGCGTAATTTGATGTTTTTCGCAATGTTCTGGAAGACCTCCTCCAATTGATCAGACGTGAGTGCTGGATAGAAAAAGGCTTCTCCACTCGACATACTTTGCAATTGTGATGTATTGAGACTTCCGCCTAACCCAATGGTATACACTTTCACGCCTTTGGCTTTCAGCTCTTCGGCATGTTCGATCGCCATCTGCTTGGCTTGATCTTCAACATATTTCACCATTTTGTGAATCGGAATAGAACAGTGCTCGGCATCATACCCTGAAATTGGCGAACCCTGATAATTCTTCCCATAGTTGGGATCCTCCAAAATCCACCACTTCATCGTGTATGATGCGCAATTGGAAGACAAAAGCGCCAAGCCATCGCCGGTCTGAAACTGTTTCGCATAACTCCCCAATATATTAGGAAGTTGTGAGCCATCAAAGGGATCATACAATCGTGCATTCGAATCGTTGGACGCAGCCACCACCACATCAGGCTCATTGGTGGTGGTATTCACTTTATTGACTCCTCCTCGGGTAAAGAGACGGTACGGTGCCGTACTAGGATCATACGTTGAACGAAAGGCCGTTGGAATTCCGTCAGTGAAAAATACTAAGAATTGCTGAACCCGCTGATCTCCAGGCACTTCCGATTGATCCGTAAATCCTGAAGGACCATCGGCTTGATCAATGGCATCTTCCATATTCGTCCACCCATTAGCAGACATCGCATTAATCTTGGCTTTGATGGTGTCAACAAAATTTGTACTGAGTGGTTCATCAACGGTAACAGCCGTTGAATAGCTGATTAGTCCAATCTTATCTTCTTCCTGGGTATCTTCAAAATAATCCACAAAACTCTTCGCGGCGTCTTTAAGATCACTCATTTCTTGCGACATCGAACCGGAACGGTCTAACACCAGCATAATTTCAACATCACGTTTTTGTGCACCACCAAGCGACCCGACATGAGTCGTATCGAACTTTCCTTTTGTCTGCGCAGTTTCAAGTGCTCTCGCGGCATAATTTGTGACATCGGTATTCCCTGAAACAATCACTTTCCCATCTTGCACTTGCCCAGACAATTCAACCGCAGCAGCACTAGCTCCCAAAAACCCTGGAGAAAAGTTTGCCTTACCGACTGCTTTAACTAATTGCCCTAACCCCTCTCCTTCACTCACATTAAAATGTTGATCAAGCCAAGGATTAGAGATATTTCTTGCACCAATCAACGAAGCGGCGTCAACTGACTTTGAGAGTTCAGCCCGTACGATGTACCACTTGCCAACCTCTATCCCCAAAGCCACAAACCCAAAAAGTGACACAAGGGCAACCGCAGTCGTCAAAGCAAATATTCCTCGTTGATTATTCACCGCATCATCTACGAGAGTACGTGATTGATGTTGTTGCCTTGAAAAGACATTTTTCATATAGCATCCTCTCTTTGTCATTGCCTATTCACGTTCATACAGGAAATGTTCAGCAGTCATTGGGATTTTGTGAAAATATGGAGTATCGTCAATTCGAAGCTGCCCTAAAAAACTGCCTTACTGCTCACTAAAAACGAATCATAATTGGCTACATAGGGAGGTTCGGACATTGCGCCTGTACTGTCAAAATTGAGAATAGTGACCGTACCATCGCCGAAATACGGGACAGTCTTTAAGAGTGCAGACAATGGCGTTAACGGATCATGACGATAATACACCTTAACCACGGTTAATTGAGATAATAACGACGTCCCATAATCCTGTTTATACGTGAGGGTTTCCCACAACTCCTCAGTCAATCCACAATGCGGATCGTCATTTGGTTTAGTCATTCCACTACCTGCGGGAGGAGTTTCTCCGATATCGACTAACAACGTTCCACTCTCAAGGGGAGCATTGCAAGTCGGGGAAACTGAGTCATTTGTCCCAGCATCAACTTTGGTAATATAGATTTTAAATTTGCTATCCTGGTCCGACTGCACACAATTCGGATCTTCGGCCGGGCAAGCAAAGTTCAATGGCCATGTGGATGCTTCCAGTAATTGTAATAAACTTGAGCCATTCTTCAGATCGCGCGACGCTAAGCTACCGCCTTCCCGTGTCACATTGGTCACCACAGCTTGAGCACGAATAAGAGAACCAAATTCTACAATGCCAAAGGCCAATGCCATGATCACCATTGCCACTCCAGTAAATTCTACACTTGCCATGCCTCTTTGTGATCGTATGGTTCTTCGTAACATAGATCTATGCCTCCGTCTGAATATCATAGAGTTCATTGCGATATGTGGCTTGCGCACGCATTTTGGCTGATCCGTCCTCTGAGAAAAGGTGTCCAACGAACGGGGTTAAAAATGTATGGTCATAATTTACCACCACTCGCATATAGTCGGCGGGATTTCCGGCGTTTGGGGCAGCGGTTTCCCATCCTTCGGGATTTTCATAATTATTCCCAACTTTAAAAATCGCAATATCGCCTGGGTTAATCGTCATCGCCCAAGATGCATTTTCCTGAATCGTTTTAATAATCGTATCTTCCCGACTCATCGCATTCCCTTGCTCATCATTTGTCACTCCGCCCACCAATGCGATGCGCATGCCCTCACTCGTGGCATGTTGCAATGTATGCTCATGAAAGTAATACCAGCCAAATTCGAATACTGACGACAAGAGCAGTAGAAATGGAAGCAAGAGCAATCCGATTTCTATCATTGTATTGCCACGAGGATTATTCAAATTCTCCTTGAAGAACTTTCTTGGTGTACTGAAATCTTCCATAGACTTTCCTCCTCCGATAGTCTTATTTGAAACGCACCTCAAGCCTACTGAACGCGTATCAGTCTTCACAGACAATTTTTCTTACTGAGGCTTAGGCAGAAGGATGACAAGATGACTGTCAGTCCACTCTCCGAATCCAATTCACCGGCAGACTCTTCTTGCCGGTAAGGACAGAAGAGTTACTGAAGAAATGTGGAGAGATTCTGTCGAAGACACCCTAATCTCTTCCTTGAGATTGACCGATCCATTGATGCAACCGTTCCCCTCTTTTTTTACTCGCGCCCCTCATTTATGACTCGGTAGCAGCACTAATCAAGGTAACCACAGTATTAAATGTGAGACCGAGAATTTCACCAAAATTTGAAATAGCTCTCTATATCACGGCAGAGATCAACTCGGACATCAGCTCATACTCCATGGCTATCGCACCGTTTTTTCTCTAACATGATTTTAATAGTAGATCTATCATCGGATGATATTTCGTATAAACTATCGAAGGCCTGACATACGATGCTCATACGGCCAACTACTTGAAATATATCTCGACAACTGAACCGTCCGTTAAGAGCCTGTGGCGGCGCTCATTGAGGCGGCAATATTGTTGAACGTGGTGCCCACCACATTACCAAGGGTTGTCACGGCCCCAATGATCACCGCAGCAATCAAAGCCGCCAACAACCCGTATTCCAATGCCGTGGCACCTTCTTCATCTTGGATAAGATTTTGAAATTCCGTTGCAATATTCGTTGCCATCTCCCTTCTCCTCTCGATATGACTATGACTATTAATGCGGATAGATCCTCACACCGACCCCCTCTTCACAAGAGGGCCGGAAGAGAATACACTTCAACTCAAATAATGACTACGGAATCGTCCTTGGCTAGTCGAAAATTATGGGTACGAATGAAGTACCCATCTCCTCTACAAGCAGAACATCAACGACTCATCATACGTCAAACGACACTCTTGAAATCTTCTCATGTTCCTTAGGAACCTGCAGCGGCACTCATTGAGGCGGCAATATTATTGAACGTGCTGCTCACGACATTACCGAGAGTTGTCACAGCCCCAATAATCACCGCAGCAATCAAAGCCGCCAACAACCCGTATTCCAATGCCGTCGCTCCCTCTTCATCTTGAACAAATCGCATCACTTGAGTCATCGTATCTCTCCTTTCAGGCACATTGGGTAGATGTCAGTGTCGATGGTGCGCCCGAAAAATCCCATCGCTGACCTTCCTCGTTACTCTCCTGTCTTGATCACACTCAATACAGAATAGTCCTGTTTTTTGCATAGAGGGCAAAGTCCAGCCTACAGACTGCTCTGTTGGTCTCAACATCACGAACACTGAATTTCTTGATTTGTTTAGTCGTAAGCTCAGTATGTTTTTCAATCCACTGAAGGTTTCTGCTTTGATCATTCTTGTGATCTTGCACTTTCCTTAAAAATAAAATACTTTTTGGTTTTTTCAAAACTGGTCGTATCAATGTGGTAGGTGTGCAAAAACGGTTGTGAGCGGACGGACGAAGAGACAATCTACCCACTTCAGACCAAGATTGCGTTTTGAGTTTTCTTGAGAAACATGCAGGGCCTTGAGCACCCACATACGAAGCAGAAGGAGAAAATGACCAAAATCTTGACGGCATAGACATGCTCCTTGACGACGTCTAGGAACTCCATCTCCGACAAGATGTATTGCTTTCCCCTTCGGCAGCCCGGCCATCAGCCTCACGACCAATCCGTAGCTTTGCGTCCCAGCCTTACAACTGAGTTGCCTTTATCGGGAGAGAGTTCTTATTTACCAAATGTGACTTTGCTTATCGGTTTGATTATAAAAAACTTGAGGTACATTATTTAACAATAATTTTCCATGCAAACATACATCATGAATAGGCCCTGTTCTTACTTGTTGCGCCCCTGAAGGTGTATCGATCTCGATCTCCCTCTTCTTTTCATACCACCAACACCACGCTCAAGATACACAACTATTAACCGAACTATAAAGAAAGAAACGGAAGTAACACTGATCCCACCCAATCGCCAACACATACGAGATCATTCCAATACATGAAATCCCAAAACAGACTCGATGCCTACCCAATAAATGTCCTTCCCGTTTTGACAGACACTCACATACAGGACACTCCAGAAGTCTCAATTATTTTGCCCTGCCTTAATGAAACACAAACACTGGAAACATGCCTACGAAAGGCCAATCTCGCCATTGCAACACATCATCTTCAGGCTGAAATCATTGTCGCAGATAATGGAAGTCATGATGGCTCTCAGGATAAAGCCATGGCTTGTGGTGCTCAGGTGATCCAAGTTCAAGAACGGGGATATGGAGCAGCACTGATGGCAGGGATAGCAAGAGCTCGCGGGAAATACGTAATTATGGGTGATGCCGATGATAGCTATGACTTTACAGCCATTTATCCATTCATAGAAAAACTTCGGGCAGGTTTTGACCTCGTTATGGGATGCCGTCTACCAAAAGCTGGTGGAACTATTTTACCTGGTGCCATGCCGTGGCTTCATCGACACTTAGGAAACCCGGTATTAAGCGGTATTGGTCGACTATTTTTTCATTGTCCTGTTACTGACTTTCATTGTGGGATGCGAGGATTTTCCCGCCACTTCAGTCAACGATTAGACCTCCGAGCCACTGGGATGGAATTCGCTTCAGAAATGGTCATTAAGGCCACTTTGAACGGAGCACGTATTACCGAAATCCCCATTACTTTACACAAAGACGGTAGAGACCGCTCACCCCACCTTCGCACCTGGCGTGATGGCTGGCGACACCTGCGTTTCATGTTACTATATTGCCCTCGCTGGCTCTTTCTTCTTCCCGGCTTTCTTCTTTTTATGATTGGGATGACGACCGGAACCGTACTTCTCACAGGCCCTATAACAATTAATGGAATTACATTCGACACCAATACGCTCTTGATTTCCGCTACGGCCATTCTTACAGGATTTAATCTCATCGCATTTGGTGTGTTTTCAAAAACATTTGGGATTTCCGTAGGATTTCTTCCGAAAGACCAACTCTTCGAAAAATCTATCGGAGGAAATACTCTCGAAATTGGTATTGTTATTGGAATTTTGGTTTGTCTTTTGGGAATAGGCCTCTTGGGTCTTGGCATGTGGCATTGGCACATCCAGCAATATGGTCCACTCTCTTACCCAGACAGTCTACGTCTCATTATTCCCGGCACAACGACGCTGACGCTCGGAATCGAAATCATCTTCTCAAGTTTTCTCATAAGCCTTCTTCGAATGTCGCACAAGTAACGTCATCTCAATACTATCGTGTCCTCACATTATGCCTGTCAGTTTCAAATATCAATCTACTATGGTCTTGAAGGGAACACAGCCTCATGCCTGTCGATAGTTTAGAACGTCTGGTTCCGGAACAACTTGAACCACATGAAGTAACAGGCCAACTCACGCTTCAACTCCATCTTGAGCGATATGAATTTGCTGCGGCTCAAGCCAACCCTGGACGTATTCTGGATATCGCCTGTGGAGTAGGTTATGGAACGAAAATTCTGTTTGAAGGGAATCCTCAGAACTCAGAAGCCATTGGAGTTGACTGCTCCGAAGACAGTGTGAGCTATGCGAGGAAGCAATATGCTCATGCGAACATACAATTTATCCTAGCCGATGCCATGGACTATACTGATGAGAAAAACTTTGACACCATTGTGTCACTGGAAACGATCGAACATGTTCCAGACCCTCACGGACTTATTGCTCATCTCTTACAGCTCTTACAACCAGGTGGGATCTTTATAGGATCTGTACCGACCACCCCAACGGTTGATGCCAATCCACACCATTTACATGACTTTACTCCACAAAGTTATCGAAACATGCTCAGTAGTCAAAATTTGGCTGAAATCACCCACCTCAAGCAAATTCAGCCGTTTAATCCACTGACGGTCTTGGCTCGGAAGGAAAAACGCCTTTCAGACCTGCGCGCAAATCTTGGACAATATTATTTTACCCATCCGCAAGCCTTATTCCAACGATGCTGGTCAACGCTCCGCTATGGCTTTGCAAACCACTACCTTACCGGAGTATGGCAAAAAGCTCGCTAACCTAAGGACTTCAAATCAAGAAAGAAAAGAAGAGGGAATTAAGCAGTCTCATTCTGCTCAGATCGGACCTGAAACACTTTAAAGCTTCCCGTTAACGCAGAAGGAAGTGTCACTTCATGAAGCCACTGAGGAACATGGCCATGATCAAGCCGATCATAGAACGATTCAGCACCATTGGGTGCCTGAAAAAATGAGGGTTCGGTAGGAGAAGAGGGACACGTCACAATAAGATCGACCTTTCGCTTGTTCAATAAAATTTTGGCTGTATGTCCGGTAGGATCTGACAGAATTCGATAGGCATCCAAAATGCCATCAGTATTTCGATGATAGGGTGTCATGATGACACGATGGGACGTTCGATACAGTAACTCCGGCCCAAAATCAACAAAAGCGAGAATGGTCTGCTCTCGACTTCCCCATCCAGTAGGATCATTCAAATATTGCGAAAGTGGAATGATGGGACAATGTTTTGGCATCGTCCCGGTAATCCCACTCTGTTCAGTTTCCAGCATCTTAGCTCCAACCAGTAAGAACCACATTGCACTGACCAGGACCAGACTCATCTTCAGCACTTCGTGCCAGGGAGCATTGAAAAAAACGGCAAATCGCTGCAACATGCGCCCGATCAGATGTGTATATGGCAACAATATGAGCAACTCCGCATATGGCACCCAACGGATTTCGTGGAAGGCTAATGGAAAATAGACGAGTACCCCAAGACCAATCATACACCAAAAAAGACGATGGACCTCGTTGGACTCACTCCAGATGAGCCACATCAAGTATGGGAGGGTTGGAAGGGCAATGCCGAGATATAATATGAGCCGTCCAAACTGCCAAGAACCGGACGGAATCAGCGGTTGAGTTTCGGCTACACGGCTCCAGAGAAGAGTCATAATCTGCGGATCCACATCAACAAGTGGTCCCTGAAAAAACTTGGGAAAGAGCACCCATTGTACACACAACACGACAGCCATCCCGCTAACCCCGATTCCCAAACGTTGGATAGGAGTTGATCCCGCATATTTCATGTTCTTGCACAACCAGATGACAATCCAGAAACAGGTGATCAGAGAAAGAATTCCCCAGTGTACATAGGAAAATCGGTCATATTCTGTTTGATAAAATTGGCCAATCCCTCGTTCCACCAGAAGAGTCAGAAATGTCACCCCACTTAATGTACTTGTCAGTAAAAGATTTCGTGTCCCCCAGCTTCCCCCATACCAGACCCATCCGAGCGCCAATATAGATAAGCTCACCGATAGCGCAATAAGCGATTCAACGCTTGTCCATATGGCTATTCCTGCAAGCACTCCCGCAGCCACGCATAGTCTTGCGCGAAGAGGTTGCATCATGATTCGAAGGGTTAAGCCAAGCAGCAGGATAAAAATCGCCATGAGAACACTATGATGGTCCGGACGGCCTGCCAAAAAACTATTCATCAAGGCAGGCTGTAAGAGAAACACTCCCCCAGCTAATAACTGGTGTTCGCGGTCGAAGATCGGTTTCACCATCCATATCAAAAAAACGACAGATAAGATCTGCATAACCGGGCTCAACAGCACACCCCACCAATGAAGGGCCGTGGCAAATGGGACAAAGAGTGCCGCCAAACTGGCTCCACCAATTAACAGCACATCAATAACTCTTGTCCAATGCTGGTAATCACCATACGGGGCATTACTTCGTGGATAGAACGAACTATACCAATCCCCCGTTTCCATGAGGTACAGAACGCGATTGAGATGCATGTAACCGTCAGAATCGACAATACCGCCTTCCATTAAGGGAATCGGGCCTTTGACAAACCACAAAAGTTGTATAACAAGAAGTAAGAAAATGAGGAAAAACACAACAGATTGAGGCTCACGAATGGATTCTTCGGAGGTGACCTGAGGGTTAGAAAGAAGCATTGAATGGGATTGGTGTTCTGATGAGAGAGATAAATAAGAAATTGATCGGGTGACGAGAGCAAGAACTTAACCATACAAAGGAAAACAGAGAAAACAACACGAAGAGCAATAGGAGAATTCGTCCTTCAAGAGACACGAGAGGAAGGCCGATACGAAATATACAACCCTTAACCCAAATCTGAACCTGCATCAGTTATGGGGGAACTTGCACAGAACTAATACGTTCCCGTTTGAATTCATACCCTTTATTCATAGACATTTGGAGTCAAAATTCCTAGCCTGATCTTCCTCGTTTTCCGGACAGTTAATGGAACAATCATTTTTTGAATCCTACATCGCCCGAATTGTTCGTCTCAGTCTACAAGAAGGTGGATTTGCCCATCACAGTAATGGACGCTACCGACCTGATGTGACAGCCTGGGCCGTCCTTCTTCTCAATGCCATCTCTTCAACATCCCACATCGCATTAGTTGAGATCGCTCGTAACCGGTTAGCTCAAGACCAACAGAGCAATGGATCGAGCTGTATTTCTCCTGAGCAACCCGACGCGGTCTGGCCTACCCCACTTTCCATATTCGCTTGGCACAACTCGACACCTCATCACGACTATGAACGCCGAGCCATTCAATTTCTGCTCCAACATACTGGACTCCATATGGAAAAGGAGGATGGGAATGCCGTGGTCGGCCATGATACATCAATACCTGGATGGCCTTGGATTACGCATACTCACTCATGGGTTCAACCTACGGCATTCAGCATGATGGCCCTTTCAATCAATGGGCATGAGGGACATCATCGCGTACAAGAGGGCAAACGGATGTTATTGAATCGACAACTGCCACAGGGTGGATGGAACTATGGCAACACCACAATCTTGGGACAGGAGCTACAACCTTTTCCTGAAAGTACTGGCATCGCACTTTTGGCTTTAGCTGATCGAGTTCCCAAAGATACGGTCGAACGAAGCCTGACGTACTTAATCCATGAACTTCCCAATCTGCGGACTCCCCTCTCGTTATGTTGGGGACTGTGGGGACTCCAAGCTTGGGGGATTTCTCCTCCCGAAACACAAGACTGGATCATAGACTGTTTGAAACGAGAATCACGATATGGAGAATATGATCCTGTTTCACTTTGCCTGCTCCTCGGCACCGCGATACCCAACGATGGGCCCCAAAACCTTCTTCCCTTATCAAAAACAATTCCCACGAATGCCTAGCATCTCATTTACAAATTGAAAGTCATTGATGAGCGAGCAAAAGCTAAAACCCGGCGAATCAGAACTGACGCGGCGACAATTATTGAAAGTCGCCTTTGCCGGCACAACACTCGCCGCATCGGGTCTTGCACTAGCGAATTGGCTAGAAACACCAACGTTATCCGCCACGACTTTTATCGGAAAAGCGGCGTCCTACAACCATAACCTTGTTTCTGTTCTTCTTGCAGGGTTTCAAGAACTTGGCGTGAATCCTCAAGAAGTGAAAGGGAAACGTATTCTCTTAAAGCCCAACTTAGTCGAGACTAAACAAAACGCCCCTCATATCAACACCCATCCCCTGGTTGTCCGGGCCGTTGCAGAAGCATTTCTTCACTTAGGAGCGGCAGCGGTAATGGTGGGAGAAGGCCCAGGTCATCGCCGAGATACTTTACAAATATTGGAGGAGGCGGGGTTAGCGGATGTGCTCTATGAAGATCGCATTCCGTTTCTTAACCTTAATGACAGGACAGGGTTCTCACGACCCAATGCTGGGCAGCAAACATCATTACCGACATTAATATTTCCTGACATATTTCAGGAGATCGACTGGGTCGTGTCAATAGCGAAACTGAAAACTCATCATTGGGCAGGGGTTACTCTTTCCATGAAAAACCTCTTCGGCGTCCTTCCAGGCTTATATTACGGGTGGCCGAAAAATGTGTTGCATCATGCAGGTATTCATGAATCGATCGTGGATATCACAGCAACGCTACGTCCTCACTTTGCAATTGTAGACGGAATTATTGGCATGGAAGGCGATGGACCGATTATGGGAACGCCTAAATCAGCGGGTGTCATTGTCATGGGACGAAACCTCCCAGCAGTCGATGCCACGAGTGCTCGGCTGATGGGAATTAATCCGCACAAAATTCCATACTTGCAACGTTCGTCAAATTGGCTTGGCCCCATCCATGAGCATCATATCCATCAACGAGGAGAAGCCATTGTAGCCCTCCAACAAAACTTCAATCTCCTTGAAAAAGTCTCGGCTCATCATGGAATTAGACTATCGTGAATTACCTGACAATGAGGATGCAAATCGGACGAACATGATTGCTAAAGAGTGGCTAGTTCACCTAAAAACCAACGTGCTATTTTCACTTGTGATTTTTCTTGGCATGTATGGAATCGAAGCACTCATACACATCGTGAATCACGATTATCCGTTTTCTTTCGATCAAATTGATTGGGCTGCTGCTAAAGAATTTTTCTTCATTAGTCTCATGCTATCTTTTTGTAGCCCCAAAACGAGAACAAGCCTTATCGTGATTATGCTCCTCATGACATTCATGCAATTATTGAATTATCAATATTTTGGCACCTATATTCAGCCAATTTCCTTTTATCAGGCCTATGCATTCCCTGTAGAGGCGGCTGAATCTTTTTGGGACGAAATTGGTGCAATGCTTCTGCCGAGCTTTATTGTTGTGCTAATTGGAATCGTGGTTTACCTCTTGACAAAATTATTGGGTAAGTCGGTAAACACATTTCGATACATGCCCATCGTACTTGTATTACTTCTTTTCGGCGACCTCAGTCTCACGTACGCGTTGATGAACCACAAAAGTGGTAAATTATGGCACCCTCAGGCCAATATGGTCATGCCCAAACCTAACTTGTTGGCACTACAAAATGTATATCGTTCATTCAAATACTTTGCTATAGGCATCGTCCCTAAAAAGATTTTTGGGAATATCAGCATGTTCCCTGAAATTCCTGAACCACATATTGAGATAAAAAATCCTGACATCAATATTGTCTTGATTATTGGAGAATCTCTCAGAGCTGAACAGTTATCGTTGTTAGGCTATGCGAAACACAATACGACGCCGCTTCTCAGCAAACTTAATGGCCTGAAGGCGAGCAGTATCTATTCTTCGGGCACCATGAGTATCACCGGAGTTGCTGGAGTCTTAAACAGGCTGAAACATCCTGGTGTCACGTCGCAAATTACCAGCCAAAGTAACTGCTTGTTTCGACTAGCCAAAAACAATGCATTTTCAACTTACTATGTGACCGCCTATCACAGAGAACGCCTAAAGATTATGGAAAATGTCATTTGCAAAAAAAGTATCGATCATTATATCACTCGTTCAGAATTTGGAGAGACAAGCTCGCCTCATGATATGGCCTTAGTTCAATATTTAGATCATATTGACTTTAGCAATAATAACTTTATCGTCTTAAACCAACGTGGCTCCCACACTCCATATGAAAAAAGATCTCCTCAGGAATTTAAAAAATTTGATTCCGAGTATGACAATAGCGTGTTGTACACTGATTATGTGATTACTGAAATTATCAAAACCATTCAGTTGAAAAGCAAGAAAAGCACATACGTGTTGTTCACATCGGATCACGGCGAGCTCATTAATGATGACGGGATGAATGGTCATGGCTGGTTTAAAAAGCAAGTCTATGAAGTACCATTTTTGTTTTTTGCACATCATGCAAATGATCAAAACATGTTAAACGATGTTGCGTACATTCAATCACATTTTGACATGAGCACCTTCATTATTCAGTTACTCGGATACGACCAGAAGGTTAATAAAAGCGAAACTAAAGACATATACATTAATGGTTCAGATGTAGACGGACTAGCAGGGTTTTTACATTTGACGACGAATCATGGCGTCATCGAGACATCAGAATTGATTCGATGACCAATCCAGAATAGGTTACGTACGTGGTGGGTCGAAAAAAAAAGACAAATTGCAGAATATACTCCAACGAAGCTCATGAGGATTCCTACGCTTTACCCCGAGTAAATGGATCCTCCTCCCGAACGCGTAAGTACTTTTCGACTGATCACTACATAGAACTTTTGTCATTCTCCTCTTTTGGCCTTGTGCTTTCTCTCTTAGTCTTATGGAACTTTGCTCACGTTTGGATCATGGTAAAGAATCTTCACATGAATGATTTTGGTAAACTTTACTATGCTTCAGTCGCTTTCCTGAATAATCAAGATATGTATGGCCCCACACTGGCCACACTCACTCAAGTGGGCTATGAGAATTGGCAAGAATTCTGGAACCTAAACCCTCCCCATTTTCACGTTCTTCTCTTACCTTTGGCACTCATGCCTGAATCATGGTCATTACTCCTATGGACAATAGCCAATGTTCTCGCGCTTATTGTGACACTTACGTTGATTAAGCAAGAACTGAAGCTTGCACTCTCGCTCAATCAAAAACGGCTCTGTATGATTGGGGGATTAGGCTTTGCCGGAACGGGAGCTCACCTCGTCACAGGTCAATTGTCCTTTCTCCTTGCGCTGCCTATAACCCTTGCTTGGATTCACGGACGCAACGGGAGATGGACACAGGCAGGCTTACTACTTGGAATAATCGCAAGTATCAAACCGTTTCTCCTCATTTTCCTTCCATATATTCTGCTAAAACGCGAGTTTAAAGCTGTCGGAACTTTTATATCCGTATTCATAGCTAATTTTCTGATTGGGGTTGCGATATTTGGGATAGAACCCCATGTAGCCTGGCTACAATGCTTGACAGAGGTGAATTGGCACTGGACCGTGATGAATGCATCTCTTTGGGGAAGCCTGACACGAGCTTTCGCAGAAAATCCAATGTTTACACCGGCTGTTCATGCCGAATTCCTCATTATTCCTTTATGGAGCCTTTTCGCAGCAATGATTGCGGGAGCGGCCTTTTGGATTTCGGTCCGCGACTCATCATCATGCGCAACGGATCGCGCGTTTGCCATTCTTCTTTTCAGCGCAATCCTGATTTCTCCACTCGGATGGATTTACTACCTTTTTTTTCTGCTTGGACCTCTCACTGCACTGATTTCTCGCTGGAGCAACCGACTACAACGTCACATGTGGCAAGAATACTTACTGCAGCATAAGATGAGAACACTTTTACTGTTTGGAGGAATCTCAGGGCTTCTCGTACCCTTAATAGGAATTAACCTGTTTCAACCAAACTCTCTCGCAACGCTTACTCTTGGCTCAATCTATTTTTGGAGCACGCTCATGCTATGGGGCTGTCTGGTTGTTGATTGGGCAGTCGACAATCATCGCCCCACCCAATCTCATGCAAGCTATGCGACGCCATAGTCAGAAGAAAGGAAGTTTTCTTGAAAGACTGAAAAAAGGTGTGATAAGGATCAAGCGGAAGGCAAACGTGACTTCCCCCATAAGGTCAGGACAAGATCACGTAATGATGGCATTGCATAGAGGACGCCAAGAGGAATCAATGGAGCATACATGAATCCCCAATACGAATTATTCGCCCTACCAGCGATCAAGTACGCGCAATAATAGGCACCCAAGGTGAGAGCGACACGTGGTCCAACCTTTCCGCGCCACCCTAAAACACCCAGCAACGCCAATGGCAGTATAAAGGCCAAGATCCATTGAGGAGCAACTAAGAGAAAAGCATTCCAGATTCCAGTACTCATGACGAATGGCCAACCGCCAAATTGAATCCAACTTTCATTGACGAAGTCCATTGGAGTCAGAAGTTTTGAAACAATGGATGCATGCAGGGTTAGACCCAGACCAAAGATTGTCAACCCTCCTAGCCAACCCAACATCTCACGACCCTGCTTTTCTTTCCAAGCTAGAATTAACATAATCACCACATAGGGTAACGCAAGCTCCCGTATGCAGACAGCAAATACACCAACTACGACGCTCATGACTGCATTCCCGCGAGCATGCGCCGCTAAGGAAAACGCAATCAGCACTCCTGCCCATAATTCGTGATAGTAAAATGCTTGCTCGCTCAAACAAAGGAGCAGGGGACCGCACAACAGAAGTGTTCCAGCCACAGCAAAGGGAAACCCCTTTTCTCGATCCAAGACCTGAAACCACAACAACATAGTCAGGAACGCCACTATCGCCAAAAGCCACCGCCCCCATTCAGGACTAGGCAAATGACCAATTATCCAAGCGATCGTCGGCAATCGCCAATTAAAAAATGGCCGCGAGGCATACCCTCTCGATCGTAGCTCTTCTCCCACTATCGCATAATAACTTTCGTCTGCGTGAATCCGCTCAATAACACTCTGATACATTCGAACATCTTCTCCATCCGTCACCTGTTCTTCTCGAGGTGGAAATGCTTGTCCCAAAGAGGCAAGTCCATACACAATCAAGAGCAGGAGCACGCACGCAATCAGACCGGCGTCTCTTCTCGTCATTGTCACAAAACGTGTCATTGGCATATTTCGCAAAAATTATTGTTCATGACCAGAGTAAACATGTCATACATCGATAGACCAGTGAGCCAGAGCAAGAACCCGCAGAAGCATTCATAAAGGTTGGCTGACAATTTTGTCACACCAACAAATACATGGCGGAACATTTGTCCCTTTCGGATAAAACATCGACACTCAGTAACTAAAACTTAATCATCTCAACAGCTTACTTTCGCAAAAGTTCTCTTCGTACACTTTTCATAGCTCAACGTCCCGCCAACATTCTCTAATGCCATCCCCATGCCCCGTGGCCATCCTTCAATATAACCAAAGGCACAATAACATCATGCCACTCCCTGAGGTCTCTGGCCTTAAAGAATTTTAATATGTGAGGAACCCTATTTGGGGACGTAAGAAAAGGATCAGTCCTTGTATGGGCAAATATGCCCGGACTTTCTAGACAGCCACCACAATGATATCTGATCTTTCTTCTCTCTTCTCATTAACATAAGTTTTTGGATATTTGAGCCGATAAAGATAGACGTATACGACCATCAGGCTCTTGACGGGCGTTCACCATAGTCTCGCGACACGACGCGCAATTCTAGCGACTGGTATTGGCCGCATTTGATTACTGACTGGCACGAACCTGTGGAAAAAGACAAAAAGTAGAATCAATGTGAAGGGCCTATGGAGATTTGCTACCGCGATATTGTGCCGTGTACACGAATCACTATGAAATGTATTTAATCAGCGTTCTTCCATCTCATGCGACAACGAGCCGAAACAACTGCAGAACATATCCCGCACACTTCATTACATTCGAGTAAGACAACACATACGCCAATTCTCTGTGTCGACCTTGATGACACACTGCTCTCCACTGACGTGTTGTGGGAGTCAATTCTTTTGCTCATTAAGCAGCAACCGTGGACGCTGTTTATTTTGCCTTTTTGGTACTTTCAAGGCCGTGCACATATCAAGCGTCGTATAGCCGAACGAGTCATCCTCGACCCGAGTAGCCTCCCCTACCGTCAGGATGTACTTCATTATCTCAAGCAAGAACATTCCCAAGGTCGTACAATTGTTTTAGCCACAGGATCGGATTACCAGCCAGCAGAAGCCATTGCAACCCATCTCGGAATATTTGCTGAAGTATTAGCCAGTGATGGGAGGAATAACCTCTCGGGACTTCCCAAGTCACAAAAACTCGTTGAACGATTTGGAGAACGAGGGTTTGATTATATTGGAGACAATAAAAAGGACCTATCGGTCTGGGCTCAGGCCCATTCCGCATTACTCGTCGACCCGACAGATCAGGTCCTTACACAGGCTAAAAAATCCTGTCCAGTCATCAAAACATTCCACAAAGAATCACAGTCGACTACTAGTCTGGTTCAAGCATTACGTCTAGGGCAGTGGGTAAAAAATATTCTCATCTTTCTCCCCTTGCTGGCGGCACATCAGTTTGACAACTGGGAACTGAACATGCAGTCCCTATGGGCTTTTTTTTCCTTTAGCCTCTGCGCATCAAGTATTTACATTCTCAACGACCTTCTCGACCTCTCAGCGGATCGACGACATCCCAAAAAGAAGCACCGTCCATTTGCATCAGGTGCACTATCAATTCCCTACGGTCTCCTCATGATACCGACTTTATTTCTGGGGGCGATCATGATCGCACTCACAACTCTCTCAGGATCTTTTCTCTCGCTGCTTAGTCTCTACGCAGCAACAACAACCGGATACTCACTCTTCTTCAAACAAGTGGCCATTTTAGACGTCTTGATCTTGGCTGGACTCTATACCCTTAGAGTATTGGCGGGGGGCATTGCCATACACGTCCCGATTTCCGCTTGGCTCTTGGCGTTTTCAATGTTCCTCTTTTTGAGCCTTGCATTTACGAAAAGATACTTGGAGTTGCAATATCGTAAGGTCAGGAAAAACCAAGAGTTAGAACGACGGGCCTATCAAGGTCTCGATAAACAAATCTTAGCCACCATGGGCATCATCAGCGGATATCTCTCCGTCTTAGTCCTAGCGCTTTACATCAACAGCTCTGATGTTCTGATGCGCTATCAACATCCCAAGGTCTTGTGGTTAACCTGCCCGCTCTTACTATATTGGATTAGTCGAAATTGGCTCTTAGCCCACCGAGGGGCACTAGACGATGACCCGTTAATCTTGGCTGTCAAAGATCCGCATAGTTACCTCATAGCCATCGCAGTCGGACTCCTCGCCATATTCGCGATGTAAGGAAATTATGGTTATGAACAATTATCATTCTTGGGGCGGATATCCCAAAACCCAGCCTAAAAATGTTCATCCGATCTATTGGCGACACAATGCCTTACCAGACGACGGACAAAACACGACCATACTTCCCTATGGCTATGGACGAAGCTACGGGGATAGTTGCCAGAATGATGGAGGGGTCCTCGTCACAACACAAGGACTTCACCGATTCATCGCCTTCAATAACCACAACGGCATTCTTCGATGTGAGGGCGGCGTATCACTTGCAGATATTTTGGAATGTTTCGTTCCTCGAGGTTGGTTTTTACCAGTCACGCCAGGCACTAAATATGTCTCTGTCGGTGGCGCGATTGCCAACGATGTCCATGGGAAAAACCATCATCGGGCCGGCACGTTTGGGTGTCACGTGCTTGCATTCGAACTCCTCCGCTCGACCGGAGAGCGATTGACATGCTCACCACAATGTCATACTGACCTTTTTCACGCGACGATTGGTGGCTTGGGACTCACGGGGCTCATTGTCTGGGCAGACATCCAACTGAAATCAATCAAGAGTCCGCTTATCCACACGGAACGAATCAGATTTTCTGGCCTTGATGAATTTTTTGATCTCACAAAGCAATCTGATGAAACGTTTGAATACACAGTCGCCTGGATCGATTGCTTTGCAAAAAACCGACATACCGGTCGAGGCTCATTCATTCGTGGGAACCATCTCGACGGCAAGAAGCAACACTTTCCCTCCTCCCATCGCAAAAAGACCCTTAGCGTTCCATTTCATATTCCATCTTACTTCCTGAGTTCCGGATTGATGAAGATATTCAACTCGATATATTACCATATGCAACCCATTCAGCTATCTCAGTCGCTGGAACCCTATGAGAGCTTTTTCTATCCCTTGGATGCTGTCCTGCATTGGAATCGACTCTATGGCACCAGCGGATTTCTCCAATATCAATGTGTCATACCCTCTAAATACGAACAAGATGGAATCCGCAATCTCCTCAACGTCATTCATCAATCCAAACAAGGTTCGTTCCTTGCGGTCCTCAAGAAATTTGGCTCGATCGCCTCTCCCGGGTTGTTATCATTTCCTAAACCCGGCACAACCCTTGCTCTCGATTTTCCATTCCTAGGAGACCAAACCTTAACACTTTTGACTACACTCGACCGAATTGTTCGCGAAACAGGCGGAGCCGTTTACCCGGCCAAGGACGCCCATATGGCCAGGGAAGATTTTCAAGCTTACTTTCCAGGTTGGGAAAAGCTAGACAAACTGAGAGATCCAAAATTTTCATCAAGTTTCTGGCGTCGTGTCTCCTATTCTCAAAATTCCGGGCCATTGCGATACGAACCTGCATCACATGTGAAAACACTAAAAAGAGAGCATTCTCTGGCAAGTACTTTGTTGAACAATAGAACGGAACAACAATGAAAGTATTGATTATTGGCGCCACATCAAACATGGCTCAAGAAACCGCAAAATTCTTTGCTCAGGAAGGCGCTCAATTGTACCTTGTCGGGCGGAATGGCGAGAAACTGCAAGCTGTATGGAACGATTTACTGGTACGCGGAGCGAAACATGTTGATTGGACAGCTTTGGACTTGTGTCTTCTTGATCGTCACGAACATCTTATTAAGACGGCAATCACAGCTCTTCAGGGACTCGATGCCGTCCTTATAGCTCACGGGACGTTAGGGAATCAGAAAGCCTGCGAACAAAGTGTTCCAGAAACAATCAAAGAACTCACCACTAACAGCTTCAGCACTATCTCATTGCTTACGATCTTAGCTAACTATTTTGAGCAACAGGGGAAAGGAACGATTGCGGTCATTTCATCAGTCGCAGGAGATCGCGGACGCCAAAGTAATTATGTGTATGGAACAGCCAAAGGATCCGTAACGATCTTTCTCCAGGGACTTCGAAACCGTCTCACAAAATCTGGAGTTTCGGTGGTTACCATTAAACCAGGGTTTGTTGATACGCCCATGACCGCCCATATCAAAAAAAATGCGCTATTCGCAAAACCAGAAACCATGGGGAGACAAATCTACCAAGCAATGAAAAGACCTCATAATGAAGTTTATCTTCCTTCGTTTTGGCAACCCATTATGATGCTGTTACGTATCATTCCCGAACGCCTCTTTAAGCATTTGAGACTCTGATCAATTTTTCCAGTCATATGGACAGTTGCGTATGAAAACCTTGAGACCGATAGAACAGCAAAAACCTATATCTTCAAAAATGATTATGTCTTCTTAAAAGTTACATTTCAGCGACAAAAGGCCGAAGGATTCCGCTTCAAGAAAGTATACACAGAGAAAACTCTAGGGCCTCTATGGATAGACGCAAGCAATATGGTCAACGAATTACGTGGAATTGCAGGCAGAGGGTATCCTAACGCAAGGAGAGCATGATGAGCATTTCATTAAAAATCTGTTCCAGCCTATTTAAATTCCTTGTCTATATGGCAGGAACTTTCGTCATGGTACTGCTTGTTCAAGTTCTCCTGGATGAAAAATTACGCGGCATATTTTTTCGTTTACCTTCCATCATTATTTCCAGTGCGAGTACGACGAGAACGCCAGTACCAACTGGCATGTCCCAAGAAATTTTTAACGCTATGCGTCAAGGGGGATATACGATTTTCGTCCGTCATGCTGAGCGAGATAAAGATGTAGAAAACCGATCGGCGTTT
Source organism: Nitrospirales bacterium (assembly GCA_021603905.1). Classification (GTDB taxonomy): domain Bacteria; phylum Nitrospirota; class Nitrospiria; order Nitrospirales; family UBA8639; genus JAGQKC01. The sequence goes on from BQIU01000011.1 coordinate 60,148, forward strand.
GAACGATTTGCCTTGAGATTTGAGGGAGGCACACACCCTTCGTTCAAAAGAGGCAGTTGTCTTACAGAAGAAGGCAAAGCCGAGGCCTGGCTGCTAGGACAAGTTTTCAAGAAAGCTGAAATCCCAATAGGCACCATATATTCAAGCCCGATTTGCCGTACCAAAGAAACAGCCCAACTGGCGTTTGGACGCATAGATGTCGTTGCCCCTCACCTAAACTATCAAGGCACTAAATCCTCGTATGTGGCAATGGGGCTTACCACTAAGGAAGAGAAGGCAGTCGCTGATAAAAATTTTAAAAAATTGATCTACGCCCTTCCCGAAAATGGAACGAATAAAGTTATTATTGCTCATGCAGAACAGTTCCGCGACGTGAAAGGGTTCGAATGGCAATCGTTTCGATTGAAGGAAAGCGGTACTTTAATCATCAAACATGAATCAGAAAATAAGATAACCCCCATCACCAGAGCAACCTTAGGCGAACTTGTTTATGCACTCCCTATTCCATCACCCCTTTCAAAGACATCCATTCCTTAAGGAAGAGACAGATCTAACTATTGAACATATTTTTATCCTCACATTTTCAACAATCTCTTCACCGTTCGGATCAAAAACTATAAGGTAATATTGAAAATCCGATGCGGTATCCCTTCGAATCGCTTCGCTAAGAAAGTATCGTTTTCTCTCACGAGACCACCAAGCGTCGAGACGACCTAGGCCAAATAATTCTGTCGACGCAGATACAACTCTTCGCAGACATTCACATACAAACAAGGAAGAATTCGCCATAAGGTCCAGAAAGAACCAACATTACCCTTCACTCGTTCTCTTCGAATGCATGGTTGTGTCTCCATTCCATCGTCAGAGTTTAGAACGAAGAACAAATCGACCTTCACTTCTTTAGAACATAGCCTCACACTTCACTAGCAGTCTAAATTTATGAATACAGACTGCCGAGGAACTTATTAAGTTCTTTGACCAAATTCATACAAATGAAAAAAAGAATCAGCATGAAGCCTAAGACAAGTAAGGTCATTCTCACCTTCGTGTCGATAATCGCATTAATCTGGACGTCACTCTATTTAGGTCACTTCCAAGAAACTGTTGCTATGTCAACACAGGCTTCTAAGACACCAGTCTCCTTACAAGAGACATTCATCTATTTTGACACACACATTCGGCCAATTTTGAAGAAAAAATGCTCAGCCTGTCATACTAACACACAGGAACGACCATTCTTTTATTATTTTCCTATCGTAGATTCCATCACGAAACCATATACTGAAAATGAAATCTTGCAAGGAAGAAGGCATTTTGACTTCACCAAAGGTATTCCCCAAGGACGGCTTGGAGCCGCCATGGAAATGATATTACGATTGCGGGCGGTGATAGAAGAGAAGACCATGCCGCCATTAGCGTACAGTCTCGCTCGTCCTTATAACTTGTTAAATGCTTCGGAGGAAAGAATTATTCTTGATTGGGCCGAAAAAGGCTCTGAAGCACTCATGACGGAGTTGATGAATGTGACGGAGAAAACTCAAGAAACGCCTGTCATGACATCCAATGAATTCGCTGAGATACTCGCAAATAATATTTTAAAAGCGTGCCCATTAACCGATTCAAGCGATGTAAAAGCCCATGATCAATGTGCAGAGAAGCTTACCCAATCATCCCTATTTAAATCGAGGATGAATGAACCATTCCTCTGGGGAGGACAAAAAGCTTCTGGGGACTACAAAATCTACCATACGCATGTGACTCGTTTTAATCCGCTCTTGTTTAGAAAACTGTATCTTTCTTTATTTATGTTTGAGGGTTCCTACCAAGTTGATCATGATGGTGAGCTTATAGCGTACCGATTCCCGGTCCAGTTTCGGAATCAATTGCCCGATGGAGAATACCCCTACCCCTTTTGGCATTCTAAAAATAAGTGGAGAAAATATAACGAAAGTGCTGAACTCATTCTATTAATAAGAAGAGGAAAGATTATTGGCGCATTTCGATCGGCAAGAAAGAGAAACCCTCTCCCTGAGTATCGAGATAGAACATGGAATGGAAATTGGTTGTGGAATATAACTGACAGTAAAGTACTACAACCTCGTGTGACAAATTATGACGCAATTTTTTCTCCTGAGAACCCCTATGTCAATGAACTTGATGAGGCCTATTGGAAACTGTCATTAGGGTTCCGTAGTGAGAATTGCATGGCATGTCATAGTCCTAGCAATGACATGGAAATGAAAACATTAGAAATCTTAAGTTCACCGGGACATGCGTTGGGAGCGAGGAGTCGACTATTGGCTGTCTTTGATGATAATTCTATGCCTCCGATTTCCGGCATTCAACGTGCTGAAACAAGAAAAATTTTAAGTGAACTTGCACGAAAATTTAAAGAACTAGGGGATAAAGCCCTAGCCTATGAAGGGGAAGGTACTGAAGATCATTTAGCCAGACCGACGTTCTTATAGAATTGGACCAGCCTAAGGTTGACTTGGGAGAACAATCTACTTGTGTCATCATTACTGACGAGCAATCACCCTCTCGTGTTGTATCAAGGATCACTCTGCATCAGAATAACCGCTCTCATACTACCCTCCAAGCCACTACCCAGTGAGTCACAATCCCCCCTAAGACCATATTCACCTAAATACTTTCTACTACCTTCAATTGGGAAATCTTGCCGCTCCCTCTTTTTATTGATTTCTCTGAGAGCTTATGGGTAAAGGGACAGAAAACGTTTTTTTGATGGCTCGTACTTAGGTGGCGGAACCTTAGATGACTCCCAAGCTCTACTTCTTGACTTCCTTCTGCTCAGAGTCTTAATCCTAAAGTTTTCCGTCATTTATGAAACATGGAATCATCAAGTAAGTGGAATTATGACCGATAATCCTATAAGAGACTGCTTGCTCACAAGTGAGTTTATCCCAGCGAATCATTCTTCATTCCGTCATCAACGAATACTCCACGTCACCTATGTGGAAATGGGAACAGACAATCCAAGCCTTCACTCGATACCGAAACTTATTACATTTTGAAAGAATAGCAGGTCTATTATGCAGGCCACTCACTCTCTTCTTGAAAAATCGGAGATACAATCAACCGCCATTCATCCTACGAACCTGAACCTTCCCAATCTTCTCACGTGTAGTCGTATCATCTTAATTCCCATATTTATCGTACTATTTTCGCCTCCCTCCCCGTCTCGTTCTTTGGCAGCGGTTGTCGTGTTCGGCATCGCAGCCATCACAGACTTTTTCGACGGCTATCTCGCCAGAAAATATTCCCAAGTGACAACACTTGGCAAGCTACTTGATCCCGTGGCGGATAAATTATTGGTCACAGCCGGACTTATGGTTCTTGTCCAGCATCAACAAATTGACGCCTGGTTCGCATTTGCCATCATCGCCAGAGAGATCAGTGTCACAGGGTTGCGAACCGTTGCAGCCACAGCAGGCATGATTATTCCAGCTGACACTTTGGGCAAATTCAAAACGTTTTTCCAGATTTGCGGCATCATGTTTCTCTCACTCCCAACGTTCTCAATTTATAAAACATTGGATGTGCACCATATTGGCTCTATCACTCTCTACATTTCCCTTGCATTTGGCCTGTTGTCTGGCTTCCGGTATCTCTCTGCTGTATTACCAAAATTGGGAGTAGGCGTGACCGCTCAAAAAAAATGTGACTAAACTCTAACGTACACGTCCAATCAACTCAGGTATCGTCTACATGCTGAATTTCGTTTCAACCTTGTCTCAATCTTGTCGTTCTATATTTAGATGTGACGAGAATCATTCTGAAGAATTATTTCCTTATCCGCACCTTGCCCTTCGTCATGGCCTTCTTCTGCTCTTTACATTGTTTGCCTTTAGGCTTGAAAAAGTTTATTTCATTCAGCTCAACTTTGGCATAGAAGAATGGGCCATTACCCTCCTACCTGAACTCGGAACCATTCTACTTTTCGAGGTGCTACTGCTAACGTTTGCATGGATATTCAAGTCATTAGGAAGTCGGGTAATCCGGACCGTGTTTCATAGCAGCCATGCGCTGCTCTATGTCATCGCTGTCGTCGAGCACCAATTTCTCATAAAAACGGGAACGCAAATTGATATCTCTCTGATCTCGTACACCACGCAACATGCAGGTGAGCTTTCGTCAGTCGTTAGCAGTGGTGTCGATGCAGGACTCATGATCCGAATTATCGTGGCCGCTTCTTGCTTCTTGTTGGGCTGTCAGATAACACCCAGACAAGTCATTCCCTCACGCTTTAGGTCAGCTTACGTTGTCATGGCTATTATCATTTCGCCTTTCCTCATCGTCCTCTCTCAACCACCAGGAGGAACCGGCACACCCTTTTCGACAAGAATCTTTGTGGACTTCTTCTTTCCACTCTTTAAGCAACGGGTCGCACAAGCCGGAACTCTTGTCTCCGCTCAACCGATATATGATCCTCCGACGTTGCTTGATACGCATCCAAAACGCCAACCAAATATTTTACTGTTTGTTATGGAATCTTCACGAGCTGACGTGTTTTCTTCATACTCACCAGGAAAGGAGAAGGCGCATACGCCGTTTTTTACTCAGTTAGCCAAGAAAGGCCACCTTTTCGAGAATGTCTATACCACCGTGCCCCACACATCAAAAGCTCTGACGGGACTCCTGTGCGGAATGTACCCTCGTTTGAAGCAACCAATCAGTGAAACTGAGCCAACATCACTTCCCTTGCGATGTCTCCCGCATCTCGTACAAGAGTTAGGGTATCGAACAAATTTTTTTCAGACGGCTAAAGGTGAATTTGAAAATCGGCCAGGTCTCTTGAAAAATATGGGGTTTGATTCGTGGCAGCTTCAAGAGAATATGAGCGACACGTACCAGGAAGTTGGCTACTTCGGATTAGATGAATTTGCCATGCTTGAGCCAGCGGTCCATTGGATTGAGGCCAATAAGTCTCAGCCATTTTTCTTAGCGTTACTGACCGTCTCGACTCATCATCCTTACCAAGTACCAGGAATGAGTGAGTGGCCCGAAACAGGAACCGAGTTTCCTAGTTACCTTAAAGCCATTACCTATCAGGATCAATTCGCGCACACATTCTACGAGGAGTTAGAAAAAAAAGGGCTTTTAGATAATACCGTCTTGATTTTCGTCGGAGACCACGGCGAAGCGTTTGGCGAACATTATCGAAAACAACATGATGTCGTGCCTTACGAGGAAGGCATTCGTGTCCCTTTGCTCGTCTACGGACCTGAGTGGCTTGGTCCGATTGGCTCTCGAGATGGACTTCGCCACCACATTGACCTCATGCCGACTATTCTTGAATTGCTAGGGGTGCAATACCAGGGGAGACTCCCAGGGAAAAGCCTCTTCTCATCCGAAGGACATCAATACGTCGTCTCCTCATGTTGGTATACAGATTATTGCTTGGCTCTACGACAAGAGAACTGGAAGTTCATCTACCACTATGGTCGCATGACACCAGAAGCCTTCGACCTCGCGACTGACCCATACGAAACGACCAACCGGATCAATGAAGTTCCACCGGAACTTGAGACACAGGCTTGGCACAACATGCTTCAACTCAAAGCATCGATTGACGGATACTACAACAGGGACAAGGAAATTTTAATTGGCTCTTTCTGATGATGCGATCCATTATCACAAATTACGATATCAAGGCACCAAGACTTTCCTCGGTACAGGATCAACCGTAAATGTTATCGGCGTCAACCCAAGCGGCTCTCCATCGACCTCGACATGGTTTTCTATATTTGTCTCGACCACCACCTGATCTGCAGAATACATCATCACACCATCTATTTGGCTGAAATTCCCTCGGACAAGCCCATATGCATACTGCAGAATACGACGTTTGCTCACTCCCTTGAGCAAAACAACTGACAGCTTCGGAACACGATGATCAGCATTCTTGAAAATAGAGTATGGACCCGCAAAGTACGGGCCTTTTCCGACCAACACCCCTAAGATGTTCTCGTCTATTTTCCTACCATCAATCACAACCTTGTAAATCGGAACTTTGTACCGAGGAAGTTCCCATATCGCTTGAATCCCGTAAGCCCCTTCATGAAGCCAGTGCTTAAGCCATGAAGAAACTCGAGACACAATCCATGCATCAAAACCCACCGACCCAACACTCACGAAAGGATGCCCATTGGCTTGCCCAAAATACAGGTCACGCGTCGTGCCTCTTTGTAAAAGATCCAGCCATGCATCAACGGACTTTGGAACTGATACACTGTGAGCCAATAGATTAATCGTCCCCGCAGGGAAAAATGCGATTGGCACATGAGGTGGAATGCCCGCTATGGCCTGTAATAATGTCCCATCTCCTCCTACACATATCAGTGACGTCCAAACGTCTCCAAATCCCCCCACCTGGTCTCTGACAGATCCACCTGAGGCTTGTGTGTGGATGACATGATAGCCATGATGTCCAAGGTACTTCACGAGTGCAGCAGCGTTACGTTGTGCTCCTCTACGTCCAGAAGCTGGATTATACAGAACAAGCGTGTTTCCGGGAGAAAACGAATCTTTGGCTAGCATTATACCTCTATCATTTTATCAGACACTGAATTTCCCCCAAGCGTGCAAACACTTCACAGCATGGACGGAAAACCGGCAAAAAATCGAGGGAAGTACAATTTACATGGACGATTCATTATTAAAAAGTAACGCTTTTTTTCGAGAGACAGGACAACCCATTTCTATAATGGCTCAAAATAATTCAAAATAAATTGACAGGTATACGTTATAGGATATAAGCCAATATGCTTATGCTCGCCATCACACATGCGTAGTTGCTACAAAATTATGGCCGATCAAGTCGTCCCTGACCATGTGGGTTCGTTCAGGATTGAGCTCTTGATGCGAAGAAGAAGGTATATAAACAGCATGCCCAATATGAGTGGGGAAATAGGAATTCCCAATGCATTCAGCAGTATCACGCCAATAGGAAGAAACCAAGAAACCCCTAAGAGCACAGGCTCTCCAGAAAGAAATCCATGACTGTCGGCATGCGAAATAATCATGATAATGGCAGCGGATAAAATGGTCATGTCATAATTATGTGCATAAGGAGAAGCCAAAAAAATTGCAACGGATACTAGAGCAATACGAAGTTCAGGAATAGCCGTATGCCTGACCCCCCAATAGGTTCCAATCATGACTCCTACCAACATAATGAATTGAAGCCGGTATATCATTCCGATATCGAAGTCAAGAATTCGTCCACTCATAAATACAGTAGGCATCATATACATTAAAAAGCCTGTCCCTGATTCCAAGATGGCCGTATTGTTGTTAGTCGTCACCGTGAAGTAGAGATGCCAAATATCAGGTCCATGAAGTAACAAGCTCGTGAGCGCAAGAGAGAGAATAGTGATGCCCGCACTAATCAATGGTTTCCATTGACGCATTGCGAGTAAGACGACTGGAAGAAGTATTCCAAGATGTGGTTTGTAAGACAGAAAGCCCAATAACATGCCTGCGATGAGTGGATATTTTCGAAGACATAATAGGCCTCCAATAAAAAGTGCACCAGACAAAAATCCATTCTGTCCAGTCAAGATATTCACAAATGTCGCTGGTGCGAGAAGAAGGAGGATGATGCTCGAGCCACGAATTCCATGCCACCACAAAGTCGCGGCAAACAATCCAAATGTGACAATATTCCAAAGAATATACGCTGATTGATATGGCAGCCACGACAGCGGGATAAGATAGAAAAGGAAATAGGGTGGATAGGACCATACTCGAAGCTGATATTCATGCCCTAATAATGCCGTTTGAGCCTGATGAAATTTTTGATAATCAAAAATGTCCAATATTCGATCATCAGAATTTAAGATAGAAGCGGTCCAATAATTGATGAAATCTGCTCCCAGAGGATCATGTTCAAAAAAATGTGCCTCATGACTTGGGGCAATATATTGTGCAAAGATGAGTCCTTCCAGCAACAAAGAAGCTCCTAGCAAGATGACAAAAATCGCTGAATGGTTCCTTCTGTCACTCGTCACGTCCTGTTCACTATCCCATGGTTCCATACCGTTCTTTCATGTTGACATACGTTAACTCCAACTTTTTTTGGACTCTATCCATCAGGCATCGACCAAATTCCGGAAAAACTTAATCCTCACAATGATCTTCACTCAACAACTCGGAGATAAAAATATCCTCGAAACTATATGAGCCGAAGGTATATGGACTCGCAAGGATATCTGAGAAGAAAAACTAAGTATTGGTGGAAAGATGGGGGGAGGGGGCTTAAGAAGCCCCGTTACGAGGCCGATTCACTTCAGTCAGTCTGGCATAGGCTTTCGACGCGGCACGACTTTTGGGGTATGTGCGGACGAGTTGACGAAACATTGAACGTGCGGCTTTGTCATCATGAAGACCTAAATGAGAATACCCGATTTTCAATAACGCGGCGGGCACCTTTTCACTCGTCGGATACCTGCTCATGACCCGTTCAAACTCTCGAATAGCTTGGCCGTACTGCCGTTGTCCATAATAACATTCACCCAACCAGTACTGAGCATTTGAGGCGAGGGAAGATCGAGGGTACTCCTGAAGAAACTGGCGGAATCCCTGATAAGCTCCAGGCAAATCACCGGTTTGCAATCTTTCATAGTGTTGCCGATAGATTGCCACTTCACGATCGGTTGGTGTTGCGTTCTGCTGAACTTGTCGAGGCAACGATTGGCGCGGGGCAACCTTTGAACGATCCAGCATTGCTAGTGACGCTTGAGTCGAGCTTTGCTCAAAGAGCCGATCTCGTGCCTGCACAGAGGCCGAGGGTTGATCCAGAGCGACTTCATCATGTTGAGGAGGTGAAAGACTGGCAAGTGACTTCCGAAGATCTTGAGTTGGAGTTGAGCTTGTGGTGCTGGAACGAGCTGCAGGACGCTCAGGACGTGAAGAAACATTCTCAGGCAGTGATCGATTCTGAACAACCTGAGCTAGTGTTCGTTCATGCTGATCAACTCGATCGGCAAGGGTTTGGCTCACCTGTTCGAATGCAGACACGACACTATCGACACTCTGCTTCATTTGCTGCCAATTTGCCTGCGCAAATTCGTTATTGCCATGCTGATCGCTCGCTAAACTGACCATCTGCGTATCGGCTTTGACTAATTTGGCTTCCTGATCGACAAGCGCTTGGCGAACCGTGTCCAACGCGTCTTTAAAGTCGACAAACGAGGTCTGAAACTCCGAAACTTTTTGAGCTTGCGAAGTCAGAACTTCGTTTTGCTGTTGAATTTGTTGTTTTAATTGTTCGACCTCGGAACGTAAATTTTCTTCACGCACCTGAGCCTCTCCTCGAGACTCCACGACCTCTTGGCCAAGTTGATCCACTTGCTTCGTGATCGATTGCAGGTGATGTTCGCTTTGATCAATCGCTCCGCGCACTTCAAATAAATCGCCATCTTTAATAGTCGTGACTTGATCCATCACTTCAGCACGCGCCACAAGCAGCTCCTGGATCTCGGCACGCTGCGTTTTAATAATTCCATTGGCTTCCTGAAGAGCCCGATTGGCATCCTCCACTGCTTGTTGCAGATCAACTTTACTCTTATCTAACTTTGTGATTCGGGCATCAAGATCACGCTTGATGCGAACCACATCTGCCTGCTGAGCGACGCATCCGCTGCTCAGTAAACAAGAAACAATGACCAATACGGCCGAACATGCCCTCTGAGTATTATTCACAAATCTACAAACCATTTCTCTAGCCGTACAATGATATTAAAGCGACAGAGGTTCAATCGATCCATTCATTCCTATCGGAATTCCACGGCCTGGCATCGGCAACCTTAACCCCAAGTAAAAAGTGAGCACGTCGATTTTGCTGAAAGCAGGACTCGGCACCTCCACGACACAAGGGATTATCTTTTCCATACGTCATGATCGTCAATTGTGAAGACGAGACCCCGAGGCTGGTTAAATATTTCTGCACTCGCAAGGCGCGCTTTTTCCCCAAAATATAATTGTAGGCTCGAGTACCTCGCTCATCGCAATGTCCTTCAATCGTCACAGCATTTGTCGGATTTGATCGTAAAATTTCAGCATTGTTCATCAAGGCCCGCTTGGCTTCATCAGTCAATTCCCAGCTATCTAATTCAAAAAAGACATCATTGAGCCCTGAACGGTCGGAGAGTAACTCGGCTTGCCGTCGTTGATTCCAATATTGTCTTGCAAGATCAGCTGGTGAAAGCGGTTTAATGTCCGCATCCTCTTCTTCCAACGACTCTTGAGAGAATAACTCGTTTAATGGAGAAAATTGGTTATGAGTTTTTTCTCCCGACTCGAAACCATCAACCCCGGCACCAGCAGAATTCCCATGTGACAATTCATCAAGAGAGGAAAGTCGCCCAGAATTTTCGTCCTGCATATTGTTCTTCTTGACCTTTTGACCATGGCCTGTTGCATGAGTTGAACGGTGACTGCACCCGCTTACCAACAAGATCATCGAAAGAAGTATGACAATGGTTACAAGTGATCGGTAGTACATGCCTAGTTGCTTCATGTCAGTCACGCTCCTTTCATTATTCTTCGCATAATGGATCGGTAAGAGATGTTTCGCACCAAATAAAATCGCACAAATTACCATGTATGCAATTACAAGACCAAGTAGATGGATAAGATAATTCTATCTTGTTCCAAATGGATTCTCCTTTAACCATGGCTAACTGACGACAAACTCATCACTCGGTCAACGGTCGCAAAAATTTGGGAGACCTCCCCAAAAAACACTTGCAGGCCAACAACATAATGTCACTCCAATTTCGTTTGACACAAAGATAACCACAGAGCAACTCGACGATGAATGAACGTCGGCATACTGTCTTGAACAGGAATACTGACCAAAAAGTCTTTCTGAATCAAATCAGATGAAGGCCATGGGGCCGAAGCATTTATTCAACATCAGTGGTATTTCTCCAACGCACTCAAGAAACACCACCACATATCGTCTAAGGGAAACACGCGAAGTCTGGCTGGAATAAATCAGGAAGGGTTCGTGCAAACTAATGTAGTTAGTAGAAGGCAGGAAGTTCTATGAGACATCAGGGACACACGATCGTGCACCACCAGACGAAAAAGCCCATGCTTGTCCCCCAAGTTCCTTCGCTTTATACATGGCTCGATCAGCTTGACGCAGAAGGTCTTCAGGCTCCACGGCATCAACCGGAAACAGTGCGATACCGATACTCGTCCGTACCTGGATCATGTGATCATCAATGGAGATAGGGTCGACAACGCAATCTAATATTTTCTGTGCGACATGCTGGGCATCATCGGCATGTTCAAGGTCTTGTAGAATCAAGGTAAATTCATCACCACTTAAGCGGGCAACGGTATCAGTGGCACGGATACAATGAGCCAAGCGTTCGGCGACGGTTTTTAGCAACTGATCACCCGCCCGATGTCCATATTCATCATTGACACGCTTGAAGCAATCAAGGTCAATAAAAAAAACAGCGAGTAGTCGTTGATGACGCCGAGCCTGGGCTAAGGCTTGCTCAAGCCGGTCCTGAAACATCACTCGGTTGGGAAGATCCGTGAGTGGATCATGATACACACGATGAATGATTTGCGTCTCGGCCTCTTTCCGGCTCGTAATATCTTGAAGAATAGCGACGATATTTGATACGCGTCCATCTTCATTCAAGAGCGGAGTCAGCACTTCCTCTACCGTATACTCTCTGCCATCCTTTCGAGTCACGGTCGATTCGACCTTCCACGATTGGGCTGGCAATTCCTGCTTAGCCGCCCGTTTCAATAGCTGTCGAAACGGCTTGGATTGAGAGGAAGGAAGGACCGTCCCGATGACTTCTGCGACTTCGTAGCCACTCATGCGACAATACGCATCATTCACCCACTCAATGCGCCCTTCTGGATTGGTAATGCAGACGGCATGCTCGGCATAATTCAACGCTTTACCCTGAAGACGCAAATGATCATAATTTTGGGAGACAAACATCGCTTTGCTGATATGCAAGCCAAGTTGCTCCAGCCAACTGATAATGCTGGGCTCAAATTCATCTGGCTGATGAGAACAGATCGTTAAGACTCCCAACACCCGCTCATCGATTGACAATGGCACAACAATCTGTGAGTGAAACCCCTGAGTACGAAGCCATTGCACACCCTGAAGATCACTCGTATCGTCACGTTTCAGCAATTGAGTGGTCTTCAGACGGATCGCTTCACTCACGACACTCAGCGGCTTATTCGGATCATTTAATCGTTCAAGACGTTGCAGGGACGTCACACACGAATCACCGTCATGAGCAAAGGAACACATCGAACCTTCAGTTTCCTGGGTCCCAATCCACACCAATGGATACCCAAAGGTCTCAACCAAGCGACGACAGAGAATGAATAACGCTTGACGGAAGGTCATACCTGATAGAAGTAATTGGATCAGTTCATTGGAAAATTCTTGCGCGATGATCCCATGACGATGTTCGGTCACATCCCAGAGCAGCCAGTGCGCACCAACCAACTGTCCATCGGTATCTCGAAGAGCTGACAGTGTACAAACAACGGAACGGGGAGATTGCGAATGTGGAAAAACCTGGAACTCTCCTTGCCAATTTTGCACATTGCCATTTAACGCTTGCAGACGTTGCAAAAGATTCGTCCAATTATCTTCACTCATCATGTATGCTAAGGGACGGCCCACCAACTGCTGTTGAGTCAGCCGAAACAGCCGAGCCGCCTGTTGATTGGCCATGTGAATAATGCCATCGGAGGAGGTGACAATATGGCTATCAGGAATACAATTTAAGATCTCTTGTACGGGTTGACCAAACGACAGGGATGAGCCATTTCCCTCAAGATGGAATGGCCCATGAGTCATTAAATCCTGGTCGGACTCTGATGATTGAGGGATCTTTTCTAAAACCAACTCTAATTGCTTACAGGCCAGAGTGAGGGATTCTTCTAAAGACGAAGATAATGGGACATCCTGAGACTCCAACGCCTGAAGAAGCCGCGAAAGCCTTGCTTTATATTTATCTAAGGAAGAAACCTGCATCTGAATACTCATATTACACTGGTAAATATCTCACGTCATTCTTGTCTATAGGCTGAGCGTTCCATTCCAAGTCAATCCCCTATTCGAACTATCCTCAAACACGTGCCATCGATTCATTTTTCGCATACGTCATTAAAACCTTATACGATTCAGGACTAAACATCTACCCGAGGCATCACCCAACCGCGCGAGAAGCCAAGGACAAACGCCCGGCATCGACATCTTGCTGAGCTTGTTCGTAACGTTGAGGAGTCCCAATATCAGACCAATAGCCGGAATGGAGATACCCCATAATCGTCGCTCCCCTTTGTAGCTCTGTGACATACGCATCGATAATGGATGAAGAGCGGCCAACCGGACAATGAGACAAAATACAAGGATTCAAGATATGGATTCCAGCAAACATGCGCTTGAGTATTTCGGAAGGATGATGGTGATCAGGTAGACCTTGTCCATTAATGCTTAACACATGATTATCGTTCGATGTTTCGACAACGCCCCACTGTTCGACGTGAGGATCATCTCGTAATACCATCGTAGCTCGGGCCTGGCTGGCGGAATGAACTCTCTGGACTTCACCGAGGTCGAGTTCAGTCAGCGTATCACCATTCAATACGAGAAAGTCTTCTCCTTGAAAAAAGGCCTCGGCCTTCCTCAGCCCCCCACCCGTCCCAAGAATCACTGGCTCTTGTGAGTAGGATAACTGCATTCCCCATTGAGCTCCACCACCCAACTCCTGCTGAATCATATGTCCCAAGTAATGGAGATTGATCATGACCTCATCAATGCCATACTGCCGAAGGAGGAAAAGGTTCCAGACAATGAGGGGAATTCCGCCAACGGGCAACAACGGTTTGGGCAGCGTGTTCGTGTACGGTCGTAACCGAGTACCCAACCCTGCTGCAAGGATCATTGCTTTCATAAACGTTGGCTATGATCGGTTATTGCCATTCCGGCACATGAGGGGAGAGATGGCTCAAAAGAGTACGCAATTCAGGGTATTTCGTCAGATTCTTCTGCACATATCCTAATGTGCGTGGGATATCTGCAAGAAATTTGGAGTTCTGCTTCACACGATCAATATAGACAAACCGACCTGCGGCCTTGAGATTACGTTGAATGCTTGTGTAGTCGAATAGTCGACGAAAGGCGACAGGATCTGTGAGCAACAACTCACCCTGTTTGGCACGCCCCACTCCTGCGCACATCCCCTGAACATAGCGATCAATCATCTGGTCAATCAGATGTTCCGGAAGTGCAATATAGGAATCTCGAAGCAAAGACGCTAAATCATAGGTCGCCGGCCCAAGCAAGGCATCCTGGAAGTCAATCACTCCCAATCGTTCTCCATCAACCATGAGATTGCGTGAATGATAATCACGATGCGTAAACACTCGAGGTTGCGCTACGAGGTACTCAGCCATGGTTTGAAACACATCACGTATCTGACGAGCCGCAGCATCGCCCAACGGCTTCCCCTGGCGAGCCTCGACACCATATTCCAGAAAATGTTCAAACTCCCACATCAACAACGGAACATCAAATGACCGTCCGAAGGCAAGACAGGAGGATTGCTCATGAGAAGAGGCACGAAGATGAATCTGCACCAAGGTATCTATCGCCTGACCATAGAGCTGTTCACGCCTAGCCGGATCTGCTGTTGAGCAGGCTTCAGTCAAAGTCAAATCGCCAAAATCCTCCAGGTACAATAACCCAGCCAGCTCATCAAAGTAGTATAAAGCCGGAACCACAATATCGAGTGATCGAAGAAAAGTCAGGACATTCAAAAAAGGAAGCTCGGTTAGGTCCTGAGTTGATCCGCTCACAGCTTCTTCCGACGCCTTAAACCCTTCCGGGTCGGCCAATTGCATGAGAATGAGAGAGTCGACCGGGGCCTCTGCCAGAGTCAGTCGATAATAACGGCGGTTGGATGCATCACCGGCTAACGGGTGACATTCAACAAACTGTGCGGAAAACGGAAGATCTGCCTGAAGTGTCTTTTTCAGCAGATCATCATTCAATGCGGAGGGAGCTCGGAGGACATGACCCTTCATGGTACGGATTATACGGACGATTGAAGGTTCTGTCACGGGTGAAGGCTTGAATTCACATATCCGGCATCATGCCATAAGAACCGACCATACAATCCACAGACCTATTTCTAGCAAAACGAAATAACTTCTTACCGAATGAATCCAGCTAACACGGCACGAGACGACACTTCCATAAGTGCAAATGTTCTTTGGAAACGGCTAGACAAAAAATAGGCTTGAAGGTTTAACTAACTGTCACATTTCAACCAAATCGTCGAGTTCTCTACTCGTCAAGAACCTTTCCCTTAGGTTTTTTTACAATTCTTCCGATACATTATGATAAGAGTAGGAATCGTACCCATTCCATTTAATTACTACTTCACGGAGGAGGTGGGTTATGGACATTGGAACAACGACACCTGTGAGTTTTCCGCAACATCGAACGACGACTGCCATCGGCGATCGTGATGCCGGGCAGAAGGGGGGATATTTTCGTCGCAAACCACGTGACAAAAAACCATCAACCCCTGAAAAATCGACAAAAACTCGTCAACCCGGCAAGGGCCCTCGACATACGATTGACATCCGAGTCTAGGAGAATTCGACGCTTCTTCATCATTGCCAGGCCCCATCCCTTGAACATTCGCCTGGCGAAGATAACACAGGCGAAAAAAGGCACGAGGGGGTAAAACCCAATATGCCCTAGTGGCCGTATTGCGACGCCTGAATATAGTGCCAAAAAAAATGAACCACACTATATATGGTATTTTGAAAATTTCACTGCTATAGTGAGCATCGATATATCATGGCTTACAAAAATATTGGCGACTACGGCATCATCGGAGATCTTCATACGATCGCACTCGTCGGTCTTGATGGCTCCATTGATTGGTGCTGCCTCCCGCATTTTGACTCTCCAAGTCTTTTTGGATCCATCCTTGACCACAAAGCTGGCGGACATTTCAAGATCGCTCCGGTGCAGGAAGGCAATACCCGCCAAATGTACCTGCCGGAAACCAATATCTTACTCACGCGATTCCTACAGGACGACGGCGTCGGAGAGCTCACCGATTTTATGCCGGTGGAATCAGACGAACCCGGGTACCGTCCAAGACGGCATCAAATCATCCGAATGGTGTCGGTTGTTCGCGGGAAAGTTCGATTCCGTTTGGAATGTGAGCCTGCGTTCAATTATGGCCGCGATACGCATACGGCAGAAATCGTTGGAAAAGGTGCCATCTTTCGAACAGCAACCAGCACCGTTGGACTCGTCAGCCCCATTCCCCTAAAAGTTCGAGAAGGAATGGCCTACAAAGAATTCGTGGTCAAGCAAGGCGAAAGCCTCACGTTTTTTCTCGAATTTGCTGAAAACAATGGGAAAACCGATTTACTGGCGAATCCCGAAACTGGAGATGAAGCTTTTCAAAATACATCGGCGTTTTGGCAACGATGGCTAGGACAGTGTCAATATGACGGCCGTTGGCGTGAAATGGTGCATCGTTCCGCGCTTACGCTCAAACTCCTCACCTACGCCCCAACCGGAGCCATCGTCGCCGCCCCGACCACAAGTCTTCCTGAACACATTGGCGGCCCACGTAATTGGGACTACCGATATACCTGGATACGCGATGCCGCCTTTTCACTCTACGGCTTGCTTCGTCTGGGATTCACGGTTGAAGCCGCTCGGTTTATGGATTGGCTCAACGCACGCTGCCATGAACTCAATCCAGACGGCTCCCTCCAACTTGTTTATGGAATTGATGGACGACGGGATCTCGCTGAAGAAGAACTGACGCACCTTGATGGACATCGCGGTTCACGTCCGGTCCGTATCGGCAATGCCGCAGCCAGTCAGCTTCAGCTAGATATTTACGGCACGATCATGGATGCCGTGTATCTTTATAATAAACACGGCTCTCCCATCTCGTATGATTTATGGGTCAATCTCTGTCGTTTATTGGACTACGTTTGTGAAAATTGGGAACAGCCTGATGAAGGCATTTGGGAAGTGCGTGGCGGACGTAAACATTTCGTCTATTCAAAAGTCATGTGCTGGGTTGCCCTCGATCGAGGCATTCGCCTTGCCGATAGCCGAGGCTATCCAGGGAATCGGGCCCGATGGATGGCAGAACGCGATCGCATCTATACCGATGTCATGGAGAAAGGCTGGAACCCTAAAGTCGGCGCGTTTGTGCAGTCATATGGCAGTGAAGCTCTCGATGCGTCCAACCTCATTATGCCGCTCGTCTTCTTCGTCTCACCAACAGACCCGCGTATGCTTTCAACGATTGATCGAACCTTAGAACAACTAGCCCTTGGAAGCCTCGTCTATCGATATGAAGTGGGAAAAGCCGCCTCTGACGGACTTGAAGGCGAAGAAGGGACCTTCAGCTTATGTACCTTCTGGCTGGTTGAAGCCTTGACGAGAGCCGGTCGACTCACCGAAGCGCGCCTTATTTTCGAAAAAATGTTAAGCTATACGAATCATCT
>BQIU01000012.1 GCA_021603905.1 Nitrospirales bacterium
CGACCATCGTTTGTTGAGTCAAGAAGTCGATTATGTTTCTGCACCTGGGAGCGAAGGTGATTTTGGTGTCCTCCCTGGACATTGTCATTTTCTGACGACGCTACGCATCGGTGAATTGCACTATCGTATTGGCGAAGAAACGCATTTTATGTCTGTTCTCTGGGGCTTTGCTGAAGTGACTCCGAAGAAAGTGACCATTCTCGCCGAGATAGCCGAAAAGGCCGAAGATATCAACGTTGAACGTGCTGAAGAAGCCGTCCGAGAAGCTGAGCAACAGCTGGAACGTGGCGGACTTCCTTCAGAAGTAAAAGAAGCACAGGTTAGTCTCGAAAAAGCTCGATTGCGGCAAAAAATTGCAGGTCGTCTGAAACAGCGTCACTCTCTTTCCTAATAAGCTTCCTTTCAGGCTCCTACCTTCTCCTACCTTCTGCGTCCATTTTCTTTAAACAGCCGTCACAGAAATATTTCGTTGCAGGGTGTTGAGAATTGACTCTTTCGAGTCATTCTTTAAGAAAATGTGTGCCCAGACTTCCAATTGAATAAGTTTTGTCTTCAAGGTCGGGCTTCCAGAGATGCGGTCAGCTAAATATGTCCGTTCTCGTGAAGAGAGGCCAAATAGCTCCGAGACGAAGGACTTGTCAAAAAAATCTGAGGAGATTTTTGAACGACGATAGGCATCAACAGAAAATGGTCTTTTTGATCGATGACTCAGATCTGGCGGCAAATACCTCTTGGCCACCTCTCTGAGTATCCATTTATCACAAAAAAAGAGGTGATTAGTATCAAGAGTTGTTGGTGAAAATCGGACCTTGTGCTTATAAGGAACATTTACCGCGAGCTGAACTAATTTGGTATCAAGAAAAGGAAATCGGGACTCCACGCTTGCGGCCATGCCCATTGAATCATTGCGATGAAGTAAGCCTCGTAGACCATAGTTGAGTAATTTTAATGATTTGGTCGTACTATTGTGTAATGTCGTGCAGTTGGTTAATTGTTTCAGCTCGTCGATTTCATCATTTTCCAGATTCACTTCAAATCGGTTATGTAATCCCAGTATCAATTCATGAATGTTTATGTTGCGATTTTGTCTGGAGGACAATGTTGCTCCGGTGAATCGTAGGAGTCTTTTACTTATGTCTTTAATATAGTGCCGCCATTGTTGAATATTTGGTACGACCCAATTATAGCCTAAATAGCATTCATCGGAGCCTTCTCCAGATAAGACGGCTTTAATGCGATGACTGTGAATTAATCGAGAAACCAACAGTATGGGGATAGACTGAGGACATTCATAGTAGGGGTGTCCAAAATGTTCAATGACATCTGGCATGCTATCGATAAAGTCCTGATCATGTACATTTACTGTGTTCAATTCCAACCCCAAGTGTTCAGCGAGCCGAGTGGCGGCCTCCAACTCACTGTTCGGTCCCTCAATATTGGCGTGAAAGATAGCAAGGTTTTTGTGAAAAGTTGCTGCCATGGCCATGATCAACGACGAGTCAACCCCACCGCTACACAGGGCTCCAACGGGCACATCGGCTACCAATAATTGTTTTCTCACACTTTCTAACAATAATTCCTCTATTTCATCGACCAACTCTTTCGGCTTTAGATTTTGCAAGCGATTGGCTTGAGTTTGATCCCAAAAGTCAGTCATAGAAAAGAACGGACTGGTGTGACTGGCATGACCCGCTTTGATTCTCAGTATCGTACCGGGAGAAAGACTCGTGATGTTGTGAAAAAAGGTGTGGCCTTTTGTAGGTCCACCAAATCCAAAGAGAAATGATGAAATGGAGAGTTTGTCAGGAGTGAAGGTGAGCCACGGTCGCATAGCTTGGATCTCAGACGAGAAGAGAAATACCTCATTGGTATCACAAATAAAGAGTGGCTTCATGCCGAACCGATCACGAACAAGGGTGAGCGTCTGCTCTAATTTGTCATAGAGCGTAAATGAGAACATCCCTTCAAGAGTCGGTAGTGTTTCTTCCACACCATCTGTCATAAGACATTGCAACAACGTTTCAGTATCGCTCGTTGTCCTGAATGTATGGCCTCGACGTTCTAACCTTTCTCTCATCTCTTTAAAATTATAAATTTCTCCGTTGTACACCAGCGCATAGCGGCCCTGGGGGTCCCAAAAAGGTTGATTACTCCGTGCCTGCAAATCAAGCAATGACAGTCGAGTATGAACAAGACCGATGCCGGTGTCGGCATGAATGCCGTAAGAATCTGGTCCTCGATGTTCAAGAAGCAGAGCCGTCTTCTCGAGCTTTGACTTGTCTGGAACGGTGTCATGCTGATGATGGAGAATTCCAAATATTCCGCACATAATATTGGTCTCCGAATCAGGAATAGTTTGAGCGTTCGATTGAACAAGGTGACACGAACAACGAATCCATTTTTATCTCAATGGATCATATCGGACTGAGAACGGTCCTAACGCTCAATAATATAAAATGGAAAAGTTCTAAAGAGTCTCTTCGGCTCGGTCGATAGGAAGTATTAATCCTTTCCTATAACCGTTTCAAATAACTTCCGATGTTTGGGGCCTATAGCCGATTCCATGAACTGTCAATGTTTGATGTGGGTCATGACGCTGGGTTACTTAGATACCTGTCATGCCGGCACCAAAATGATTACTAAGTCGTCATTATTGTTTGTCCATCAATAAAGCTTGGTCTTTGGAACGATCGTATCCAAGGGCTAGCTTGACTGGAACTTATTTAAATTCGCTAGAGTCTTACGCTGTCTAGGCTACTTTGAATTAACACTTCAGTGGGAAATCAGAGTTCAACATTGGCTGCCCATGCAGTTCTACCACTGGCGTGCAACAACCGTGGCCTAGGCACCATTGGAAGTTATTTGGAGTCGTTGATAGTGGTTGGTAGAAATGCCATGCCATTGAACTGGAATATGCTCTCTATCGAATATGCGGTTGCCTGAAATCATCAAAAAAATCCTTCGCCTTCGCTATCCCTGTATTCGGTTATGGGAAAAAACGGTGAGTCGACTCCGATACCCATCCGCGTATCTCTGGCGTTTTCTGTTATTTCGAACCACCATTATTGCCATTTCTGGCAGTACGGGAAAAACAACCACGAAGGAACTCTTGGCAGCAATTCTATCCTCAAAATACCTCACGGCCAAAACATCCGGGACGTGGAATGCGTATAGATTCGGAGGTGTGGCGGGAACGATTTTGAGTGTCCGCCCATGGCATCGGTTTGCGGTGATTGAAACGGCGATTGAGGCCCCCGGCGACATGAAGCATCTGGTCAAGATTCTACGGCCTGATATCGTGGTCATGCTTGGCGTAAAACTCTGTCATTCGAATACATTTAAGAACATAGAAAATATCGTCAAAGAAAAATCTGAATTAGTTCGTACTTTGGGAGCGAAGAAGCGTGCCATTCTTAATGGCGATGATCCAAACGTTGCAGCCATGCGTGCGTTAGGTTCTTTCGAGACCTGTCTGTTTGGAACAGGCGAAGATGCCGAGTTTCGGGCTTCTCATATTAATTCACAATGGCCGGAACGTCTTGAACTTCAGGTACAACACCGTGGTGAGACCCAAAAAGTTCATACCGCATTTATTGGGACCCATTGGGTGGATTCGATTCTTGCGGCCCTGGCAACCGGCGTTTCTTGTGGGGTTCCGTTAGCCGATGCCGTTCAAGCCATTGAAGCGATTCAGCCATTTTGGGCGCGGATGCAGCCCGTGACCTTACCGAATGGCGCCACGATTATTCGAGATGAGTGGAATGGTTCAATCACGACCTTTCAGACGGCATTCTCTGCCATGGAACGGGCGATTGCGGAGCGAAAGTTTATCGTGGTCAGTGATTTTTCGGATTCAAGTTTGAGCCCTCGCGACCGTGCTCGTCGCCTTGGTCGTCAGGCACCTCAAGTGGCAGATTGGGCGATATTTGTTGGAGAACGAAGTCACTATGCCAGCCGCGCTGCGCTAAATGCCGGGATGTTGCCAGAACGCGTTCATTCGTTTTTTACCGTTGCAGAAGCCGCATTGTTTTTAAAGGATGAGTTAGGTCCTGGGGATCTCGTCTTACTCAAAGGCAGGACGAGCGATCACCTTTCTCGAATTTTCCTCGCGCAACTGGATCATGTCACCTGCACGTTAGAGACCTGTCCACGCCAATACCTCTGTGACCGATGTACGCAATTGGGGTTTGAATGGGACTCGAAATTCGATGGTTTTATGGCCCCTCCCCATATTTTGGTCTAAGGAACGCTCACACTTCTTATTCCGATCTCCATAACATTCCACGACTGCTCAGAAAGCCCTCAACTTTTTCAGGAAATGAGTCGATCTCATAGAGTATGAGCTCTTGATTGTTTCGAGCGCTGTCTTCGAGAAATTTCTCTATCGATCGGATTGGGCATTTCAGTTATTTCCCATTCAACCTCATTCTTTCTTCTTTGTTGACGATTCATGAATTGGACTTTTTATAAAGGGCACGAGGTTTTTCAACGCTACCAAGAACAGTGGGATAACCTGAACGCAAACATCGATAACCATGTGTTACTTGATTCGAAGTTTTGGGAAGCACTCGTCAAATACTTTTCAAATGAGAAGACCTTATTGGGTATTTCTAATAGTCGAGAATACCCTGGAATGGTTTTGGTAGAGAATGTTGGGTTAGGAATGTGGAGTACGTTTCAACCGTCTCAGGCACCGATTGGGCCGATTCTTCTCGGAAATCCAACAAATCTCGAAGAGCAAATGAGAGGAATATTGAAAAGTCTTCCAGGCTATGCATTGGGCTTAGGTGTCACGCAGCAAGATCCTCACTTTGGTGTGTTTGATTCTGTCGAAACGCACGAGAGAGTCGAAGTAAAGAGCTATATGAAAACGGCACGAATACCAATACATGGAGACTTTGAACCATATTGGAATAAGAGAGCCAACGACCTCAGAGGGAATGTCCGAAAACGTTTGCGGCGGTTAGAACGAGAGGGACTGTGTCCATCGGTCGATGTCCTGCAGGCTCCTGAAGACATGCAGCGTGGGATACAGGAATATGGGAGATTGGAAGAATCAGGCTGGAAGGGTCGAGAAGGCACGGCGGTGACGTCCGATAATGTTCAAGGGCAGTTTTATCAACATCTGCTAGAGAAGATGTGTCAAGCCAACGAAGGTGTGATCTACACTCTACGATTTAATGAAAAACCTGTCGCCCAAAAAATCTGTCTTCGACGAAATGGCATGATCGTCTTTTTAAAGATGGCCTATGATGAAACCTATCGACATCTCTCGCCTGGTTTTATTCTTCAATATGAAATTTTAAAACGATTGTTCAACGACAAAGAAATCGAATATGTGGAAACCTATGGTCGTGTGAACGAAGGATGGACAGATAAATGGACGAATGACTTTCGTACGATGTATCACATTAACTACTTTCGCCATATGAGCATTGTGCTTGCCAAAAATGTCTTTGGGGGTAAGCCGGAAGAAACTCATGTCGGTGGATAACCGTTCTGGAGATAGAGCTGACCAGAGTGCATAACACCTCAGGTTCTCTCGTTTTTACGATTTGAAGGAGATTCGAATGAATGTTGCTGCGATCTTCGCGCGCGCCAGACAGGCAAAGAGTCAGAGTGGAAAGGGTCTTCTCGCACAGGCGATGGAGATTGTGCGCCTGCATCGGTCTCGTGGGAAGATTGGCCCTTCGGAGTACTTTGATTATGGATTATTTGATGATCAGCGGTATGACGTGTCAGCAAAAGAAGAGTTTATTGGATGGAATAGCGAATCGTTCATTAATAATACCTTTAATAAAGTTGAATGGGGTGGACTGTCTCTCGACAAGATTGTGTTTTATACATTTATGGAGGGAGCAGGAATTCCCTATCCGCGTATCCAAGCGATTTTTGACATGAACGGTCGGTTTATTAAAGGAATTCCGACATTTTCTTCTCAGGAAACGCTGACCACCTATCTCAAAAGCCAAGCTGTCTATCCCATTTTTGTCAAACCGAGTCATGGAAATTTTGGGCGTGGCGCTCACTACTTATCTTCCTATTGTCCGCAAGATGATTCTGTCGTGTTCGCCAATGGTACACAGTCATCGATTTCTGAATTTATCGAGGGTCTCGAAACCAAATTATCCGGTGGGCAAATTTTTCAGGATGTGTTCAAGCCTCACCCTGATCTGGCGATTCGATGTGGCTCACGGTCTTCAACCCTGCGCGTAGTGGTGATTATGACAAAGTACGGCCCTCAGCTTTGCCGTGCTGTCTGGAAAATTCCAACGGGTAGTAATATTATTGATAATTTCCAACATGGTCGGACTGGGAATTTGTTAGCTTCGGTTGATGTCACGACAGGTGATGTCTACAGAGTAATCGGGCAAGCCACCGATGGAGAATTCACGCAGATTTCGACTCATCCTGATACCGGTGCTGAACTGAGGCCTCTCAGGATTCCTGATTGGGAAAAAGTGGAAGATCTGTGTCTCACAGCCGCTCGACTTCTTCCTGGTTTACGCTTGTTGCATTTCGATGTGGCAATTTCTGACAAGGGCCCACTTCTCTTAGAAGTGAACTTCCGAGGAAACTTAGACCTTCTCCAACATGCTTCAGGAAAAGGGTTTTTATCGCCGGAAGTTAGCGCAGCGCTTGAGGATCACGAAGCGTTTCGTCAGGAAATTGCCTCGATTGTCCAACGGACGATGCGAGAACAACAGGGTTCATCTGGAGCCTAATCGGTACTTTCCTTCCTGTACACACAATATTCGGTTCGGTCATCATCTGCTGACTTGTGCTTCCTATCGTTCCTTTGACAAACAGATCTTGTTTTCAGCCGGTGTCCTTCAATCCGCCCACTGGGAGTTGGTGTCATTGCGTTGGAAATGGTTCCAAGATTCCATAGCGAAACCACATAAGTTTTTACCGGTGCCCTAGATGGTTGTATGTTCCTGTTTGGAACGTTTGTAGATTGCTATAGTGTCAGAAGAGCTTTGGCTCAAGAACATGGCTCATTCCCATTCCCTTATTCATCGTATGCATTTCTTATCGTCCTAGGTTTTTGCTCTCTGCCGGGGTTCGTCCCGGCAGCCGAGGCCCTTTTGTTTCGGCAAAAGGACCCAAAACCATGAACGCCCAGGCCAGGTTCATCGGATGAGATGAACCCCGTTTGGTAGGGCGGGCAAACTCGCTTCGCTCAAACAAGCCCGCCCAGTATGAGAGGCGCTCACTCAACGGACTCTAGCGAAACCTCATTCTTTCTCACGGAATGCACATGCCTGGTCAAACGCAAGAACACATGTCAACTATATGAAAGAGTCGTGGCACGGCTAGAGCCAGCAGGCGTCAGATCATAGGTACTGAGAAAAAGTTAAAAGCTATAGGACGTGGTGGTTGTCTGATCATGAAGTGTATTGGAGCAACTTATAGATGACGGATGGAGGATAGCCTAGTAGAATGCTTTCTAGAATTGTTCGAAATTTTTTCTGGTGTTTAGAGACAATGAGTAAAGGCAGTCGTAATTCAGCACATTGAGCTTCAGTGATGTTCATAGAGAACACTCCAGGATAAAAAGCTTCTGCTCTGATCGTACTACACAAAATGTTGATTTCAGTATTTTGAGGGAATTGTCATGCCGCACGTTGAAATGCGAACTGAAATTATTGTGACTCCTGGGGAATCCACGAAGCGGCTTGATCATTTTCTTGCCAATCGAGATCCGTATTTCTCACGAACCGCTCTTCAACGTCTTATCCTTGAGAGCCATATTACCGTTGATGGGCAATCAGTCAAGCCAAGTCATAAGATCAAGCCCGGCGATCGAATTGTTCTCACGGTTCCTCGTCCGGAACCCATAGAAATAGAGCCTGAGGACATTCCGGTCGAAGTGATGTATGAAGATGAGGTATTACTCGTTATTAATAAGACGGCCGGGCTTGTGGTTCATCCTGCCCCTGGACATTGGAGCGGGACGTTAGTGAATGCGCTCTTGCATCATATGGTGCAGCGTGAGGGAAATCTTTCAAATATTGGCGGAAAGGAACGTCCTGGACTAGTCCATCGATTGGATAAAGATACGACTGGGGTTATGGTGGTCGCTAAAAACGATCAGGCCCATCGATCCCTTGCGTCGCAGTTCAAGCAACATAGCATTAAGCGAGTCTATGAAGCTGTTGTGTGGGAAAAACCTAAAGCCAACCAAGGTCGGATTGCATTAGCCATTGGCCGGGACACGAAAGATCGAAAGAAGTTTTCCGCTCGGACGACGCGACCGAAAGAATCGCTGACCATGTACCGAGTCCTTGAGCGGTTTGGAAAATGTGCGAGTCACTTGGAATTGATTCCCGGCACCGGCCGAACCCATCAACTGCGTGTACATCTCAATTCTCTGAACTGTCCAATTTTGGGTGATGCCACATATGGCGGGAAAAAAGTGATGGCGGTGCAAGACATTGTGGTTCCCCGTGTGATGCTTCATGCGAAGGTGTTGGGTTTTGTTCATCCTGCAACTCAAAAAGAATTGCTCTTGCAAGCCCCATTGCCTCTGGATATAGTTGGGGTGATGGAAGGTCTGCGAAACGCCACGTCTACGGCGGACCGTCGCTCGACTGAACGGAACGAGAAATAAAGATGTTCAAGAGAAGTAAGGGATATTGGAAAAATGGAAAAACCTAAAGAATTAGAATCTTCGCAAGTCATCGATATTTTAGGGGAATTGGTTGCGGCTCTCGCCACGTTTTCAGCGAAAGTTCCGGCTCAGTCGTTTATGTCGATTCCGGGCGGAATTCGCCCAACCGAAGAAGCCGTGGAGTCCTATGAGGATATCGTGTATCGATTCCGTGATCGAGCCGGAACAACCTTTAAGAGCCTGAGTCCGCTTTTCATTGATTCACTGGAAGCGTTCGAAACCGGAAAAGTCTTTAATGCAGTTCCTCCACTCCAGCAAGCGGTAGAGCAATTAGTCGAGATTCACAAAGATAAGAAAATCGCAACGACCCAAGCAGGGCAGCAACGGATCCAAGAGCTGTATCGCCGTCTCCATAAACTGTTGCCGGAAGCCAACAAACCGGAGCTCGAACTCCCGCCTCCCACTTCCTACTAATGCCCTTTTCAACTTTGGGGAATGTTGAAAAAGTCGACGAGCTTTGTTCTCCAAACTCGACGCTGGTGCCGAAATGCGTCGCTTGTTGCTCGTAAAGCTCAGTAAAGAACGTGAAGCATCCTTCGTGTAGCGTGAAGCGTATCTCGTGAAGAAAAGGCAGAAGACTCTTCTCACGGAATACGAGGTGCGAGCGACGAGATACAAGATACGTTTGTTCCCGTTTACAAAACCAGCCGTTCCAACATCTTCAACCCGTTTGACAGGCCAATATCTTTTCGAAATCGTTCAAATGCTGGAAAAACGAGCGCACCCAAGTCAGGGTCGTTGGGATCGAGCGCCTCTTGAACGGCATCGAGTTCTTTCTGACTAAGTTGAATTCCCTCAGATCTGGCGTAGATGATAATCGCTAAACGCACAGTTTCATTGCCCAAGAGTGTCTGAAGAGTTTGGGCGATTTGAAAGGGTGCAGCCTGTTGAAAAATAACCTTCACCGTGTTGTTCAAGATTACGGGTTGACGATCAAGCTTGCCGTTATCCAGGAGGTCTTGTTTCACTAAACGGACTCGGCTTGGCACCGAAATTAAGTCTCGTTTAATGGCAATGACGAGCCGAATCGGCAGTCTCGGAAGTGAACGGACATCTCGAACAACCGAAATGGGTAGGTCGGGGATGAGATGGAGTGCAGCGGCCGTGGCATCAGCCACATCACCAAAGAATTGTCCTGTGAGAAGCAGATCAATAGCTAGTTGCGCTTCTTTTGGCTTCAAGCCGGCCGGTAAGGGAACACGTTTCAGAGCGGCACGAATGGCTTTCGAGTCACGAATATCAAATGATGAAATTTTTTTACTTTTCCCACTGCCTTTGGTGTCTGTCCCTTTGGCTACAAACATCATCAAAGCAGGAAAATTCAAATCACGAATGAGTGGTAAGATATCTGCCGCTTGTTCACGTGAAACTCGCCTTTCTCTGACGCGATCTTTCAAGCGAAGACGAAGTTCTGCAAACCCTTCATCCAATAATTGATCAAACCCTTCAATTCGTCCAATCATTATTCCACCCCTTATGACAGTTGATGAGAAAAAATATATTTTGCAAGTCTAGCCTAACTCACCATAAGGCTCAAATACATTCACGTGTGTTTTTCGCTGTGGATTTAGAGAAAGAGAACGCAGTCCTAGCTGGGCAGTGAAAGGCTACAAGCTGTTCGGCGGTTAGGACGGAATTGGGGACATGATTGCAAATGTGAAAAATTGGAATGGAGAGAGTGAATGAGGGTGCAGAGAATTCATGATTAATTTCATGATGCGCGAATGAGATTCATCCGAGAACATTGTCGAATTCCGTCCTGGATTTTTTCACGTACTCAAATCCTGTTCAAGGTTTTTATTCTGATGTTTCCTGAGTCGTCTTTTCCAACTGCTGGAGATTGGTTCCCGCATTCTCAATATCAGAGGACATGCGCCTCACCACAATCTCACTACTAAGATTGGTGGACACAAAGAAAATCCCTATAATTCCAAAGACAACAAAAGCTGTTTTTTGCGGTAGACGATGAACCTCGGTTGTTGCAACAATCATGAGATAGGTCCACCAGACAATTCCAATAATCGAGCCGAGGTAAGGAATCAGACTGGCCACCACCGTGATAGGATACAAAGCCGCGGCATAGGCCATGCATCGATACGCTGCCTCAAATGGTTCTTGTGAACCAATAATTTTCCATACGGCAAACACAATACCTGCACCGAGAAAACTTAAGGCCAATGTCATGATAGGAATAAAAATAATTCCGCCAAAACCCACCGCCATCGCTTCGCCAACAGTCCCAAGTCCAAAGAGGGAAACGACCGCCATCCCTACCGCGGTCACCACGGCAATGACCAAGACAAACGTAACTGGGTCGCCATATCCTCCAGCCTTCGGCATGCGGCGATAGAATCCTTTGGGGTTGGTGAGAATGGTGTAGACATCTTGAAGAATGGCGGTCGCCAATGGTGGATTCTCTTGCGGGCTTGTCTCTGACATAAGAATACGTTCCTCTCACGATGATTCGATGAATGGCGTACCTTACTCTGAGCTTTGATTTGGCGTCAATTTACCTAAGAAATATCGCGAAGTGCGCGAAAGAAGAGATCAAGTGTCGTCGTGTTTGTTTGATAACAAGAGACGGTGGATGATGATGTGGTCTGGTCTGTTGGTTGACGGGTTGGGTTGAGCAATGTATAAAGGATAGCCTACGCGCCCGTAGCTCAATGGATAGAGCATCGGTCTTCGGAACCGAGGGTTGGGAGTTCGAGTCTCTCCGGGCGCGCCACATCATACTGACCCCCCTCCAATCCCTGCAAAAGCGTGAAGGGAAGCGAGGTTTGGGCAGTTCGAAACCCCTCATTTCTCCGGTAGGGTAATTTCTCCGCAAACACCATTCTGAGCACTGCTCTTTTGTCTTCAATCCGGTCAGAACTCCAGAGTTTCTGCGGGTTTGCCAAAAATGTCATGGCAGTTCGAAACGTCTCATCAAAAGGTTGGAGCGGACGACCGCAATTGTTCACTTTTTCGGTGAGTGCGACCTTTTGTTCTTCCAGTTTATTGATCTGATTTTCATAGGCGGTGATCACGCTCGTTTGTTCTGTGGCAATAATCCGGTCTAAATATTGATCGACCTTCCGTTCGATCTGACGAATTTCAGACTTGAGTGAAACCCCGTCCTGTTGCGCCATGGCCTGGCGCTGTGTCCATAACTCCTGAAACATGGTGCTGGCCACAAAAAACAGATTGCGCGAAGGCCGCATCTGTAACAGTAACTTCTCAAACTCTTCTTCCATCTTTTCTTTTCGGATGGATTTGCGGTAATCAATGCACCCTTTTGAGTGGCAGTGATAATAGGGGTATTTCCCACCCGTTCCTGTTGACCAACAGGCGGTCATGGGATGGCCGCACGCGCCGCAGGTGACAAACCCGCGCAAGGGAAAATCCTGAGTCAAATCCTTGCGGGCCGGAGCCTTCGCTTGCCCCCTCATCCGTTTCTGAATGGCTTGATAGGTTTCATAGCTGATGAGCGGCTCGTGTTTGGCCGGATGCAGTGACAAGCCCCATTTGGGCACATCAAGATATCCGGCATACAACACGCGATTTAGCAAATCATCAACACGTTGGTACACGACCTCCCCGTCTTTATTTTTGGGAAAATGTGCGGAGCGTTCGAGAAAGCGTTTGACCTCGCTTTGGGAATCAAAACGGCCTGAGGCATAACTTTCCAGCGCTTCTTTGACAACGGACGCGACGGGCTCATCGGGCACCAGCATACGGCCCACATGCCCCGGCACACTATCGTAGCGATAGCCCACCACCGGAGAGAAGGGCCAATAGCCGTTTCTCACGCGGGCTTGCATACGGTTCTTGGTTTGCTCGGCATTCTTCTGGCGCTGGTGCTGCGAGACACTGGCGAGTAAATTTTCAACGAGGATACTATCGCTGTCTTCTCCAAATTCTATGCTGGGTGATACGAGCGTGCCGCCTGCGGCACCAATGGAGGTGCGAAGTTGAATATGCGCGTCTATGCCACGCGCCAGACGGCTAATGTCATCAATGATGACAAAATATTCCTGCTTTTTTTGTCGTTTTAAAAATGTCAGCATGGATTGCATTCCGGGACGATCAATGATCCCGCCAGATGCGCCCTCATCATGAAAAACTGTTTCAACCCCAAAGCCTTTATGCCTGGCGAATTCACGGCAGCGTGTTTCCTGTGATCCGAGCCCGTCCCCTTTTTTGACCTGCGCGGAGCTGGACACGCGGCAGTAGATGACGGCCTTGGCGTTCTTTCTTTTTTCTTCCATGGTATGAGCTTTCATCTTTTTTTATGAATCCTTCTCCTGCTCCCAGAAGGGAGTAACGGCAAGTCTAAATCTATCTGCAGGTGAATTCTTGTTCGATTCTATGACGTTACCAAAAGTCCTGCAAGTCCTGTTTAAGGATTGTCCACTGCTGCCATGTTGAGCAGGATGGGCTCCAAAAGCCTGATCCACAAAGGACTCCATCATTGCCCATAGCGTTTCCAGCAATTGCCGCTTTTGTGCCTCGCTCAAATCGAAATCTTCGATCAGGGGAAGGTATTTTTGAAAATCGAGCGACATGGGATAGGCGCAATCTTTCTTGCGCCACACGATGAAGCGGGCGCATCTGCAATGGGTTAAAACAAATGAATAAGGAAAATATAACATCGGCGTGTTTCCAATCCGGGAAACAGGGCGTATCGAGCTTTTTCTAAAATGTAGAAATCGGGGTTTTGCTTGCTGCGGAGGTGATGACCCGGCAGAAAATTTCCGTAACAAAAACAGCCCTGCAAATTTTGGCTGAGTACGAATCCAATGTACATGATTTGTTCTTGTCTGGCGAGTCAAAATTATAGAGCTTGCATTAACGCCTTATAATCACTGCCGAAGTTCCGATCAATTGGGGTACACCCTATTAGATAGGATGTCACGATCGCATCCTAGGCAAGAAATGCGCGGGTTTTAAAAAGCGATTTTCGGGGGGGGCCTATTTGAGAGTAAATTTTGCTTAGACTGTCTCAGAGAAAAAGCTATAATAAACAAAGTCCTCCAAATATTTAGGCGAATGTAGATAGCTGATGAATAATAAAGCACGGCAACGTCACGAAGTGGTCATGGAGTTTGGAATTCTTATCCAGCCCATTGTTGATTTGGTAGTTGCAAACACCCCTCCGGCAATAAATCAGTATCGGGTTGCCGCCGCCAAAGTTCAAGCTGGGGATGGGATGTGGCGAGGCTCCGTCAGAAAACTGGCGTCGTTTGGACCAGATATTTTGATGAATGCAGAGTTTCAAAAAATCTCGCACACTGTGGAGCGCTTTCTTAGGAACATAAATAATCTCATTTCCGATGCGGCCAAATCGAATGATACCGATAAACTTCAAACGGTTTGTAAAAATGAAGTGGATCGAACGAAGGAAGATTTCTATGAATGTTTGGCTGAGATACCCGTCGAATGGGAGCCAGAGATTTTCCCTGCGAACACACCCTTTACCGCATATATGAAGATTAAAGATGCGATCTTGACTGCTTCATCAAGGGTGCACTATTTCGATCGATATCTTCCGACCAATTTTTTTGATCTTTTTCTCAGAGACATCGAAAGAAATATTGAGCTTCGTCTGGTCACTACAAAATCTGGAATTTCGAATGTACGCGAGGTTTCAGAAATAGCAATGAAAGAGTTTGATAACTACCAGCTAATCGAAGTAGACCCAAGTAAATTACACGATAGAAATCTCATAATTGACACTTCGGTTTTCTCTCTCGGTCCTAGTATAGATCGTGCTGGATTCGCGCCTACCAACTTTGGCCCATCGGAAAATTCGGATGCGGCACAATCAGAGCTTGCACAAATATTGTTGGTGGGAAAGATCGTTCACCAATCCTAGTAGGTTGGTGATCCGTGATGCTACTTCGTCCATTTGGGCTGAGGCGTGGGCGCTTTGCGGCGGCGACGCTGGCGCGGGGTGAGATCAAACTTGTTGTCTTTGAATTTATAAACGAACAACAAGAAACACCGTTTACGGCTAAGGCCGATACAGTTACCAAATCTCTAAAGCATTTATGTTTGACGAGTTGTGACAGCGGATAGATTGCTGACAGAATGAGCTTAAATACTTCTTGTTAGGCGATCCTGTCCGCAAAGCTCAAAGGAATGGGCTTTAAAAAATAAGCTTAGGCGCTAAATTACTTCCAAGCGAACGATCTCGATCAGGTGGCTGATTTGAAGAAAGATAATGGCCGTATAGCTTAAGAAGCATTCTAAGCGTATCTAGGTCTCTTTGGCGAATGGCTCTTTCTAGGTGAACAGGCACATTCTTTGCCATTGCTTTAGTGAATTCCTGGCGTCCCTGCGACACCGCCTCAGGCTCAAATGAAAAGTCTTTCATAGGAGCCTTCCATTCATTATATTCCTCTTCAGACATTTCTATTTCTACATCTTCTATGTCCATGTCATTAGGAGGTTCAGGAATTTCCATATCATTAGGCTCACTTACGGGAATGCCGTAGCCTTCATAATTTAAAATAGCTCGAATACTTTCGAAGTCATGCTGTCGGAGGGCGCGTTCTAAAATTTCATCAATCTTTTTTTTGTCAAGGGCTTTCATTGGCTCAACTTTCTCTACTTCGTTCCTGACGTTTATACCCCTTGGATACCGAATTCGCCAAGTCAAATTTGGGTCTTTCCCAAGAGTATCTTGCTCGTAGCAAAAATAGTAG
The DNA here is from genome assembly GCA_021603905.1 of Nitrospirales bacterium. Lineage (GTDB taxonomy): Bacteria > Nitrospirota > Nitrospiria > Nitrospirales > UBA8639 > JAGQKC01. The sequence goes on from BQIU01000012.1 coordinate 15,364, forward strand.
AGAATATTTCCAAACTGCAAAAAAGCATCTTCATTCGGGTCTAAGCAATCTTCTCCATCCTCGAAAACTCGGAAAGCCAGTGTATTATAATTTAAGGGATTTCCCTCTGAATCAAACCCAGTTGCAGGTAAGTCTGACACATGATATTTGCTATCAATTACCCTAGCTTCTTCAATCATGATTGTACGAGATATTAATATAGGATAATCAGGATATGGATCAGGAAGATCTTCTTGAACATGAATCTCATTGTTGTTCTTTGAAGATGTTCTCTTTTTTGACGGTTCCTCTGGAGGATATGAAAGCAATGCGGTTGTTCTACGAGATATTGAACATCTCTCACTATCGTTGGTTTGTTGAGGGTTTTGCTGGTCCATAAACTATGCCTATTTTTTATTTGGGGAAGATGTTCGTTGAGGTGTCTCAGAACGATTATGAATAGTTGTTGGCGAATCTTTGGTTTGTTTTTTCAAAGGCCGATATGACCAATATGGGTTTTTTATTACCTCAACAAAGGAATTGCCAAGAACTCCATCCATCTTACTGGCATTGAGATTCTTCACTGCTGTATGAAAATCTTCCATTATTTGCTTGCAAAGTTTTTTGCCAGCCTTACTCAACTGCATCGTCCGGCCAGGCTCCACTTCTTCTAAAAGCTTTTTCCCCGTCAGACACTGAAGCCATTTAATATGGTTTAACATCGACCTTGGGGTCGACCCTATAAGTTTTGCCCCACCACCAATGCTCTTCTTCCTGCAAGCTGCATAAAAATAAAAAGCGTGATCTGTAATTTCATGGATATTGGGGAGTTCATGTTCGTCTTCAAAGTCCATGGTTCTTGCATTTTACCTTAATGCAACACCCCACCTAAATAGGCATGACATAGAAAAGATTTTCTGAGTGCAAGTACGTAGTCATCTTGCCTATGTAGACTGAGATTCCCTACGAAATTCTTTTCTGCTGTATTGAAAAACATTTCTGTGCGTAATTGGTTATCTCCTCCAGTAAAATTTTCATTCTGAGAACAGAAAAGCCTTTCGAAGGTTGTTGGCCATACATCAACTTCAAGAAATAGTCGAAAACACTAACCTATGAGGAGATTACGATGCCAAGTCAAGCACATAACAAAATCATCTACATACCGAGTATTGAGTCGTTGAGGTGCTGGATTTGTGTGTTTGAGCGCCAGCAAGCTGTCAAAGGCCTCACGCATTTCAGCCGACGAGCATTTGTGCGGGAGATGGAGCAATTCTTCGCCCGTGCTTTCAACATCGAATTCCGCTTTGCAGATACCAGTGAAATTTATCTACCGGGGTATTGTTGGTCGGACGTAGATTCCAGATGGATCAGCTACTGGCTCCAGCGTGACTTTTCTAAGGAACAATGTAAGTGCGTTGATATACGCGATTTAGAAAAGCAACGCCAAATCGATACGTATTTAAGATGTACGATCAGTCAACAGGCTGCACGTGTGCGCCAGCTTGCCCAGGAACACGGGCATTCTGGCTGGGAACGATTGTAGGTCTGTATAACCGGTGATGCTATTTCCCGGAAGCGCTTCTTTGCTGATTTAGAATCCGTAAAGCTTTCAGCCAAAAACTGATCGGAGGATTTATGAGTAAAGAAGACAGCGGCGTTCAAAAAAATGATAAAGCGGCATGGGCTCAGCTTCGTGCCATTATGATGCCTTTTCTTCGCATGCTGCTGAGCCATCCCGATATCAAGGAAGCGAAAAGGCTGGTGGCTGAGCAGGCCAAATTAGTATGGGAGAAATTCTTTGGCGCTGAACTGGAACGGCTGGGGCTTGAAGTGCAGGCGATTGAAGGTGCCTTTGCCAAGTCCAGCGATATTCTGGCTTCGCTGATGGACCGATTGGGTCAAACCAATCCCTATATTCCGGCGGCACATATGTACGGAAAGGGTGAGGATCAATACATTCCGTTTTCCAGGTGGCGATCCAAAGACAAAGTCATCGTTATTTCCTCCTTGTGTTTCGCTTTGGTCGTACTGACCATGAGCGCGGCCAATGTGTATGCCAATATTTTAGGCTCGGGCAACCCGATTTTTATCGACCAGCCCTTCCTGGCTCTTATTATCTCCGCGCTTCTTCCTGCCGGATCGGTAGCCATGAAGTTCACCGCCGATATTTTTGAATCAGACAAAACAAGGGGGTTTTATAAAAAAAGCCTCTATGTCCTATCCGTTCTGGCGCTGCTGGCCTGGACGGTCTTGTTTGCCCTTAATTTCCATGGTCTGTCTTCGGAGATCAATTTCGATGATCTGGAAGGCTCCAATCCCACCTCGTCGGCGCTGACCTGGGTTCAGTTACTGGCTGAGCTTTTGGTGGGATTTGTTTTGTGTCACGTGGCCTCGGATACCTATAGCAAATATGCCCCCAATGCCTTTATCCGCAATCCCGAATATGCCGAGATTGAATCGGCAATTCAGGAGCATTTCCCGTCCCATGACCCGCTGCGGGAGCAGCGCAATACCACCAGAGGCCGTCAAACGGAGCTGAAGGCCTCTCAATCACTCTTCGTGAATGAAATAGTGGCTCTGTATATCGCGATGCGTCGGCGTTTTGATGAATCATCACCCACTTAACATTCATACAAAAAGGAGGTTTACGATGACTGCCTTTTATATCCGGACTTCTATTCTCATCGCATTGCTGTTTTTTCCTGCCACGGGCTTTGCTGAAAGTCTTGTCATTGGCTTGTCGCCCTATCAGGAAAAAGAGGCAGCGACTGCCCAGGTTAAATCCACGCTGCAATTTTTGACGGATGTTTTGAAGCCGGGAGACTCGGCGCTAGTTTTTGATGCCTGGCATATCCGCACGCTGGGCATGTTCACGGTGCCGAACAAGTCCGCCTACCGCCATCCCAAAGCCAAACTTCAGGCCAACCGCCAAGTGGTGAAGGCCTTACTTACCTTTGCAAAGCAAGCCAGAGAGCCGCAGGGCAATAACGAGCCTTCTGTGAGTGGCGCACTGCGCTTGCCGCAGGCTTTGCGCTTTATCGGCGAGAATTACCCGGCCATACAAGAATCCGATCTTATCCTGCTGGGCAGTCCGATCTATGATGATCCCAAGGAAAAGGATTTTTCGATGACCGGAAACCATATCCCCGGTGACGGGCATCTTATACACGCCCGCAGTGATACCCCTTACGGCATTAAGGGTCAGGATACGTTATTGAACAAGCGCCGGGTACATATCGGCTTTGCCGATGAACGCTGGAAACGAGACGATCATCATGGCTATTTTGTAAAACGTTTCTGGGATGTCTTCATTCAGCGTCAGGGCGGCGCGCTTTCGACCTTCACCAGTGACCTGCCGACATTGTTGGGACGCGTCAAAGCCAAATCTCCGGCCCCCACGCAGACCTACGAGATGCAGGACACCGATAAGCTCGAAATGATCCTGTTGCGCCCGCCGGTGGTCAGGGATGAACTCTCCATTTATGAACGCCCCCTGACGACCACGCCCCTGGCGTTGGACATTCTCCGCCAGGCCCCCAATGTCGAGATTGGCCTGACCTGGGAATGCGGTGAATGTGATCTTGATTTATACGCCAGGAACGGCGCGTCCTCTGAGCCCTTGTCTTATCTCAACAAACACACGCCCGCCGGTCATTTTTGGAAAGACTGGATACGTTCACCTTTGGGAAATGCCTATGAAACGGTGACCTATCATACGCCCGTTGATGTAGAGCAACTCTTCCTGGCCGCCAATTTCTATGGCGGTCACGCGCCCGATGGGGTTAAAGGCGAGCTGCGGATTTCTTTAAACGGCCAAACCTATGCGAAGCGTTTCCATTTGCAGGCCATCAAAGGCAATGGCGGTGAGAAGCGCGAAGAAACTCTGGAGGCCGGAATTCCGGCCAGTGCGCATTGGCTGGTATTCAACCCGCTTGCGGTGATTGGCGGCTTTGTCGAGGCTCCGGTTCTGAGCAGGAGATAAATACAGATGCAAAACAGGCGCGAGCAACCTTCGCTCTTTCTGGCTATAGCTCTTACCAGTCTTTTTACCTGGGCCGCGTGGAAGAGTTGGGTCTTACAGATCGGTTTTCCGTTTATTCCCTCTATTCTAGGCTTACTAGCTACGGCCTGTGGCTTTAAGACAATAAGCCTTTCCATCTTGCAGCTTCATAATTACCTGCTGCGCCGTGAGGCCATGGCTGAAACCGGGCTTAAAGGAACCGCGAGCTGGGCCACCAGGGACGATTTGAAATCTCATGATCTTTATCAAACGGACGGGCTGTTCCTGGGCTGCGATCTTGACGGCAGGCCAATATTTTTTGAGGGCGAAATCCATGGTTTAACTTTAGCTTCTGCTGGCTCGTCGAAGACAGTTGCTTTTTCTATACCGGCTCTTTGCCATTCGCCTTTACCGATGATCGTGAGTGATTTTAAAGGAAGCCTGTCAGTTATGACGAAAGCAATTAGAGAGAAGCAGCACAAACAAGAAGTCTTTTGTGTCAATCCGGCACAACTCTACCGCGATAAACTTGGCGCTCCCGCCAGGTATAACCCCATGTGGATTCCTCTGGATGACTGGATGGATACGGACCGGAATAAAGACCTCATGGCGGATACCCAATCCATGGCCTTACAACTCTATCCCGAGCCATCTATTAAATCTGGCGATATCTATTGGCGAAACGGCAGCAGAAAAATCCTAATCTTCGGAATTGTATTTCTTGTTACGCAGTATGGCGAAAAAAGAGCAACATTAAGCGAATTACTCCGCCTCCTGCGTAATGTTAAAGACTTGATCAAAGCCTGTGAGGCCGTTCTTCATTCTTCTATCCTCAACGGAGAACTGGCTGATATGGCGGCGGAGCTTCACTACAAGCTCACGGCTCAGGATACGCGGCAGGTGGATAGCTTTCTGGAAGGCGCAATTCAGTCCATCATAGTTTTCTCAGCTTCCGGGCATCTGGCCGAAAGCACCAGTATATGTGACTTTCGTTTCCGGGACTTAAAGACCACTGCGGCTACCGTATTCTTCGTTGCCGACCCCACCAAAGCGTCTGTTTATGCTCCCTGGATTGGCCTCATGGGTTGGGCGGCGATCACCGAACTCACCCGCTGTCAAAATACGAAACCCGTATTTTTTCTTCTTGATGAGGCGACCAACTTTAGAATTTCCAATTTATCTGAATCATTGACGGGCCTGCGCGAGTTCGGGATCAGGGTCTGGTTTGTGATTCAGGAACTGGAAGAATATGCCAGGGTTTATGGCCGTGAAAATTTAGAAACCCTGCTTTCGCAAACCGAAGTCAAACAAATCTTTGGCGTGCAAAACCAAAAAACCGCCGAGCTTGTTTCCCGGATGCTGGGGGAACAATCGGTAAAATCGACCAATTACAACCTTGGCACGTATGTCAATGATCCGGTGACGCAATCCGTAGCCGAGCATTCCCGGCGTTTGTTAACCCCGGATGAAGTGCGGCGCTTTGGCGATATGGTTTTATTTATTCGCAATCTGCCGCCCATCCACGCGGTCAAGACCGGGTATCACCAGGTGAAACCCTGGTCGGACTGGGTTGCCGCCAATCCGCTCTTTGGCAGCAAGCTGAAAGGCAAAACAAAAGTCTGGTTGAAATATTGAGAGGGGTAACGAGATGAAGCAGGCAAAGGTAACCGGTTATAAAAAAACCCGAAAGCCGTTTGGATTTAGTCAGCGAGCGAGTGCGTTTTTTCGGTCGGTGTTAAGAATGCTCATCGCGCTGCTTCCGTTCTTACCATTCGTAGCGATAGCAATTGTTTTCTTTTTACCCCAAACGCCGCATCTTCGCGTTTCCTATACCTATACTGGGACACACGAACATCCCATTTATAGGACGTGCCGGTATTTAGGTGTTCACGGAACGGTCCAAGTCATTGGTCAGGACTGCCCTCTAATTAAATTTATTGTTGGTCAATCTTAGTCTTACCATTTATTGACATAGAGATGATTTACAAAGCCTTTATAGAACTTAATATTCAAATCCGCTGTAATTGTTACGACCGCTGTTGTGTGTGTATAGCGGCTATCCCTATGACCAGTGCTTTGTTCATAACGCTCTAATTTGATGTGTACTAACAAGTCCATATTCTTTGGACTTAATACACTCTGCAAAAATTCCTTAGAGCATTTGAAGCGCAGGCCACTTTCTGATGTTTCTTCGTCATGTTCTCCTGTGTACCCCCAAGCTTCTGCAATTGCTTGAATATTGCCAATATCATTCTTCCACTGCCTCTTGAAAGAATCGTCTGTTTTGAGAGAAAAGGTTTCAGTTATTTCTTTTTTAAAATGTGTGCGCTCCATAACACACCTAACTCCCAAGGTGTCGTTTTCGTCTATTTTTGTTTCTACACTAGGACAAACAAGCCATGGCTCATAAATTCCTTTTTGACTGCGCATATACTCTTCTTCATCCTCTCCTTCTTGGTATCTTGGCACCCAAGCTCGGAAAGGGTCTTCTTTAGAGAGCTGTGTTGCTAACGTTTTGGCTTGATCTGATGGAACCAGCGCAGAAGATACACGCACACGAATGCCATCAGAGGAACACCAATTGCCCTCAACAATAATATCATTCTCTATCTTTAGTGAATTTACCCCAATAAGACTTAATATCGTGTCTTTATTGCCTGTAATAACTAGTTCTTTTTCGCCCTTCTCGAATAAATTTATCATGGTGTCTAGGGGGCGGGCGTCTACTCCATCGGATAGCCACAGTCCATCGTTTCGGGTTAGCAATTTCCTGTTCGTCCAATAGGGCCAAGGGTCCTCATCATACGCATCATCTGTAACGGGGCATTCAGCAAGCAATTCTCCAGCAGTGAGAAACAAAGAGTTCCAGCCTAGTTGCTGACCATATGTATGATATTTGGAAGTTATTCCCATGGTTTGTCGCCTTCCAAAACTTCTTTCTCTGCCTCCGTTCTCGTACATACCATCAATGCTATCGTCAAACTTTCTAACCCATTTTGCGATCAGGTCATTCATCTCCCAGCCATGTTTTCCGAACACATCACTTAAAAACTGAACATCATATTTTTGAAAGTCATAGTCTAAAGAAAACTTTGACTGAGGTTCCGGCGCATCATCTGGTCGTGTTTCATATAAACCACCCCTTCTGAATTTTCTATTTTTTTCTTTCAAGCGCGGGTATGGAGATTTATTGACCGAATCTATGTTCTTCTTTTCTTTCGCAGGTAGTTTAAGATTGCCTTTTTCAGCGCATGTTTGGACTATTTTTGCGGAGAAATGCTGTATAAGAACATGAGGGAAGCTTTTATCTAAAGCCATTTTTTTGAATATATCGGCGTATTTGTTTAGCTCTATTGGATAGTCAATTGCGACCCTGGCTAGAGAGATTAATAGCCATAGCCGAGCATGTAACTGATAAAAAGTTAATTCTGGTGCTTGAAATGGACGTGCGTTATCTGAGCCTATTTTTGCAATGAGTATATCTATGACATCCCATCTTTTAAGTTTTGCGAAGCGCCTTACACTATGAGCTGCCCTCCATCTATCCGCTGTTAGAGGAGAACCAAGTTTCTGCCACACTAAGCCTGCTGCTATTTCAGTCGAACTGCCTGATGGGTACATGTCTTTTTCCCATTCTCCATCTTCTACATTTAAAGAAAGTTTTGCAGCATTACTGTTGAGCAAGCGTACTAATGCTATTTGTCCTTCACCAACATCAGATCGTTCACAAATAATTGAAGCTAAAGATAACCAGACAGAGGCAGGAACATAAATATCAGGGCCAGAAAAAGTTTCTATTAACTTCATTGCTATTGTCGTTATTGAAACGCCGCAAAGTTCAGAAATTTCCTTTAGGTCTGAAGTAGACAATCGGTCGAAACTGATTAATTCATCTGAATGCAGTTGCAATAAGACATTGTCTAGATCAAAAAATGAAGTATCCAAAGCTTTGGAAGATTGACTCCAAGTATCCTTGCACGCTCTTAATTCTTCGATCTTCCTGTAGTAAAATAAATGCTCGAGTTTAGATATAATTTGAATATAACGAGAGCGATCACTAAACCCTACCTTTGCACGTATGCCTGAAAAATAGTCTTGTTCCAATAGATAAATTGCCTGCATCTCGTTTAATTTATCAATGGACTTTGATATTGACGCTTCGTCAATTGGGTCAGTTTCGTTAATGAGCTTCTTAACAAAATTTGTGTTTTCGCTTTCTCTTCCCTCTTTTCTTTTTTTATCTTTTTGGCCAACTTTTCCTCTATAATTCATATGTTCATTTCGCTGCTCTCTAACTTCATTTGATTTATTCCTCAACGCGAGTATGCGCATTGTTTCTTCATTTCCTCTACCTAAAACTTTAGAGGATATTTCATACAACCTTTCAGCCTCAGTATCCATTACGATCCCTGAATTATTCTCCTCAAACTGAACGAGTAATTCTCTGATAAGCGCTTTTTGATTGGAACAACTTTTGTTGTAAATTGCCTCTGCAAGATGAGAAATACCATACCCATACGCTTCGGAAGGGTCGCAAAGCCTTAAAAGCGATAACCCTATATCAGCTTCTATCTTATTGTTTTTTACTAAAGCAATGAGATACGGCAAAAGCGTATCCTCTAATCGAACCTTGTTGCGGTCATCCCATCTACTTAATTTCGCGAGTCCTTTACATCCCGCGATTTTTGATAAACCCTGAGCAAATGCATACCAAGGAAACTTGTGAGTTTCTTCGCCCATGTTAAGCTCACATATGTTGGTTAGGGTATGAAAGTCTTTATCTTTAAGCTCTTTTCCCTTTAAAGAAGCCGCAAAAAGCAGAAGTTCATTGGTGAATTCGTAATCGCCTGATCCGATGATATCCATCTGATCTAGTCCAGCTTTAAAGTAACAGGCAGTTTCCTCTAAGCTCGCAGGTAAAATGGCTCTCGATAACTTGGCATAAAGGGAAGCTCGATGATTCACATCGTCTTCTTGCTCAATCATGGTATTGGCTTTTACTGCTATCTCACCTGCCAGCTCATGAAATTTTGTTTGTTTTGATAAAACCGATACGATCCTGATCAAACTATGGGCTCCAAAGAACCCACCTTCACTAAGAATTTTCCAAAAGGTTTTGATTGATGGAAGGGACAGATCGGTACGTGCCCATAGAGAGAAAACAATCAATTCACGTCCTAACCGGTCAAAGAACATATTGAAATCTTCCGAAACATCGTACACGCTCTTTGTTTTTCTAGCATCAGACCATGTTTGGACTAAATTGACGAAAGCAGAGTCTGCATTGCCAATTGGAGAGGATAATAATTCAGCTAGAGATTTAGATAACTTGACGATAGGTTCCAGACGTTCATTTAAAAAGCGCTCTGCATCTCTTTTTGTTTCATAGCTAAATGATTGCCTTGCTTCCTTCTTTGTTTTTTCTTTTTCACTCCTTTCAAATCTTTCCGCAATCTTCTGTTTCAACTGTATTTCAAATTCTTTATCATCCAGGTTTCTATCAGGCACAGACCATATTTCAACTAATTCTCTCGGTAAGAGGTCTTGAGCTGACAGCTTGTAGTCTTTTGCCACGGAAATGGTGACTTGCCGCAGAATATAAGGAATGATGAAATGGTCGGAAAAGCGATCACTAAATGACCATAAGCTTGGTGCAGGAGATTTTAATGGTCCACAAATAGATAGTCCCTCTGACTTTAAGCCCATAGATAATGCTATCACTGAAGCTTTAAATAGACCGTCTTGAATCGTATAACTTCTATTTCGATGGTAGTCATCTCTGCCTAATTCTAATGTCTCTCGTTTATTACATGCTTCCGACAGTTTTTTTATCAATTCCACCTGCTGTTTATCATTTGTAAGTTCTTGAAAAGACAAGGTTCCAGCAATAACACCGATCTCGTCTGTTAAGCTTTCAAATAACTTATTTGTATCTATTTCTAAACAAGATGATAAAAGATTGCAGGTATCTATGAATGAAAAAAGATGTTCGGAAACCTCATAGGCATACCAGTCTTTCCATTTTTTCATCCAATTAATAGCGACTTCATTCTTACCCTGAGACAGAACACATAATGGAATTGATGCAATATCTACGCTTTCATAACCTCCCTTATCTCGTCTGTAAGTATCGTCTTGTTCAGAAAAATGATTAATCCATTCATTAGCACGTATGCCGTGACGGTAAGCTTCACTTGCTTCATCTGACAGTATATGAGCGATAGCAATCCTTGCATGCCTTGTCCCTTGCCAAGAGGTGCGGAGCTCAAAAAGGCGTCTTGTTGCATCAACATCATGAGAGGCGACAATTAGGTCTGGATTGTTCAAAATGTAATCAGAGCCTCTTTGATTGAGTGCCTCAATAGTTGACAGTTCTACAAGCAAACGAACAAGTTGATTGTAGTTTTCTTTTTGAGATGCATAAGATATCGCCGCTTTCAACCGCGCATGCCGGATAACTTGTTTGCCAACCGTGCTTGTAATCTCTTTTGGGAAACGTTCGTCAAAAGCTAGTTCAAAAAGTTTTTTACCATCCCCTCGTTTTTTCAACAAACCTGGTAAAGCTTGTGCAGCGTATACCGAACTATCTTGTTGTATAAATAAATTTTTAGATACCTTATTTAGCGCCTGTTCATTAGAAGCGTAATCCTTTCTAATTAAAGTTTCTGTTGGCTCGTCTCGAAACCAGATTCCATGTTTTGTTTTCTCTAATAAAGGCGCCAAGTCTGATACAAAACTTTCAATCTCACTTACATTCATACCTTGAGCAATGGCGTATTCTTCAATGGGAACGGGAGGGGGGAGCACTGATAATCCTGCAAGAAAAGAATTGATGTTTGACTTTCTGTATCCTCTACCTATTGCCTCTTTTAAGGCTTCCTCTATACGGGTTTTAAGCAAATCATCCAGTTCTACTGTTTTATTTATTTCGGATTGATCTAAAAGCCCTCTATCACTTAAAGCTAAATGTTCAAGAACTCTAGGATTGCCACCTGATCGTGCGTGAGCAACTTCAATCTCGGTAGACGTAAGCTTCCTTACTCGTGCTTTTAAGTAAATTTGAGTTTCTTTAAGGGAAAACGGACCAAGTTTATACTCTTCACAAGAAAGATCGTCTTTGGCTAGCTCCCGGCGTTCTGTACGACAGCTTAATACTATCGTTATGTTTGGAATATTCTGATTGTATTCGATGCTCTTCAATAATTCCTTAGAAAAACAATCTTCCTTCCTTTCCTGTGCGAAATCTGCCGCATTATCAATGGCATCTATGAAAATCATTAACTTTTTATTTGGTGATGTTCTTTGCAATGTTTCTGAGGCCTGTGTAAGCCTTCTACGAAAGGTTTTGACAAGGTCTGCTGTATTTTCATGTGTTGGTATCAGAGGATCACATAACCCCTTACATGCCAGCTTGTTTGCAATATGAGTAAAAGCTCTCTTAGGCTGGTGACGTACATCTTCTGGTGCTCTGTAAGCACCACCTCCGAAACAATCGAATAAAATAACCTCATGTTCTCTATCATAGTGTTTCGCTATGCTTTGCAGAAAAACTGTTTTTCCTACTCCTCCTGATGCATGTATAAGAAATGGTTTATTTGTTTGTGCTATGAGATTTATAGCCTCTGGCAGATGTTCACGTTCTACAACTTCTCCTACTTCTGGGAAGCTTTCAGGGCATGGAAAGAGCGCATCCTCGTCAACCTCAAGTACACCTAAGACATCTATAAGCTTTATAAGATTATTTCTTTCTCCTTCTGATCCTGCCTTATCTCTAAGTAACTGCTTCATACTTCCTAAATGTGCCCGTGACATGTGATCACGCGCACCTGACCAATCCGCCAAAGTCCTAGATAAACCTCTTTTGTTGTCGTTCAAACTTCCAGCTAATCCAGAGAAAGAAACCCTTTGTGCAAATTCGATTAGTTCTTTTCCGCTAAATCCGCATGTCTTTATGAATTGGTCCGCTTGCTTTTTAACCTCTCCAGTCAATGGCTTTCCATCTGCTATGGATTGAACGGCTTGCCCTAAAGCAGGGTATATTGGTCTGTTTGTTACTAGCTCAAATTCTAGTTTTTCATTGGTCTCTTTAACCTTGTATGTGTTTTTGTAATTCTTATATGCATCAGCAAATTTTTTGATGGTTTTCTTTGCATGGCTATTGCGAAAAGGTGTCTGCGCATCACTTATCGAGTATTTAAGTTGGGCTATTACAACCTTATTAGAACCTTTAAATGTTGGCCTTTTGCCGTAATACAAAGTCACATCAGCGATTTCCACGGTTTCCGAAGATGCCTCTTTTTGATCGGCTGGATGTAACCCTTCTAAGGTAATGCCTATAAGATCGTCTTGAGGCCATAATAATTGCAAAGCCTTTCGTGCGGCCCAATTCTCATGGAATTCGTGGCCATCACGAGAAGCTCTTGTTTTATCAACTTTGTTAACTTTCACAGCCATAAGAAAATCTCTAGCGGTCAGTAGTTATTTTTAGATTATAGTAACTCAATTAAGATGTAGAGGCTAAATTAGTAAAACAATCAAGAAGCCGTAGTATTGATTCCAATAAGAAGAAATTATTAGAAGCGGTTTATCATTACCCTTATAGCTGCGCGGCCTGCATCGACCCGCGCCAGCAAAGCTGATCACTCCCGCTGCCTGTCAGCCGCTTGCGCCAGGCATGTCCAAGGCGCTCTTCCTGTCCTCCGCTTGGTAAATTGCCTCTTCTCCTTTTGTGAAAGAGCCAATTCACCAACCAAAAAGGAGGACATCATGGCTACCAAACAAAAACCACTTCATCAAATCCGCATCGGCAGTGTCCGGGCTTCCATCTGGGAGCAATCTTCGGGCAACGGCCCGTTCCTGTCCGTGAGCTTTTCACGCTCTTACAAGGATAAATCCGGCCAGTGGCAAAACGGCCATTCTTATCTCGCCCATGATCTTGAGGCGCTGATGGATTGCGCCCTTGAGGCCAAGGAATTTATTCGCCGGTATCGTCAATCATCCATGAGGGTGGCCTAATGGCCGCCCTTTCTTTTTTTGAAAGGAATTTCACTATGAAAACCTATATATCTTTCGCAAACTCACTTACCAAGCTATTGGGCGACGATCAGACGGTAAAGCTTACCGTTGATGGGTACATGCCTTTATGCATTGAGCGCATTGGCACAAGCGGCGAAGGTCATAAGCTCGTGGCCATTGCCCATACTGGAATCCAAAACGGCGATGTGATGTATGACCCCGAAATGGTCTTTCGTTTCATCGATTGGGATGGCGCTCAAATCGCCGAGCCAATTTCCTTCCGTAATGATTATATGGGCATCCGTCAGGAGGTCTATCGCTACAATGACGAAGGCAAGGCAACTCATGTCAATGCCCGCTTGAGGGCTGAATTAAAGTCCTTTTCTCGGACCTGGTTCCGTAACCTGAAGCAGCAGGGATTCTTCTCGGTCCAGACCATCAGGCAGACCTTCTCCTAAACCGCATTCATAAGCCCCTGATCGTTTCTTCGCGGTCAGGGGTTTTCTTTTGGCGTTCGATTTTTCACCGGCAGGGCTTTTCAGGAAGTTTTCCGCATAGTGGTGATTGCTTGTTGCTATGTCTTTCTCCCCCTGATGGTTTCTCACCGTTTCACATCAGTCAGGGTATTGGAGGGCTACCACAAAGCGGAAAACTGTCAATGAAGATATTCCGTCTTTTTTTTCAAGGTTTTCAATTTTAGAAGAAGGAAAAAAAGACAGAATATTTCTTGCACAGTTTCCCTTGTCCTTTGTGGTTATGCCTCACCCAGGACTGAAATGGTTCAGTTCGAAACAAAAGGAGAAGACGATGTTAAAGCAAACACACACCACCAAAAGCGAAAACGAAAACGGCAAAGCCACAAGCGGGAAGAAACCCGATCTCATCGCCTATGATGTCCGTGACCGGGAAGGACGCGATCAGAAGAGCGTCTGGAATCCGGTCGGGGCAGTCTGGCTGCACAAAGATGGCAAAGGAGCCGATCTTTTGCTCCATGCCATTCCGCTTTCAGGGCGTGTCGTCCTGCGCCAGCGCACGGAAAAGCCGGATCAAGCTTAATTCAACCCCATCAAACCTGGCCCTGTGACCAACTGGTTGCAGGGCCGTTTACAGGAGATCAATCATGACGAATGAAAATCATATCATCGAAGGCGATTGCGTGAATGTAATGCAAAGCCTTCCCGCTGCTTCTATGGACTTGGCGGTCACCGATCCACCCTATCTGGTAAATTACCGTGATCGAACGGGCAGGAGCATTGTCAATGACGACAATCCGGAGCGCGTCCTTTCAGCCTTTCCGGAACTCTACAAGCTACTCAAACCCGATACATTCTGTGTGTCGTTCTATGGATGGAGCAAAATCGAATATTTTGCCAATGCCTGGAGGCAGGCCGGATTTAAACCGGTCGGTCATATTGTGTGGCACAAAGACTATGCGTCAAACAGCGGATATCTGGACTACCATCACGAACAATGCTTTTTGCTGGCCAAGGGCAACCCGCCAAAGCCGCCTGTGCCGCTTGCCGATGTACGGCCATGGGAATATACCGGCAATAAAAACCATCCGACTGAAAAAGCGGTCGGCGTTATTCGGCCCTTGATTGAGACATTTTCCCAAACAGGCGATACGGTCATTGATCCGTTCTTTGGCTCCGGCACAACTGCCGTCGCTGCCGCCTTTGCCGGTCGCCGGTATATCGGTATAGAGATTGAACCGGAATATTGTGAGTTAGCCAGAAAGCGGCTAGCGGCCACACATGCCTATATGAGAGCCAATTCCAGGCCGCGATCCTTCCAGATATAAATGTAGTACATCCTCGTTATGAATGTACTACACAGGAAATTTCGCTCTCGGCCCGTGTCGTACAAAATGAACGACGCGCAGAAAAGCTGGATCAAGCCCATTCGATCTTTGGATTAATCTTACCATGGTTCTGTGATCATATTTTTTGGGAAACCTTTACTCCGTTTATAATTCCACAAGGTTTTTAAATCCTCCATGGGTCTTACCTGAGGGGAGAACACCTTATCGGTTTCATCACAATCCGCTTGTTGGCCTGAGTTGGCCGTGATCTTTTCATTCAACTTCCACACAGTTACCACACGATTAATAGACGAAATTTTCCACATGATATTTCAAAATTTTCCTTAATAACACAAATCTCCACCTACGCTGTAATAGAAAGAAGTTTAGGCTCGGGGCCTCACGAACTTCGACCGCCAATCAGGGGAGAGGCACTTCATACCGCAGCTCAGCAAAGCCTTGGCCAATTTGTTGAACCGAAATGAGCTTGAGAGAGGGTGACGTAATTCGACGCGGAAGCAACGGTTTACCGGCACCAAGCGTAACCGAGCCAACCTGGGTTATGATTTCATTGAGCAGCCCGGCATCATAAAATTGTCCTACAAGGTCACCGCCACCCACAAGCCAGATATTCTTGTCGTCCGCTTCGGCCCGCATCTGGGCATGCACAGGCCGGACATCCCCATTCACAAAGCGAATGTCTGCATTGTCTATACCCGAGAGCTGCCGATGGGAGAAAACCCACGTCGGTTGCCGATAGGGCCATTTGCCGGGAGTTGGCGAATCCGGTTTGATGACGTGACGCAACATCCACTCATATGTCGCTGAACCCATGGCGAGCGCCCCCACCTCATTGATAAATTGAGGATAGCTAGTATCGTTAATATCACCGAGTGGAAATAGCCAGTCGAGTGAATCATCCTTGGTCGCTATGAAACCATCAAGGCTCATAGCCGTATAGTACTGAGTTCGCATTAATTCTCCAACGGTTTCTTGTTTTGTGCGCGTACGCTTCCTATAAGTCGACAATCGTTTTAAAGCCGCCATAGGTCATCCGTGAAGGGTCAAACGGCATATTGGTTTCATCGCACGCTTCTTTCATGCGCGGGTCGGCCATAACTTTTTTGTTCACGTCGTCTCGGTGTTCGCGTGATTGATAGACAATAAAGGCAAAAATAACGGTCTCCTCGTCTTTGATCCCCGCCAGGTCACCGAACGGCGTGATCTTGCATGTTTCAGGTGCGTCTTCGGGCATTTCCGGCTTGGCATCTTCCAATACGCATTCCTTATATTGGAGCGCACCGTGTTCCATCCAGATTTTTCCTGCCTTTTCCGCCATTTCACGGTACGCTTCGATTTTGCCTTCCGGCACCGGCAAAACAAATCCATCTACGTAAGTCATTTTTCAGTCTCCTTTCACGGCGGCTTCGAGTTTGGCAATGTCGATCTTCTTCATCGTCATCATCGCATTAAAAGCACGTTTGGCCTTATCGCGGTCTGAACTTGTCGTCAGCTCCATTAATCGTTTTGGCGTAATCTGCCAGAAAAAACCCCAACGGTCTTGACACCAACCGCAATCATTCTCACTGCCACCAGTCTCTACGATTGCATTCCAGTAGCGGTCGGTATCATCCTGATCGTTGGTCAGCACCATAAAGCTAACGGATTGATCGGGCGTAAAATTCGGCCCGCCATTCAAACCGATAAACGACCGCCCCAGTACGGTAAATTCAACTGTCAGCTCAACCCCTTCCTGACCCCCTGGGAAATCGCCCGGCGCGGTGTTCACCTGTTTTACACAGCTATCGGGGAAAGTAGCAGCGTAGAACTCTGCCGCTTTGCTTGCTTCGCCGTGGTCAAACCACAGGCAGGTGACAAGTTCGGTCATATCTTATTTTCCTTTCCATACACGTAAATCATTATTCAAAGCTCCTTTGATTGTGGCTTATAAGATCGTATTCAGTGTTTGAAGGATTTTACCCCATCCTTCTTGTGTGCGTTCCGCCCATTCCGGCAGCACATCTTCGTGGAGCAGGTTCAGCTCGCATCCGTCTCCCTCCGATGTAATATCAATTGTTACAACGGTCATCTCTTCTGAATATCTGGGAACGCCGAATGTAAAAACCAGTCGGTGCGGACGGTCGATTTCAAGATATTCGCCGACATGTTCCACCTCACTTTCTTCTCGTTTTTCTGCAATGGTAAATTTTCCACCAACGCGGGCATCAATTTCCACTCGCGTCATGACGCCATCCGGCGTTTTGAATAAAAATTTACCGGCCTTATCCGAATCGAGCCAGGCATCAAAAACCTGCTCTGCCAGAAAATTGAAACGGCGAGTCACGTGTACGGACATTTTTGCTTCTGCTTTTTCCTGCTTCGACATCTTTTATTTCTCCTCCTGTTTCAGTAATTCCTCCAGTTGCGTGACTGTTGTTCCCCAACCGTCATGGAAGCCCATGTCCTCATGCGCCTTTTTCTGCTCGGGAGCGTTGTGCATCGCATGGGCGGTGTATCTGGTGCCGGACGACAGCGCTTCAAGCTCTATAATGGCAGTCATGGCGATATGAGCGCATTCTTTATTGCCAGTAGCAGGGGAAGGCGCAGGCCGGTAGTTGCCGTGTAAAACGCTTGTCCAAACCAAACGCTTTTCTTTTATAATCTCCAGAAAACACCCTGTGGTCGGAAATTCTTTACCTTCCGGGTCTTCCATAACCGTATAAAATTCTCCGCCCGGACGCAGGTCAACACGGCAGTCTGCAATCCTCCATGGTTTTGGAACAAACCACTGTTTTAAAAGCCCCGGCTCGGTCAGGCCACGCCAGACAAGATTAACAGGGACAGCCAGTTCTCTTTTTAAAACCAGATCGAGGTTTGTATCTACGGGTGTTGTCATTTGTTTTTTCCTTTCGGCTTGTTCAGTTTGAAGTGTTCTTTTATAAGCAATTCTTCCAGTTGCTCAAGAGTTCCTGTCCAGCCTTGCGTCATGCTTGCCGCACCCTCTTCGAAGGCTTTGTATTCGGAATTTTCAGCTTCATGAGGTTTCATAATGACGGTGACTTTGGTTCGGTCTTTTATTTCCTCGAAAGTAATTGTTGAGTGTATCAACAATGGCCATTTTTTGTTCCAAGGATGGTGTGCAATATTTGCGTTCTCATCGGCAAAAGACATTAAAAAGACCATGCGTTCCAGCTCATTAATTTCCAAAAATTTCCAGCGTCCCCAAAACGGTTTGCCTTCCGGAGGCTTTAAACCGTAATGGTAAATACCTCCGACTTCCAAATCCATGCTATTTTGCAGGATATTGTATCCTTTTGGCCCAAACCATTTTTGCAACTGCACTGCATTCGTCCATGCGTCCCAGACTTTGTCAATTGGGGCGTCAAATATATGGTAAATCGTAAAATAAAAATCTCTTGCTGATTTTCGTTGTGCTTGTGTCATTTTTTTCCTTTCAGTTTCTTATGTTCTTTTAAAAGCAGCGCATCCAGCGCATCGAAACGCTCGTTCCAGAATTGTCGCATCTGGTTCAGCCACTCCCACATTTCGTCCACCCCTTCCGGGTTGATGGAATAAATCCGTTGCTGCGCCCGTTTTTCCATCTTTACAAGCTCGGCCTCGCGTAAAACCTTCAAATGCTGGGAGACCGCAGGCGCACTTATGTCAAATTCATTACTTATGTCTGTCGAAGCCATTTCGCCGTTCGCCGCGATTAGTTCAATCATGCGGCGGCGGTTGGGCTCGGCAACGGCGGCGAATCTATCCATGTTTTTATTATTAACTAATTACTTAATTAAGTAAATATATAAATACATATGTTCCCTAGAAAATTATTCCTGTATGGCTAAGACCACGAATCGAAAAAAGCAATAAGAGGACAGTCCTGGCCGATGACCTGGACCGTTTCGTGAATTCCTAGATACTGACACGACCTATAAATGGGATATTCATGTGAGCCTGTATAGGTATAGGAAACGCGAAGATGCGGGGATTGCGGTAGTGGAAAATAGCCCCGATTGCAATGAAGGGCAGGAGCATTGTTAATGACAATAATCCGGAGCGTGTCCTTTCAGCCTTTCTGGAACTCTACAAGCTGCTCAAGCCCAATACGTTTTGTGTGTCGTTTTACGCATGGAGCAAAATCGAGTATTTTGCCAATGCCTGGAGGTAGGCCGGATTTAAACCGGTCGGTCATATTGTGTGGCACAAAGACTATGCTTCAAACAGCGGATATCTGGACTATCATCATGAGCAATGCTTCCTGCTCGCTAAGGGCAATCCGCCAAAGCCGTCAGTGCCGCTTGCCGATGTGCGGCCATGGGAATATACCGGCAATCGCAACCATCCGACGGAAAAAGCCATCGGGGTTATCCGTCCTTTGATTGAGACATTTTCCCAAACAGGCGATACGGTCATTGATCCGTTCTTTGGCTCCGGCACGACCATTGTGAAAGGGCAAAAAAGCGCTTGGCGGCGACACATGCCTATATGACGGCCAATCTCAGGCCGCGATCCTTCCAGATATAGATGTAGTACATCCCAATTATGAATGTACTACACAGGAAATCTCGCTCTCGGCCCGTGTCGTACAAAATGAACGACGCGCAGAAAAGCTGGATCAAACCTATGCACATGCGTCAAAAATAGCCCTGTGGCCACAAGGTTGCAGGGTATTTTCTGTGCTCTGGCTTCCAGTCTTTATTGAACTTTCAGCTTTGAGACCCCGGCGCGGCTCGATGGCGCAAGATCGTATCACGGCGGTGAAGCGCCATGACGGGTTAAGAGCCTGGGATAAAGGCATCTGCAACTCATCCGGAGCATCCGAAGATCACCAGTTCGCCTTGTAGTATTTTAAGCTTAAAAGTTAAGGCTCACTGCAAGATGTGTACTGTAGTACAATCTTGGCAAGGGAGACGCTGCGCTCTCCCGTTGCATCCCTCTGGCCTTGGTGCTTCGTGGGCATCCGGCCCCACTTCGCACCATCAAAACGTATCGCCGTTTTATCACTCGCAGGCGTTTGGCCGCTGCACCACCAGTCAGGGGAGCGTTCCTGCTGCCCCTAACAACCCCATGACCAACCCTGCGCGGATTGGATGCGCGTGAGCGTTTCCGTCGCTCAACCACGGCCAGCATTTCGCTTGCTGGACTTCGAGCAGAGGTGTCGCCCCCTGCACCACGACCAAGGATACGTCCTTGGATGCGCTCTTTCTTTGGGCGCTGCCCAGACCCGACACAACCCAGCTATTCCCGCCGGTTATTGAATTTAGGAAATAAAATCGTTCCACAACTTTAGCGGGAAAAATAATAATTTTAACCCTAGAGTTTTAGGAGGTTTGCGTTAGAATTTTTCGATGATAAAGCGAGAAAATTTTATAGTACTACACACAATGTATGCGAAACGACCATCATGAAGGGATTTAAGCCCATGAGCGAGAGGATAGGTGAGATGATGAAATTCATGTTGTTGGTCTTAGCAGGTGGAGTAGCGTTGGCAGCAGGGACGATTAGTTATAGCTATTCTCAGGAAGATTCTGGTGCTGCTCCAGAAAGTCTTTTACCTGAGCAGATTGAGCTTGATGGAAGAACACTGACGAAGAAGCAAATCCTTGATGCTTTTTTAGACATCGCGTTTACCCAAAACATTTTATTAAAAAAAGGTCTTGGTCAGAACAGTTTATCTTTCCAAATTCAACCAGATGAGCATATTAAGAGAAGCCTGTTTTTTGAACCACGGATGAAGTCGGAATATCCATGGCTCTATCCCCACATTTATTTAAAACACGCTCCACCCAAAATTCTTTCAATTAACAAATGGGTGATACCAATCCAAGTATCTTTAGGAATGCCAAATGATCTTAGGCCTATTACGGGCCAAGCATATCATTTCTTTAAAATATACAATGCCGATAAAACTTTTAGTCCATCCGAAGACAGCATTGTTAAATTGAAAGGACTAATTCAAACAATTAATGAAATAAGTGACATATCTGCAGCTTTAGCACTAGAAGAAACTGCCAATCATTTTGGAAACATCCGCATCGTTTTTGTCGAGAAAGAACATTTCAAAGATTCTGAATACAAACATCCAAAATATATGATGGTGTCTTTTTCTACAGGAGGTCCCCGAACAGAAGATTTTCGTAGTTTTTATGGGGCAGAAAAAAAGATAAAAACGGGGTTTGTTTACACAGCAGAGGCAGAAAAACAAGTTGACGGTTATTTTCTTACCAACAGTAAAAATGAAATCCAGATGGCTTTTTGTTATATCTGGTCCGGACATCCGGTCGAGATGCTAGATGCTCTTATGCAGGAATGCGTCCTTCGCTCTCTTGGATTTCCAGAAGCGACAATCACTACGCCTTATAGCCTTCTTGGCTTGTGGAACGAACCGGAACATTGGTTGCCTGCAGACAAGCCTCTTTTAGAAATTCCAAGCAAGTTATCAGAATTTGATCGTTATATGCTCAAGATTCTTTATAGCCCGGAACTCAAGCCGGGCATGGATTACGTCGAAGCGCAAAAGGTTTTGCTTGGAATGGATTAACACTGCGTTGTTTTCAACTTTTACAGCTACAGGGGAATCGAAATGTCTCAGCAGGTACAAATAGGAGAGTTAACATTTGAAATAGACGAAACAAAAGGGACGCAAACTGAGAGAGATCAAATGTATGAGACGCTCCAGTTTTTGAGCAAGCTACCAAAAGTGACCGAGTTATTTAGTGGTGCGGGGATGGATCACTCTATTTCTGGCGGAGTGGTTAATGTGATTGTAAGCTCGGATACAATGGAGGCCTCTAATCCCGCCGAAGTCACTGATCTGAGCTTTTCTCACGCTACTCCATATGATGGTAATATTAAGCTTACTGCAGCAACGGTTAAAATTAATCCTGACTTAATTGATAAGACACAATATTATTCGCCGGAAGATTCTGCCTGGCATGAATATAATGTGCCGGAAGTATTGATGAACGAATTGGGCAATATTGCTTCTGCAGTGAACAAAGATTTAGATATTCCCGGCGGCCCTGGTTCTAATAATAATACCGTTTGGGGATATCCTTTAGGGAGCGATCCAAACAACCCTGATTCTGCCGATTGGAATAATAATGCGGGACCTTCGGAACAATTTAGTGCTGAGACAGAGGATGTTTTGCATGACCTGTTTGATCAACCAGCACGCGAAACTGAATATGATACAGGTACAGGTTTAGATGGTGGTGGAACCACCAGAACCAATGATTCATCTGATTCTGATTATGATCCTATGAATCCATGGGATATTAAAACGGGAAGCGATTCAGGAAATAGGGATATATGGGGCACGCCTCAAGAATTGGTAAATGCGTTAGAGAAGGCTAAGCTGGATGCCGGAGCTGCAGGCGAACCAAGTTTCATCCAAGATGTCATGGATTTTTTTGGCGCAGCAATCGAAAAATTCTCACCGCTGGTTCTTGATCTTGATGACTCGGGAACGATTGAGCTTGTCAGTCTGGCAAACAGCCAGACCTATTGGGACATTGATGTTGACGGTTTTGCGGAAACCTCGGGCTGGGTTACAGGTGGCGACGGTCTGTTGGCGCGGGACGTAAATGATAATGGCCGGATCGATGACAATTCCGAATTGTTCGGCTCCGGCACGATGGACGGGTTTACGGCGCTCTCGGCGCTGGATTCTACCGGCGACGGAGTTATCGATGCCAGTGACACGGATTTTGGCGACCTTCTGGTCTGGGTCGATGAAAACGAGAATGGTTACTCGGAAGCGGCGGAACTCTTCACATTGGCTGATCTCGATATCATCAGTCTTGATCTTGGTGCCACGGAAGTTGATCTGACCAATGAAGGTCATAGTATCAGCCATACCAGCACATTCACCGTAGATGATGGCGTTAACCCGCCAGACGCGCGGATTGTTCATGATGTTTGGTTTGAGCATGATAATGTTAATACAGTGTTTGTCGGCGATTACACACTTGATTTCGACGCATTGTCCTTACCTGATCTGCGCGGCTATGGCACATTGCCAGATTTGTTCATCGCCATGTCGCAGGATAATACCGGCACCGGTAATCTCCTTGATCTGGTTGATACGCTAAATGACAAAACTTTCACTGAACTATTTGCCGATGATGCCAATCCGTTGGCCGAAATCACGGAGATACTCTATCGCTGGGCCGGAGTGGACGGCCTGACCGGCGATGAGCGTGGGGCGAACATCGATGCGCGTAATCTCGGTTTTCTCGAGGGGCTGATGGGCCAGGACTTCCTACAACGCGGCTGGAACCCTGACCCGTTCGTGGATGCCGCCCGCGATATGCGCGAGGCATATCACACCGCGCAGAACAATTTCTACGCCCGCATCATATCACAGACCTCGGGGAGCGACCTGTTCACTGGCGATGTGGGCTATGATATCACCGATGATGCGGTCACCGGTATCACTGGCCTGAATCATACTAAAATCTCAGATCTTGGCACCGAAGCGGCAAGCGCCGCCGATAAGGCTGCGTACTGGGAAAATGTTGTGCGGCTGGTCGAGTACACAATTGGCGTAAATAATCTGATCTCCGGCGATTATACGGCGTTGGACGATGAGATTAATGATTCGGACGTGACTCTGAGTTTAAGCATCATCACTGCCAATATCGGCTTTGAAAACGACACCGGCGACTTTCTGCAGGGCGACGCGAATAACAACACGATTACAGGCGGGAACGGCCATGACACGATCGAGGGCAAGGATGGCAATGACACACTGACAGGCGGCTCTGGCGACGACACGATCAGGGGTGAGGACGATAATGATACGCTGACCGGTGGTTTCGGCTCTGACTTCCTGCTTGGCGGTGCTGGTGATGATACTTACGTGTTTGCAACTGGAGAGGCCTTTGACACGATCCGCGAAAAAGGCAATGGCGGCGCAGATAAAATTCTGTTTGGCCTCGGGATCGAACTGGATGATCTGACGATGACACGGGTATCCAGCACTGACATGCTAATTGAGATTGACCCAAGTGCGGGCGGCGGTTCAATTGTTATCGAGGATTATTTTAACCACTCCACCGGCACCACTGGTGCAGGACACGTCGAAACCATAGAATTCAACGATGCCTCAACCTATGATCTCGATAGTCAGGCATGGACACTGACAGGTACGGATGGCAATGATTATCTGACCGGCGTTGAGGTTGGCGGTTTGACCACTGACACAATTTATGGCGGTGCGGGGAGTGATACCATTTATGCCGATAGTGGTGACGATATTATCTATGGAGGCGGCGATAACGACAAGCTCTATGGTGAGGCAGGAAACGACACAATTTATGGTGATGATGGGAATGATGCCATATACGCATATACCGGTAACGACACGATTTACACTGGCACGGGAGACGATAAGGTCTATACGGGATCAGGTGATGACACAGTGCATTACGAATCCGGTGATCTCTTTATATCGGAGTTTGGTTTTGGCGGTGGTTCCGGTGGCACAGATGTCATTGAGATGGCGTCTTCATTCGTGCCAGTTGACCTCAGCTTCTACAAAGTTGACGATGACCTAATTATCACTGTTGATGGTGGTGGCACCATCACCATTCATTATCATTATTCCAGTGCTAGTGATGCGTTTGAGACTATTGCCTTTGCTGATCTCAGCACAATTGATCTCAGCACCATCACGCTGACCATTACGGGTACGGAATCAGGTGAGTTGCTGACAGGCGCTGCCAACATCAACGATACGATTTTCGGTCTTGGCGGCAATGATGATTTGCTTGGTTACACCGGCGATGACAAGCTATATGGCGGCGACGGCAATGACACCCTCAATGGCGGTACGGGCGCAAGTGGCGATGACAGGCTTTACGGCGATGATGGCAATGACACGCTCTATGGTTATGCCGGCGCAGATTTTCTCCAGGGTGGGGCCGGCAATGACACCATCTATTCAGGTGCTGGTGATGATGTTGTCCTCTATGACTCAGGCACCGATATAGTGCAGGAATATGTTGGTGGTAGCAATGGCGGCACGGATGTTCTTGAGATGGCGGATGGTATTGTTGAGGGCGATTTGAGTTTTGCACGCTACAAAACTGCCATAGATGATCTGGTAATTACCGTGGCCGGGCAAGGTACGATTACCATTGCGGATCAGTATTACAGCGCCGCTTATGCGTTTGAAACCATCCGCTTTGCCGATACGAGCACGCTAAGTTTTTCAGCGATTACAGCGCCTATCTACGGCACGGAGAGCGGCGAAACTGTCAATGGTGATAATGGCGTTGATGATATTATTTACGGCCTTGGTGGGAACGACAGCATAACAGGCTATAGCGGGAACGACATGCTCTATGGCGGTGATGGCAATGACAGCATATATGGTTATGCCGGAGATGATCTATTGGATGGCGGCGCTGGCGACGACACGTTACAGGATACAACCTCGGGAGATGATATTTACGTTTATGAAAGCGGGTTGGATTCCGTATACGATTACAACGGAACAGCGGATGTATTACGCCTGACCGGCAGCACGACAATCAATGATATCGTCATCAATGACCTTGGTTCTCATCACGAAATTATCATTGACTCAGGCGTTAATGAAATAGAGTTGAAATGGTTTGATTATTCAGCGGCCTACAAGATTGAAACCATCGAATTTGATGACGGCTTTACAACAACCCTTAGCGATCATCCCAATTGGTATACAGGTAGCGCAAGCGGTGAAACGCTCAGCGGAAATTCCAGCCACAATACCCTGATCGGCTATGCCGGTAATGATACGCTGAACGGCAATGATGGCGCGGATGACCTTCATGGCGGCGCGGATGCCGATACGCTGAATGGCGGGAATGGCGATGATCTTCTCCATGGCGGCGCAGGCGATGACGACCTTTACGGCAATGATGGTCTTGATACTCTTTATGGCGGCGCAGGGGCCGATGTATTTTTCTTCGAGAGCGCTTCAGCCTATAATGATATTGATGTCATCAAAGACTTTAATGTTGCCGATAGTGATGCCATCGATATTTCTGATCTTCTCAGTGCCTATGATCCGATGACAGATGCTATTGCTGACTTTGTCAGTTTCAGCAATGATGGTAACGGCAATAGCGAACTGTATGTAGATCAGGACGGCACAGGCGGTACTTACAGCATGAGCCAGATTGCTTTGCTTGAAGGCAATATCGATCTGGACGCCGGTACGCTGGAGACAAACAGCAATCTAATTACGGTCTAAACGGCTTTCCTTTTCCGTTACATTTCCTGGTCGTAGCCGCGCCCGTGGCTACGGCTCTTTTGTTTTTGGTCTTCCCGGTTCATTTGATCCAGCTTGTCCTGTATGGAGTCCTGGTTCGACCTACCCATCTCCATATACCTGCCAATATCCCTTTTTAGTTGCATTTCAAGCCTTTGATGTTTGCGCCGGATCGGCTTGACCTGATCCTGTAAATCCTGACGCTGCGTCAGATGACGGTCGATCTCGGCCTGCTTTTCTTCTCTGTCACGGATTTTACAGCGTTCAGTCTCGCGTTGATTGCGTTTTCTGAGCTTTTGATATTTGCCCGTGATACGAAACCAGAAGGCCTTGATGCCCTTGGGCATGCGCTGAATTCGATCTTTTTCTTCCCGGTTTTTGCGTTCTTGCTGTTGTCTTTTTAAATCTTCGCGCTCACTGCGTTGCCGGGCCTGCAGCGCCGTTTTTTGCTGTATGAATGGCTCAAGCTTTTTCTCCATATGGGTTTGGACGTGCTCGATATAGCTTTCCAGCGTTTTCGTCATACGCCTGGCTATGTGTGCTTTGACCTCCTGGATGTCTGGCAGCGATTCCGGTCCGCCCAGACGCGCTTTCAATTCTTTGGTCTTCACACCCATCCAGCGCGACAGCGAATAGACTTCACCGCGATAATCAAGGACAACAAAACCGCGCTTATCGCCTCTGGCCAGATAATACCCGTAATCATTGAGGGCCTTTTCAAAGGAGGCCTTGTTATCTGAAACCGCCCAGCAATCCTGGAAGAGATGCTTAATCAGTCTCGGGTCTTCTTTCAGGCGTTTGGCTTGTTGCCATTCTTGAAGCGTAAAGTTAAGCGGGTTTCTGTGCTCGGGGTTCAGCAGGCCCCTTGGCATCTGCCAGCCATGCTCCAGATAGAGCTGGCGCGAGATATCCTGGAGCTTCATCTTGAAATAAGGAAGATTGATGGCCTTCATCTCCTGGCAATCAATCCGTGACCAAACCGCATGGCAATGCCGCCGCCCTTCCTTTTCATGGAAGACAACGGCACGGGGCTGGCCTGTAAGGTTCAAGTCCTTTTCAATATCGCTTAGGGCTTTTTCAAAATATTCAATCGGGACGGATTCGCGTTGGGGCGGGTTGAGGCTTAGAGAAAACATAAACTGCCTGCAGCGCGTGCCCTGGCTGATGGCGTAAATCTCTCTTAAGGCTCCATCCAAATCTTCAGAAACAAAGCCGGAGAGTTCATGCACTTCAACATGCTCGTTTTCTTCGGTCTTGAGAAGATGGATGGCCAGTTGCCTGGCTCCACCGCGTTGTGAGCCTTTTAGGATCATGATGGTTCTCCTCTAATAAACCCATTGCGCTCATCAGGACCTGACGCATCCAGCGAATATCGCTGCAACCGTCCCGAATCGCCTTTTCTGTTTCCGGTGTTACGTCTAATGAGCCTGTATTCACGGCTTTGGCCAATTGATTAAGGTTGTTGGCCAGGCGCGCGCGGCCCAACTCAGCCAGGATTTTGGCCAGCTCCTGATGGTCTTTGACCGGGAACTTGTTCCGGGTCCGTCTTTTAGGCGCAGAGCCGTCAAAAAGCCGCGAGCGGATATAAGCCCCCAAAGACATGCCTGCCGCATCCTTCTCAAGCTGTGCACGCTCTTCCACCGTCAGGCGTAGCGAGAAGGGTGGCAATGTCTTTTTGTTGGGTGCAGGCATATCTTTGTCTTTTCGTAAAATGGACAATACACGGCCCATCCCTGTTTTCTGGGAAACAGAGATGACGGGTGCCGTGAATTGTCAGGGTTAAAATTAAGGAAAAAGAAAAAACGCCAGCCCAGAAAGATTCTGAACTGGCGTTTTAAAGCACTTTATGACCGAAAACTGTGTGGTCGGCTCTTACAGAGCGGGGCTAAGATTAACCGAAGCACTCTTGAGGATGAGGTTCCATTCTTCTAATATCTGGAAAAGTAAGTTCGAACTTACTCCGTTTAGGCGCGCCAGCATCTTTTAATGGGGCAGTTTTTTAGCCTCAGCATGCAGGAGGCTTCACTTATGCTGCCGTGATACTCTCAAGGGCTTTTTTCACGACATTGGGACTCTCGTTAATGACCATGAGATAGGCTTTAGCCGGACCTTCTGGTTGCCGGTTGCCAGATTCCCATTTCTTTAGTGTGGAAAGACTAAACCCATAGGTTTCAGCAAAACGCTCTTGTGTTAAACGGGTCTTTTCACGTATAGCTTTCACGTCGATGTCGGCAGCGATAATATAGTGGGCGCGGCCTTGGTTTTGTCCCCGCGCATATAGTCAATGGCGTCATTGATCCCGACCATAATTTCATCACCAGCTTTTGTCATGGCTTCATCTCCTTTTTCAATATGTGGATGCCTTTATAATACGCGCGTTTTTCCGCATCCGTAATATTGGTCTTTTCGTTTTTTCCGAATACGGTAAACTGAAACACAGGATTTTTCTTATCGTAGTAATAATAAATCAACCG
This sequence comes from Nitrospirales bacterium, assembly GCA_021603905.1. Lineage (GTDB taxonomy): Bacteria > Nitrospirota > Nitrospiria > Nitrospirales > UBA8639 > JAGQKC01. Next base: position 43,896 of record BQIU01000012.1, read on the forward strand.
AAAAGAACCACTTTTGCCTTGTCCTTCCCTGGCTACACGGAGCTTCCTCACGCCGCCAGTTCTCGGAATAACCTCACATGCTTTCGGATTTCTCGCAATCGTGCCAATCAAATCGTCCTTTTCAACGTGTGTCATAATTTGCTTAAAACTTTTAAGTGGACCGCAATCATTTCTGATACGCGAAGACCACTTCTTGCAGTTTTTCACCTCTGCGTCGTGGACTGACCTTGACGGTCACTTTCTGATCAAGCTTATTGAGAAAACTCATCAATCGCGCTTCAGAGAAACGATGAAACCGTGCATTCATCAACTGCGAGACTTCAGCTTGTCCAATTTCTAAGGCCTCTTGCACGTCTTTTTGTTTTTTCAGTCCACGGTCTTTCAAAATTTTGAGGATTTGGTATCCCAGTTCTGCTCGCATGAGCAGACTATCAGCATCCTTTAGTCCCAAATCAGCAAAGACATTGCCGGAGCTTTCCTCAAATTCAATATTACCTTTTTTCTTCATGGCTGATACTCCTTTTCCATTGCTTCTGCTTCCTTATACCGTCGCGAGATCAAATCAATGTCCTTTCTCGATGTCATAATACCCTGTGTACTCTTCTTCTGAAACGCATGCAGCACATAGAGGCGCGTTCCGATTTGTACGGCATAGACCAGTCGATACGTATTCGTATCAAAGTCGTCTTTAATTTCAAAAACTCCACTGGCAATACCTTTAAAGGGTTTACCGTGTGGCGGCTTCTCACCTTTTTGAGCAAAATATAACTCACCGCCCATTTGCTTTTGCACTTCTTCCGGCATTTTCTTGAGTTGCTTTTTGCTATCTCCAACCCAAACAACAGGGCGGATCATGTCATTCTTGGTCAAGAGCAGTCTCCTTCTACTTATTATGATATTACAATATTGTAATATTTTCAAGGGCAAACAGTTACTGAGTGTTTACTGGTTAGGAGCTAGACAACCTGTTTGTGTAGTTTCTTGAAGAACTTGGTTCCATTCTTCAAGGATTTCGAAGAGGCCGTTCGAAGTTGCTCCGTTTAGGTGTGCCAACCTCACTAAAGTTATTGACTGAAAGTCGCCAAAACATCATTTCTCACAGATTAGTTTGCCCGCTCAACCAAACATCTCATTACAGCCTTAGAAGAATTTCGCCACCTTGCTATTGATTTCATCTCGTATCAAGAAAATATTGATACTAGCTCTCCATTGGGAAAAGCTGTTTTTACCATTGTTGGCGCGATCGCAGAGTTAGAGCGAAATATTATTGTGGAACGAATTAAAGGAGGCTTGCGAAAAGCCAAAGATCAAGGAAAGAAATTAGGCAGGCGTCCTATAATTGATGGGAGGGTTATAGAGACAATCCACAGCATGAGAAATCAAGGTGTATCGTTGAGAGATATTGGTAAGACCCTGAAAGTTTCTAAATCTCTTGTCCATAAATCCTGTCAAAAATTGAACCTTCCATCCTCCAAAATTTCAACGACTTAGCAGTACGATTCAACCTGTCCTTAAATCAAATGATTTGGGGACGATTCGATTGGCTTAAAGTTGCAAATCTATTAACTGTCAATGTTTTGTATTTTATAAGACCTGTCCCCTGTATGATTTTTTGAGATGAATTTTGGGCGAGATAATACGGAAACTCTAACGGAGTGGTGACCGGAAACGACCATTAGCATGCATTTTTTTTTGCGCATTCTAAAAATGTATTTCATCGTCTGGTTCGTCTTCTGGTTTTTCTTCATTTAGTTCATCAGTCAAATCTTCATACAATCCATCTTCGATCTTATCCTTGTGAGTCAACGCAAGAGTAGATAAGAAATCAAAAACATCACTATCTCCAAATATCCAACGCACCTGATTGTTGCTTAAAGCAGCCTCAACAATTTCATTTGCTTGAGCAGGACTAAAGTCCACAAAGTTAGACAGTTTGGCGATGATGGAGTGTGTATTTGTAAAGTTAGAGCTGGCACACAACTTACTGATTAGAAGTTCTTTTTCTACTTCGCTTGCCAGTTTAATTTCCGGGTAATGTTCTTTAAAAAATGGAGCTAGTTTTCGATAAAAAGAAATTTTAGATGACTTCTCTCTATTCCATTCCAAAACAAGAAATTCCTTAGGACGGTTTTTATCTAGGCTGGAGAAGTAATCTCTATCATCTGCCACGAGATAAAGGTCTTCAGAGTCAGGAACTGTCAGCATCAGTGATTCCCAATTAATCGCATCTCCAAGTGACCCATTTTTCCCCGGTGGATTTCCAATTTCCATACGTAACCTAGCTTTTGCTACTAAAGCACGGGTTGTTTCGATTGAAAGTGCTTTAGTGAAAAGGTCTTTGATAATTTTATCGGCTTTTAAAGTATTAGATTCTACATCCGCATTGATACTTTTCAGTAAGATAGAATGCTGAATTTCATAATCTTTTTGTAAGTCTCTCAGCTTGGAAAATTCTGAATAATCTTTGCATAACTGCGGAAAATTTAGATTTAATTTTTGATCGTTAAGACGCTTTATGGCATCTGCAATTTTCCCTTCCCGATTTCTTCTAAATTCATCAACTACTTGCTTGGGTAGATAAAGTGTAATTTCATCTTTTTCAATTAACACTGATAATTTTCTTAATTCTTCCAGATCATCGCTTGTTAGATGATAGAAAGATAGAAAAACGTTCGTATCGATAAACAAATGCATACTAAAAGTCACATTTCAATTTGACAAATGTCAGCAATGGGTCCAGACCGCGTGAAAAATCCGTATGAAATTTTGATCCAGAAATTTAGCCTCCGAGGATTGCCTGTATACCACGATCTCTGTATAAGCAAGGTTTGAGACACCCCCTGAATCCAGAAAATTCCGAGTTTTCACACAGCCTGGGCCAAAAGCGGTAATTAGCTCACCCCAGTCTGAACCGTCGCCGGACGGCAAGGATAAACAGGGTGATGAGACTCAAACTGACGAGCGCCTGCGCGGTAGACAGGATTTGCAGTCCCAGAACAGCAGAGGATTTATTCCCCAAAATCGCTTTTATGGCAATTCCCCCATTCGGCAACCAAGCACTAAATGGTCGAACCAGTTGTTCCATGGCGAATTGCACGCTTTCCATTAGATGCCAGATCTTGTTAGTGGGGTCGTATGAAAAGACACAATAAAGTATGATGAATATGAACGTGGTCATGGCGAGCCAACCGAGCGGCCGCAAAAAGCTTTCTCCATAATTGGCTGCTTTCTCATAGAGGAACGAAAGGATCTGAATTGACCATGGGGTGGTTTTCTGTGCACGATGACTTGCCTGCTCCAACGCAAAAAACATCGCTTCTTCTTGACGAGAACGGGTTTGTTCCATCGCCAGTTTGAGCGTGCGATATGCCTGTGCGGCCCCTTCGCTCGTGACATCTTTGAAATTCTGTCGGGGTGGAAACACAGTCCCTTGATGGAGGGTACAGCCGTGAAATTCAGGAGCCCTTTCAAAGACACAGTGCCTAAAGACCGTGGGTTGTAAAAACCGTCGATTCACAAAAGAAACACTTCCGCCAAAGAATGCTCCCTGAAAATTTGCGCAAGGAAATACCTTGGCCTTAACCTCTTCCCCACCATATGTATTACCGGAAGAAGGAAAGCTGACGTCACCATTAAAGGTCGTCTCTTCAAACCAGGCTTCACCATTAAAGGTTGTCTCGTCAAAGCTGGCTTGACGGGTAAAGGTTGTCTTATCGAATCTGGCGTGACCTTTAAAGATCGTTTCGTCAAACCTGGCGCAAGCGATAAAGGTTGCGGCTTGAAAGCTGGCGTCACCATTAAAGGTCGTCTCTTCAAACCAGGCAAGACGTTTAAAGGTTGTCCCTTCAAAGCTGGCGTCACCATTAAAAGTCGTCTCTTTAAACCAGGCGTGACCATTAAAGATCGTCTCGTTAAACCTGGCGCCATCGATAAAGGTTGCGGCTTCAAACGTGGCGTTACTCGTAAAGGTCGACCCGGAAAACCAGACGTGATCGGTAAAGGTCACTTGGTAAAAGGAGACAGCAGGAATTTCTACATTTCTAAATTCTACTTTTCCTGGGAATACTACACCAGTCAAGTTTAGCAAGGAACTCCGTTCAATGGCGTGCTTTTGCAAGCGTTCGATTTCCTCTCGAAAGCTCCGATGCTCCCTCTCGTTCCAAGTAGCCTTTTTGGTAGGCCGTCCAGTTTGGTCGAGCATCGGACAATGATAGGCACACCACATTTTCTGATCGACCTTGATCAGAGAACTGTCTGACACGGAAAACTGGCAGTCCAGAGAATCAGGTTCAGAAAATGGTACTACGTGCATCGCATGAAAAGCACAGGGCATAGAGCAAAGACCCCATTTAGGGTGTAATGCACACAGAAAATAGTTCGCAATTAATCACTAAATATTGTGTGACCACTTTACCAAATAATATCTTTTTGAACCCGTCTAAAAAGCCAATCTACAGGCTATAGAAATCGAGGACTTGGATTTTCAAATTTTGGGAAGGTTTTTGAACAGAGTAGAAGAGTAATGCAAGGGAACATATAAATCTACAATTATGAAGGAACCAAGTAGTTACCCTGATCCCGGTTTTACTCCCGGTTCGGTCCCGGTTTTGGTCCCGATTCTGTATCTATCTCAATCATCAATCATAGCACTTAAAAATAGAAAATCTACTGTTTTTACGAAGGCTTAGGAGCCTTAATCACACTTCATCATCATTAGTCGTATTGTCTTCAGATGCTTCTTCGGAACCGAGGGTTGGGAGTTCGAGTCTCTCCGGGCGCGCCATGCCTGCTTTACCCTCCTTCACTCTTTCCAAAAACATAAAGAGAGCAGTTTGAATGTCTTCGATTTGCTGTCAGGGTAATTTCTGGCGAACGCACTAATCTGACGACTGCTCTACACGGAAGTGAGAATGCATGTACGTTTCCTGGCTGAGAAGTCCAATGAAATGTTTATAAATGGCTGGGAAAGTTCATGCGTTGGTGCAGTATTCGCAGCACATCGATATGGGAATTTTTAATCTGATAGACCAAGACATGTTTGCGCACAGTAAAACATCGATGATCTTCGGTTAACAATGGATGCCGGTAACCCAGAAAGGGATTGTCTTTGATAACATCCAGCGCATGACAAAGGGAGGCATCGTATTCTTGCAAGTTTTTCCTCACCCCATTCTTGAGCGGTATAAACCAGAATATCGATAAAATCGCTTTCTGCTTCTTGGGTGAGGGAGAGGGTGTATTTATTCCGGGAGGACATCAGATTTGGGCTTGTGTCCTACTTGAATTTTTCGTGTGGCGGATTGCCGAAGTTCGTTCAGCACTTCCGGCGTAAGTTCCCTGTGCTGCCCGCTGGTTACCTGGTCCTGTCCGACCTTGATTGCCGAGAGAAATTGGTTTTTGCGTTCGTCTTCCTCGCGCATATGGCGAACCGCATCACGAACCAACTCGGTTTCATTCATATAAAATCCGGCATCGACCTTGGCTTTGATGTAGTGTTCATCTACGTCTGGGAATCTAATATTCATAGCGATAACCTCAATGTGATACGATCATAACCATAATGCATACCTAATAATATCATAATTAAGATATATAGAGAAGAAAAATAGCATTTACAGCTATTGAAGGCTTCTGATCCTTGGGTGGTGGATAAAATAGTTTGCTTATAGCCGTTCCAATTTACTTCCGTCTGTACGACCTGTGTTTTTGCGCTGTGTACATGATGTCAATTCGGTTGGAAGTTATTTGGTTTCGCTATAACTGTCTGATTCGAAAGGTAATGTTATAAGCTTCCCCGTCAAGAAGCAGAAACGCTCTGCGTTTTACGCGTCTTTCACTTTGGGAAGCTTACAGTTTTATGTGCCTGGCAATACCGCCGAAGCTAGAGTTGAAAATCGTTTCTTATTATCAATGTCATTCTTTGTTGAGCCTCTTCCTGAATAATAGGAAGAGGCTTTCTTGTTCCTGCAGTTTTTTGATTAAACGGCTTCCGATTGACGTGTTCAGATTTTCGAGGAAGTTCTACAAGTGTTTGGTGGGGTCCATCCGCTCATGCAGGACGCGAAGAATCATGAGGTGGTCGTCATGGAGTTGATAGTAAATCGTATGTCGTTCAGCTTGAACCATGCGATACCCTGCCTGAACATGATCGCAGGGTTTTCCAAGATGTGGGTTGTGTCTCAGTTGTTCTATCACTTGAGTGGGGTGATCATGATAGGTATCCGCTTGTGCTTCTCCCCACTCTTGAAAGCTGTGGAGCCAAATATCTTCAAGGTCGCTTTTAGCAAGTGCGGTTTTTCTTATCTCGATCATCCTACCGCTTTAAACCCGCTTTCTTTTTCGCTGACTTTCTAATTTCTTCCATATCGAGCCGTCCAGCATCTCCGCTGTTTTCCCCATCAATGAGAGCTTGCCGCAGAGCAATCACTTTCTGTTCATGCTCTTCTAATAACCGTAGCCCCTGACGGATCACTTCACTCGCAGACCCATAACGTCCTTCCTGAACTTGGGTGCTAATGAACTGATCAAAATGCTCACCAAGAATAATGCTGGTATTTTTGGCCATCGTTTCACCTTCCTTTCACATATTATTAAATACCATGTAATGGTATATCCTGCAAGGATTTCTTCTCCTTGACGAAGATCTTGAAAATACAGAAAAGTGAAAGAACGGCTTAGTATTCTGGGGATCGTTATAACTCGGGTTCCAATACGTATAGCTGTTCTCGCATGGAAGGCCGCTCTATCTCCCCAGGTGACGATGGATGGTAAAAGGGTAGGCTAAGATTGATTGAAACGTCTTGCAGAATGCAGTTCCAATCTTCAAAAGTTTGGAATAATTTGTTTGAGGTAGCTTCGTTTAGACGTAAGAAACATCGTAACCATTTGACAGTTAAGTGATTTTTGTGAATTTAATTCTTGCTATTTGGTGCAATGGCAAGGGTAACAAAAAACGAATTACGTTTACTTTGAGTGAGGCGTTTCAGAAAATCCGGTGATGTTGACCGGAGGGCGATTAGGAAATTCAGCAACAATATTAAGACTGCCTCCCATGGCTTCAATATATTTCCGCAGCGTGGATATCATTAAATCGCTACGTTTTTCGAGACGGGAAAGGTTACCTTGTTTCATGTTTAACTCCGCGGCAACTTCTTCTTGTGTCAGTTCCATGGCTTTTCGAAGATCTTGTAAGGCCATGTATTCAGCTTTCATGTCCTGAAAGCGTTGTTCGATACGTTTTTGTTGTTTCTTTGGCAAAGATGCCACAACTTCTTCTATCGTGCGTACCATGATTTCATTCTCATTGTTGGCCAGCCAGTAATTGTAAAGAAGCAGGATATTCACTCAGGACGTTAGCGGCATCTGTTAATCGTTGAAAAGCCTGATATTCTCCTTCTGCGTGAATAACTTTTGAACGACGTTCTCGTCCTGCTTCGGTCTGGCGAGCAATGGCGCGTTGCATTTCCTGAGGGAGATCGACATTTTTCACTTCAACCGCTGACACTTTCATGCCCCACGGTTCTGGTGCTTGGTCGAGAATGCGTTGCAAGTTAGCATTAATTTCATCTCATCGTGAAAGCAAATCGTTAAGCTGACTTTGTCCCAAGACACTCCGAAGCGTAGTTTGTATCAGCATTGAGATAGCCTACAGGTTCTATTTCAATGATGGCATGCTGTGCGTCACCGACGCGGAAATACTCGACCGCAGTCACCTTGATCGAGACATTATCTTTGGTAATGACATCTTGTGCAGGAACATCCATCGTCATCGTAGAATAAAAAATGGTTGGACGAAGACAATTATGTCGTACAATCTAAAGCTGATGAAAGTTCTGATGTAATAATCACTATTGATTATGAAGAATAAAAGAGTAGTGGCTACTATGCTCTGGATTCGTTTGGTCTCGTTCGTTCCTGCCCTAGTCCTTTAGCATATGAGACGCGTGTTTCAGGTGTCATCAGCATCACCTTGTCCTTAAAAGGAAACAAGCCTTACGACATGATAAAAATAGAGTTTTGGGGATCCCTCCGCGTGCCGTTGACCGAATGAAGAATGAATACTATCCAACAATTGCCGTTCCCGGCGGGCCGAAGGGATTAATTAACATGTATGCACATAAGAGCAAGGCGAAAACATTAGACATAGGTGATGTCACGGGCGACAGATTCGAGTCGTTGGCAACGTTTCTCTATAATAAACGCGTTCGATTGCGATTTGTGGCTCCTTCCGGCAAGTAGAGATTATCACGTAAATAAGGACTCCAAACCATCAGCAGACTCACATCCCATAGGTTTAGCGTGTAAAATTACACGAATGTGCCTAGGACCCTAGCATGCAATATTCTGGAAGTTGAGCCCGCTCGTAGAGCAGACGTTGAATAACTTCATCATATTTTCGTGAACAGACCTTTTGGTAAGAACTCTATATTGCGAAGAGCTGAGGAGGAAAGACAAGATTGAGATTAAACTTGGATGCGGTATGCACGCCATCTTCGCGGATATATTCGATGGTGCCGGTGAGGCCAATCACGATGACTTCTTCCACGCCGGACTGAAGATAGCCTTGGATCTTATGGCTCATTTCGGGTTGACGATTGCCGGGTGAGAGGACTTCCACGACAATATCCGGGGCTTCGAGTATGGCATTCTTGGGTAGCTGATTCCAGCGTTCGAGAGGCATCCAGATCACGTCGGGTACGCGAATTCCGGCCGTCGTAGTCAAGACAGCTACTTCTTGGACGGCTTCCTCTCCCAGTTGTTGGCTTAATTGTCGAACCAGGCTTGAACAAATCCGTTGATGACTCGTCTCTGCGCGTGGACTCAAGACAAGTTCTCCATATTCGGTCAATTCATAATAGTCCGGTGACTGTTTATCTTGAGCGAGCTCCGCCCACCGGTCGGATAACTCTTCTGGAGAAATCAGGGTATCGGTATACATGATACTGTTCATTCTAGGAATGGTTTTTCATCCTGTCAATGTATTCAATACTGCGTAAAGAAGCTTTCGCCGCCCTTTTTGAGCCGATCAAGCGTGTGTACATAGATGTTGGGTCTAACCCCATAACCGGATCAAAAGTCACATAGGAATTGGGCTAACCTCTTGAGCTAGTTATTGAATGGTCGTTTTCGGACCTCCCGTTTTTGAGGATGTCTCAGGCCACGAGTGTCGGGGGCGTTGTTCCCACGGAATCTGGCAGCCGTTCGTCCGAGCAATCATACTCCCCCTAGCAGGTTGATGTATGGCCAACAGACGACGGCCCCATGGCGAATGGTCTGGAGTAGGGTGTCTCGATAGAAAAAGGGGTCAAGACGCGTGTTTTATAATATATACTTTTTGGTGCAAGTTTGTACCTACCTAGATTCCTCTGGAAGCTTGCCTGTTAAGCGGGTGGGATGAATACGTGGACTAGTGGCGTGCAGATGCGTGCAACAGGAATCGCAGAGTGTGCATGGAGATCTTCTTTAGATTGAGACATGCGACAAAAAGAATACTCTACCGCTTTGTTATACGCGGTCCTTGCTATACAGAACACCCTATTGAAATTCTATATCGAAGTCATCGGATTTGCGATTAATGCCTTTTGGGTTTTTTACATAAAGTTGAGTTTTTGTCCCTGTTGCGGGTCGTTGAAAGTCTGGTGAAAATGAAACTTTTAGCTCGGTTTCCGAAATGAACTCGGTAAGAGTTTCTTTTCCATTGATGTTGACCACGGCCCCTTTTAAAAAGTCGGAGCCTGAAATAAATATTTCCTGTGTGCTGGATGAGATGATCGGGGGAACAATACTGTTAATGGTAGGTGGGTTGATTATCTGTAACTTATCCTTTCGTTTGTTGTCTTCATTAGTTTTAAACAGTGTTTCAAACACCTCCTGTAACTTGTCCGTCGTGGTTTTAGAAAACCATCCACCTAACAGTCCAAAGGCGACGAGTCCGTGGGGATTCACGCTGGCTGTTCCTGTAAATAGACCAGCTCGTAGAGCAAAATAAATAGAAAATCCTAATACCCCACCAATCCAGGGTCTTAAGAAATACCAAACTGTCCAAGAAGCTCTAAAGGTGCCATTGCCAAGATATGAGCTGAGGGACTGCGCAGCATGAAGAAAGCTCCCTGCTATTCCAGCCAAAAAGGCCAAGAGCATTAACCCTTGGTCTGTTTTTTCAAATTTTAGGTAAGGTAAGACCTCATATGATCCATTTTGAATGTCGGTTCTGGGGAAAATAATTTCTTCGTTATGTTTTTCCGGAAAACTGTAGATCACTATTCCAGCAGAACCCATTCCCACTACAAGCAAATATCCTACAAGAAATATGGAAAGCCAAAATTCGGATTTTGTCCAATCCATGAGTCTTCTTCTTTCAACTAGAAAAACAATTTTTGGCGACGTGGTTTATCAATATGCGTTAGGCTGTTGCCATGCCGGCATCGAGTCCCAACAAGTATAGGTCGTAGCTTTTCTGGATCGCCTGTTTCACCCGTTGGACCTTCGTTTCTTCTGGCGCATCGCCTAGAAGATTATGAATAATATCCAGGGCTTCAACAGGATGTTTATCATCATAGGCGGCGTGAGTTTGAATCCATTTCATGGCTCGTTTGCGCTCCCCTTCGGCAAAAAAGAGTTTGTAATCTGGGCTTTCCCATACCATCTGCGTCCATTCTCCTGTCACGCCTTCAATGGCGAAGTTGGTCGCGGCCATCCCCTCCGATAGTCCGTCAGCTTCGCAGACATGCCAGCACCAATCAGTAACGGCTGTGGCTGCCGCTGGTCGCTGTGAGCTAAACAGTTTCTTTCGTGGGATACCCGCGCATTCCGCCCAGTCTCGATACATTTCGGCATGCCGTTGTTCGATTCGAAGATTTTTGATCAACCACCCTCGGGCTTTGCTTAATCCTTGGTGCTCTCCGTATGAACATTTCAGAAGATTCAGAGCCAAGTATTGTGGAAAGCGTTCAATGAGAGGCCAGAATCCTATGAGTAAAGCATGGTGTTTGGATTGAGGAATCGTGCCATCACTAAATCGAAGCCAGGCTTCGTGCTTCGCGACGGCCTGTGCGTTCTTTTCAGTTTCTTCGACGATATCTTGAATCCACTGTGGATAGCGACAGGAATTAATCGCGGCTTCGACGGCTTGTAACATGGCATTCCCTCTCTTGGGGTAAAACCTGAAGATTGTGGTGGAAATGAACTCTGTTTACGGTTTTTTGTCATGGATACTCGAGTTGATAATTCTGAACAGTCTCATTTCTCGATAACGCAAGTCGTGGACCAAACCTGATAGGCTTTCAGAAATACCACCATAGACCCAACAAACCTGCGTCAAAGAATTTTGAACGACACGAAAAAGAGGACCATACAAATTTCTTGAGGTGGGTGTTCGTATCCATTTAGGCACGAGGCTGTATCCGAAAAGATACGTTGATGATGTTTCGTGATTTTTATATGGCAATGCGTTTGAGAATTTCGTCGAGAGACGAAAAGCTGCGCTAGAATTTAGAAGTGAATTGGAATGTCAATGCTCTTCGCTTAGTGAAGATGAGGGCGGAGAGTGATGCCCGTTTGAAGTCTACACACAGGCGTGTTCTGAGTCTTCAGTGCTGGCAGATTCTGGATAGATCACTGACCCAACGGAATAAAAAAAGTTTCGCATTTTTGATGCGAAGTTGGAAGAGTCAACGTATCCTGCAAGATGATTGTTGAATGCCTGAGTCGTTAAGCCCTTTCTAAATGCACGTATCCGTCTCGCAATTTGATAAGGATTGTCTTTGTCGAGTGCAAGAATCTGTAATTGGGGACTATCTGTGTTTTCATTGATTTCCACAAGGGGAGTGGGAGAGCCGATGATCCCGACGGTGAAATTTAATTTCTCTTCTGCGGAGGGGTTCCGCTTAATCAGTTTTCCAAGTAATACTTTACCAAGCGTATAATTGTAGGCTCGTAACAAGTCATTGGGTTTTGTCGAACGACGTAAATTTACTACATTGGTACGATAGGTAATCGGAGCATAAAACACCGCTAAGTGGGATGTTTGTAACCCAAGTTCATATGCTTCAGAAACATTTGAGTGTTGACAGATAAATGCTTTTGCCGCAGCAAGTCTTTGGGGGTAGGTGGCGTCTGACTGTTCGGTAAATATTAGGTAGACAAAATAGCCGAACTCTCGATTTTCTTTACCTTTGAGGAAATCTCGGACTAAAATTTGTATGTCTGTCAATTCTTGGTTGTGCTCCACGTGGATAACAGAATCAGACCCCGGAGGTCTACCACGTGTGGTTCTCGCCTCTATTCTCCCATTTACTTGGCTGAAGGGGCGATCTTTTGGTTCGGGAACGGATTCGCAACTTGTACTAGCGAGGAGAAAGGTTAGTAGTAAAAACAATAATATCATGACAAGTTTGCCCGTAGAAAAAAAGCTTATCCACGAAATTTTCTATATCCCAAACGGACGACGTCGAACATTATTAAGCCCGTAACAAATAATCCAGTGATTTCTGTTGAATTGAGAGAGGTTTGATCCCATAACAATTGGTCGTATACGACCCACACGACAAGAGTAAGGATCGAGGCGGCAAAGATCACACTATGACCCACATAATCAACAAGTATTTGTATAAGCGTTTTCATAACAGCCTCTATCTCCACTTGAAAGAAGGCGTTCAACCACATCTATCCTTCTCCAGTGTCTTGCAGATTCTCCAATTATCAAATGTCCTCTTCTGTGCATGCTGGTTTCCTCTATTTCACTTATCGTCCATACTTTTGTTGACGAATTATTGAATCGCGGTTCTCCCAATGCTTTTTGGGATTCTCTCAAATTCTCGTCTTAAGAAGACTCATGGCTTGTAGCGACGGGACCTGTCCTTTGGCATTAGGCTGCCGCCATGCCGGTATCGAGTCCCAGCAAGTACAGGTCGTAGCTTTTTTGTATGGCATGCTTCACCCTCTGCACTCTCGACTCTTCCGGTGTATCCCCGAGCAGATTGTAAATAAGGTCCAAAGCGTCTACGGGATGTGTTTCATCATAGGCGGCGTGAGCTTGAATCCACTTCATAGCCTTTTTGCGCTGTCCTTCAGCAAAAAAGAGTTTATAGTTTGGGCTTTCCCACACCATTTTCGTCCATTCCGCTGTCACGCCTTCGATCGCATAGCTTGTTGCTGCCATGGCCTCGGCTAACCCGTCATCTTGACAAACTTGCCAACACCAATCGGTCACGGCGATGGCTGCCTTTGAACGCTGAGCGTTAAACAATTGCTTTCGTGGAATGCCCGCGCATTGAGCCCAATCTTCATACATCTCGACGTGCCGTTGTTCGATGCGAAGATTGTTAATCAGCCAACCACGAGCCGTGTTAAGCCCTGGCTGTTCTCCGTAGGAACATTTCAAAAGATTGAGAGCAAGAAATTGAGGGAAACGTTCGATCAGTGGCCAGAATCCCACGAGCAATGCCTGATGTTGAATTTGTGGGATAGTCCCATCACTAAATCGGAACCAGGCCTCATGCTTCGCGACAGCCTGTGCGCCGTGTTCTGTCTCCACGACGATGTCTTGAATCCACTGTGGATAGCGACATGAATTGATGGCGGCTTCGACGGCAACTAACATGACGTGCCTCCTACATGAAGTAAATGCTGGAAGAGGTTGTTGGAATCATCTTTGTTTCCAATGTTCAATGTGTCGTGCCTCAAACGGTTGTATGGTATTGAATAAGCAATTGATGGGCCACATTATTGGTCTAGGAGAAAATACCGAAAACTCTCCAATTCTGCTCTAAATAATGAATATTTTCGTTAAGCGAAACCCATATATCTGGTCCACGTGCATGCTTGTATCTCTTCAGGTACGAAGTTGTATCTGAGTAGATATTATTGTGAGATGGCGATGGGATCTGCGCACCAGGAAATTATCGATTGTAGATGAAGATGAAAGAATGGTATTCAGGCAAAACGAAGGCAGTGATGAATGTAATGATGAGGTTACAGAGAAATATGTTTGTCGAGATACAATCGAATAAAAAATTTCACTCATTCATTCTCTTTCGTGAAATCTTCGTATATAGGGAATTCTGTCGTAGTTGTTCCTGCAGCAGGGTCTAACACGTAAAGATCTAGCGTTTCTGTAATTGATGCTTGACTCATTACACTTTCTATTTTTTTGTATATTGCCTAATAATAGTAAGTAATCTTCAACTGGAAGCCGTTGAGTTTTGCTTCATATATTCATTGAGTGGTGTCCACTAGCTAAAAACGCCCCGTTCAAGTCGCCACAAATAAATCCCGTTGTCCCTGTGATTTAGATGCAAGATGTGTCTCAATCTTCCAACCAGTTGTACTGTTTGGCCATGATGTTTCTATAGCCTATGTCAAAAATTCGACAACGCTGTTGTCATTTTTGAAAAGATGACAATCCTTTGAGAAGGTGCTGTTTGATGATAGGGAAAATTGTGCTCCAAGCGTAGTGCGGTGGTTCACAGCGCTGAATTCATGGGAAAAGCCTGTTCAAAATAATTGGCAGTCATGTCAGAGAAAAAGTTAGACACTGTCTTTTAATCGGATGTCCATATCCATTCGGATACATTCTGGTATCCGAAAAGATATCTCTCCAAACCGTTATAAAAATTGACATCGCGGATTGTTGAAGATTTCAATCGGTATACGAATTGCTTTGATAAAAATTGAAGTGATTACAGATAGTTTATGTTCCTCGATCAATGAAGACAGAGGAGGAGAGTGATGCCTCTACATCAATATGGTGTTCTCAAAGGACGCCCAATTCAAAAGCGATTGGGAATGGGGCAAAGTCCTCATTATCAAATTCATATTGTGGATGAAGAGACGGACTATCGAATTGCGATCAATGTGAAATCAAAGTTGAGTCCGTCGGAATTATTGTACGTGGTGGACGAACGGTTTCAGCATCCGCTGCTCGCGGAACTAGAAACGCAGCCAACGGGTTTTACGCTTCTGCCAAGTCGACCCGGCCATCTTGCTTTGGATTTTATACGAGGGAATCTATTTGATCGCCAAGATCTTATTCCTCTTCCTCATGATGTGCCAGGGCCTGATAATGATTTAAATGAAAAAATTGATGCGCATCTGTCTCGTGCCCTACGTGATGAAGATGCCTTCGTGTACGCCTTTGGGGAACGATGGGGGCCTGAAGCCAATATTCGTGATAAGTATTTTGGCTTTCGACCGGGTAACGGCATACACGACATTCATATGAATCAAGGCAACGTGGGCCGATTTATGGAAGACGATGGGGTGTGGCAAGATGGAGCGCTCTTTGTTCGTTTTCCCAACGAAGATCAATGGGTAGCCATATTTCTCGCGTTTCAGTCTCAGTCCTGGCATACCGACGATGAAACGGGACATACCATACCTATGGAGCCTGAAGAAGATCCTCAAGGGCTCATCAAAATTATTGCGGCGCAAGTGAATCCTCAAGGTGGAGATGTGGGAAGGGAAACCGTCACGCTTCTCAATCCGACGGCAAGCCAAGTGAATCTTGCTGGTTGGGGAATTTTAGATAAAAATGAAAAACGGGAAGAACTTTCAGGGCTTACGATAGAATCTGGCGATACCATGCGGGTCACGTTGTCAGGAAAAGGTGCTCAACTTTCAAATAAGGGCAGTATCATTACGCTGATTGATCAGAAGGGCATGAAGATCGACGGTGTGTCGTATACGAAAAAAAATGCTGAGAGGCAAGGCTGGACATTGGTTTTCTAGGAACCTGTCCAAGACGAGGCTGCTCTAAGAAAGAAACCGTATCTCGTCGATTGTGAATCGTATCTTGTAAAAATCACAAAAGGCTTCTTACGTGAGATACGAGCAACGAACGACGAAATAGGTTCTGTTCTTCTCCCAGTTGAATCGTTTCAACGCGAACGCGGGTGAGTCCTTTCTTCAAAAATCCTAAACGTTTGGCCGCCCCCCAACTGAGATCAATTATTCGTTTTCCTGAATGGGGATTGTTCTCACTCGGGAAGGGTCCGCGGTCGTTCACCCTGACAATAATCGAACGTCCATTCTCAAGATTGGTCACATGGACATTTGTGGGTAATGATAGATATTTATGGGCTGCCGTGAACCCTTCGGGTTTAAAGGCTTCGCCGTTTGCCGTCATATGCCCGCCCTTCTGACGTAGTGTTTCTGCCCCATACCATGACGCAATATCTGTCTCCCTATACATTTGAGCCGTGGTGACGGTCATCGGAGCATATCGCCGGCCTTTCACCGTATATGGAGCGGCTTTGACCCGCCCTTGTCGAATGGCTTCTTTCACCGGCAGTCCGTCAATGGTTTCAATATCGTCATTCATTAATGGCCAATCGAGTGGGGCCCTCACCACTTCGAAAGTAAACTTCCCAATATGGTAAATGATTTTCGTCGTGCCCACGGTTAACTCATAGACACCTCTGAGTACCCAAACGGTTCCCTTGACCGTTCCTGATACGATATTGGCTACCCCTTCTATCAAAGTACAGCCAGGAGCGTTTATGCCCATGAACACAATCATCAGCATACTGACTCTCAAATTTGATTTCGCCTGTGCCCATGGCCGGTGAAATATTTCTGTAATTAATGATGCACGACACATGATTCCTCACAACGCTTGCGAAAACTCGTATACAATACACCTCCACGACAGCACAGGTTCTAATAACATGAGCCGTTTTATCTTTGGGTATTCTCTTGAAGGAACTGGAGAGGCGTGTGATGATGTGAGGATTTTTTCGATTGTAAAATAGCGCATATGTTCAATATTCTCACATACGATTTATGAAACAATTCAGTCAGAGCGGATGGGGACATTGGTGTATCTTAGGAACGATGGGCCTCCTCGCATTCTTTTACAATATTTCGTCTTCGTTATTTGGAGTGACGGAAGGTCTTTATGCATCCGTGACCGAGGCGATGGTGCGTACGGGTGAATATGTTCATCTTAGTTTGCATGGTCAGCCGTATTTGAATAAACCTCCGATGTTTTTTTGGCTTCAAGCCGTCTCCACCAAATTTTTGGGTTGGCATGAAACGGCCTTGCGGTTACCGTCAGCACTGTTTAGCTTTGGAACCGTGGTTATCACGTATTGGCTAGGTAGGACATTGTTTTCGGCCACAGCCGGATTCTGGGCCGCATTCGTGACGCTCACGTGTTATGTCTCGTTGTGGTTTGGGGGCATGGCCATTATAGATCCCGTCCTGACATTTTGTATGACCTTGGGAGTACTAGGATTGGTCCGAGCTTATTTTCAAGAAGGGACAATTTGGTGGTACAGCATTGGATTTGTCGCATTGGCGTTTGGGACGATGGTAAAAAATTTTCACGCCTTGACTCTACCGGTTTTACTTTTCTTCACGATCCTGTTGATACGTCGGGATTCCGCGCCCTTGAAAACTCCCTCTTTTTGGGCGGGAGTGTTGAGCGCTGTCGGACTGCTTGGATTGTACTATGCCTACTTAGGGGGAGAATTTTTCCAGCATTATATCTTGAAAGAAAACTTACTCCGAATGACGAGAATAGCCGGAGATACCCAAGGCAGCATACTTGATGGGTATTTCGGAAAGCGCCCAATTGTTTGGTATGGCATTGTGATTTGGTTTGACTTTTTTCCGTGGTCAGTCCTGCTTCCGTCCGGCTTGCTTCTTCTTTGGAAGCAGAGATCATTGACGGATTCTCCACGAGAAATGTTTCTCTTGATTTGGGTAGTGGGTTATTTTCTCGCTTTTTCTTTGTTTCCTGAAAAGCATGAACGATATTTAATGCCCATGGTTCCAGGAATCGCGGTGCTGGTCGGGTATTTCTATTATCGTGTCCTTGAGAGGGAAGATTTCAACGTGTGGGAGACATCTGTGTTTCAACGTATGCTCGGACTCTTAGGTGTTCTCTGTCTCGTCTTGATTTTTGTTGCACCGTATTTACTGAACAAAAAATGGAATGTCCCGCTTGATGTCTTTCCGTTGATGTACCAAGTCCCCATGTTCGTTGGGGCTGGCCTGTTGTTGTATGCAGTGATCAAAGCTCGGGAAATGCTCGCACTGAAGATGGTAGGAATGTTAGCCGTTGGTCTGATGATTGGTATTGTTGTATTCATCGTGCCAGGTATTCATGCCGTGGCTTCGCCGAAGCGTATGATGACGGAGGTTCAATCGTTTTTAAAAAATCCCGCAGATCCTATTCAAACTTTCCAACATTGGAACTGGCGAAATGATGAAGATCTCTACTATTGGTTGCATGTGCATAAACACCAAGGGATGATTGGTGAGGGGTTAAATGATGAAGAGGCGCTGGCAGCCGTGCGACAAGAAATTGAAAGGTCGGGTGAATTAGTTATCCTGATGACGGAACCGCAATATCAAGAAATTATTAATCCAGCGCCTGGGTTAACGTCCAGGATTCTTCGGGAATTTCTGAGGCCGAAGACAAAAATTGTGCTGGTCTCGATAACATAAGGTGTCCTTAAAAATGGTGCGACCTTCTTTGAGGTTTGGTTCAACCCAGAGAGGATGGTTCTCGGACATGGCTTCACCCCAATAGGCCCTGGCCAATGTGATGTCGAGTGATTGCGCCTGCCTAAAGGCCTTTTTCGCATCATCATATTGCATATTATATTGCATATTGTGAAGGAGACGTACGCCTTGAAGAAACCCATAGTTGGGCTTCTGGTGTTCTGGAGGTCGGGAATTCAATGTGCCCCAGACTAACGGTAACCGGGATGTCTTCTTCTCTTTGTTCTAAAACTTCAGATAATGCCTGAGGGACAGGCAGTAATGGTTTCATGGTGTGACCTTTGAAAGAGCAGACCGGGTATCTCGAACAAAACCTTTGTGGTTAGGCATGGTAATAGCGGGAAGAGTTTGCGCGTTCACAATAGCTGATTCTTCGATGATGCCGTTTCGAAAGAGAATCCATGCGACGACGGCATAGACTTGTTGGGGAGTTAACGACTGAGGAGCGGTAAATGGCATAGCACGGTAAATGTAATCGAACAAGGTTGTGGCAAATGGCCAATAGCTTCCCACGGTCTTTAATGGATTGTCGGTCTGTAACGTATCGTGTCCGCCAATAAGTTTAGGCATGGGTCCTTCAATCCCTGTTGCCCCATGGCAGGATGCGCAGAAGTCCGCGTAGATCATAGCGCCTTCTTTCACGGTGCCTTGACCTGAGGGAAGATTATCACCATTCGGCGAAACCTCAATATCCCATGACTGAATTTCCGGTTGAGTGGCCGGCCGACCAAGACCATAGGGTGCTCTCTGTTCTGAGTCTGCCGCGACAGATTCAATGGTCACAGACAAGAGCAAGACGACACCAAGAAGCCCTATTTGTAAGAGTGACCACCTGCTAGATCTGAACATTGTGAACTTGCCCTTCTTTGTTCACCTTCCAGCTTTGAATGGCATTGTTGTGATAATAAGAGTTGAATCCACGAACAGCAATGAGATCGGTGAGCGTGGGTTGAACATAGCCCGTTTCATCCTCACAACGGCTTTGAAGAATCGCTTCTTGTCCGCTCCAGTGCCAAGCCAATCGAAATCGGGTGTGGCACATTGGGAGAACGGGTTGCTGCAATTCAGCCGCTTGCCACGATGTTCCACCATCCGTACTGACGTCGACATGTGTAATCCGTCCACGCCCAGTCCAGGCCAACCCTCGAACCTCGATGAACCCAGGTTGCTCCAATTGTTGTCCGCCAGATGGTGAGGTGATAACCGACTTGGCATCCATTTCAAAAGTAAACTGGCGAGCCGTTCCATCAGGCATCAGGTCGGTATATTTTGATGTTTCTTCGCGAGTCATCGCCGGATTGGCCATCAGCTTGAGACGACGCAGCCATTTTACACAGGCATTGCCTTCCCAGCCGGGAATAAGCAGTCGTAAAGGATAACCTTGCTCAGGTCTCAAGGGTTCGCCATTTTGCGCATAGCAAAGCAAGGTGTCTTTGGGAACCATTGCCAGAGGTATGCTGCGGGTTAGGGCGGCGGCATCACTGCCTTCGGCCAGGACCCAGGAAGCTTCCGGTTGTATGCCGGCTTCTTGAAGCACCGTTGATAAGGCGACGCCGGTCCACTCACTGGTGCTGGTCAGGCCGTGAGTTTCTTGTACGGTGCTGCCTTTCGGGCCATTCCATTCCTTTCCTGAATTCCCCGAACATTCAATAAAGGCCAGGCGCGACTGAGCAGGAAATCGTTTGAGTTCCTCTACAGTAAACATCATGGGTTGATGGACCAACCCATGAACTAAGAGACGATGTCTTTGAGGGGCAATGAGCGGGACTCCGTTATGATGTCTTTCAAAGTGGAGCGCCGACGGTGTGATGATCCCGGATAGCTGCTGCAGTGGCGTCAGTGATCGTGTGGAGGAAGTTAGTCGTTGGGCCTGCTCAAAAACGCTACGAGTGCCATAGGAAGAAGCTAGGGATCCAGGGGTTCGAGTTGGATCTTTGGGAGAAGAGGAGGCCGCAACGGTCGCTGATGGGAAAAAAGCGTGAACAGCGGCAATCCCCAGTACCGATGACCCAGTTGCCAGAAATGTCCGGCGGTCAAGCAAAGATTTAGATTCACGTTTCTCTGAGGCCTCAGCAGAATGAGACTGAGTCGCTTTGGCTAGAGGGTGATCGTCATTTTTCATAAGAATCTCCTGATTCTAGACGCGTCTCAATTCTTACATTATAAGAATCGTTGGGCTATGACTTCCACTGAATTCATGGAGTCGATAATGAGCATGAGGAAAACCTTTACGAATATGCCTGGTGAAGTCAAGCGAGATGGGCAGGATCTGAGAAGAAGTGGAAAATGTGCCTATGTGCTACTCCTAGGCTAGTGGATCATGAAGAGTTATCGCGAATCCAATTGCTTGCAAGCTGATAGGCTTGGAACACGATGGCCTGGAAGGCCTTGCACCCTTCACAGGCCTCCAACGTTATACCCTGTTTTCCTAACTGAGAAGGTCGCCTAGGGCGACGGTGGTTGCGTGCCTCTTGGTCGGGTTGAAGCGGTTGCCAACGGCGAGACCGGGTTGCCTCTGGAGTGTTGATTACCGGTCGCCTAGGCGACGGTGGTTGCATGCCTCTTGGTCGGGTTGAATGGGCCACCAACGATGATATGTGGATGTCCTCCTGAATTGCTGATTACAGGTCACCTAGGCGACGGTAGTTGCGTGCCTCTGGCGGGATGGAAGCGGTTGCCAACGGCGAGACCGGGTTGCCTCTGGAGTGTTGATTACAGGTCGCCTAGGCGACGGTGGTTGCGTGCCTCTTGGTCGGGTTGAATGGGCCACCAACGATGATATGTGGATGTCCTCCTGAATTGCTGATTACAGGTCGCCTAGGCGACGATGGTTGCATGGCTCTTGGTCGGGTTGAAGTGGTTGCCAACGGCGAGACCGGGTTGCCTCTGGAGTGCTGATTACAGGTCGCCTAGGCAGCGTTTTAGTAAAAGAGAAAGTTGTCTTTGAGTCGCCGAGTCAGAAATGGATACTCAGTCCGAAGCCGTCATGCTGGGGACCGCGAGTTCCGTTGGTTTTTTATCGGCATCAGTGCTAGTGGAAATACCCGCATGACTGTTCGTAGGCATGATCACATATATCGGTGATTTCACCTGATGTCCATTGGTCATTTGATGTAAACGTCTGATCATCCAATCGGTCAACAGTTGCCCTTTCGGAATCAACACTTTCCCCGTCGTATCCGTAATTGGTTCGCCGACGATCATATTGGGTTCGAGTTGATCTAATGCCAGAGGCGTCAGGGTATGTTTTTGTTCAGGGACAAATACGACATAGAGCGCTTTGAGCACTTCAGGGTCATAGAGTCCTATTCGACTTTCAAGCTCCTGGAAGGCTTCCGCCCTTGGCATGTTACTGGTGCGAAGTGTGTCAAAGTCTAACGCCACTTTGAGGAGACGAGCCCCTAACGGAATGTCGTAGCCTTTGGTTGAGTTTCTGGGAGTTCCAGAGCCATCAAAGTTTTTTAATTGATATTCGATCATCATCGAAACTTCTTTCATTCGAGGAATTCTTGTGAGGAGATCCGCTCCGGTTGGAGGACATTGTTCGTACACTTGTATTTCTTCAGGTGAAAGGGTTTCCCCTTTTTTCATCTTTTCAAACAGGGAACCAGGCGCAATCACATAACCGATTTGTGACAGTGAGGAGGCAATCTCATACTGCCAAATATTTGGCAACTTCATGTATTCTGCAAGGCCTTGCACATAACGTTTAATTCGTGCCGCTTTTCCAAAGGCTTCGGGGTCGATAATGGCTAACACATCGGCCAAGGCTTTGAGGCTTCCGGTCAGCGTTTCTTCTAAGAGTTCCCGTTCAGCATGGATAAGACGATATTGTTGAATCCCATCTGAGACGGCTTTGATTAACGTTTCAGGTGGACAAGGTTTGTTCAAAAATCGGAAGATAGCTCCTTCATTCACGGCGGCCACCACCGCAGTCATATCGGCTTGTCCTGACAGCATGATTCGAACACTGTCAGGGGCGAGATCCTTGACCATCGAGAGAAATTGTGTTCCATTCATTCCCGCCATTCGGAAATCTGAAACGATCACTGGAAAGGGACCATGGGTGGCTAACATCGAAAGTCCAGCCTCCGCTCCCTCAGCAATTTCAACATGAAAGACTTTACGAAGACTTCGTTGGTATCCCTGGAGCACCAACAATTCATCATCAACAAATAGAACTTTTTCCATAACACATTCTCCTTTTACGACATCGATACCTGGCAGATATCTCGCCATGATTGTAGGTGAGCGGTAAGGCCGATGCTGTCAATATACTCGTCCTGAATACCTTGCCCCTCACGTTGTTCGCCGGATTTCTCTTTCTCGGTGTGCAACGCATTTGCGATATGGACGGCTGTCAATGGTGTAAACTGTTGGGTCTCGATAACCTTGGGCTGATGGTGGAATGCCACCGCTTCGACCACCGGATGTCGTAAGCCCCAAAGTCCAAGAAGATAACCCCCTAATTCTGCGTGGGATGCCGACAGAATCTGCCTTTCGGCTTCGTGCAGTGATACCTGTTGCGCGTTCGACAGCTCAATCGCTTCTGCGAAATGATCGGGAAGTTGTGTGGCAAGAAGAAGAATGCCAACATCGTGAAGCATGCCTGCCGCAAGAGTATCGGAAACCAAGTGTTCCTCTAAGTTTTCAGCTTGTGCAATCTTCCGAGCAAAATCTCCCGTTTGAATACTGTGTTCCCATAACGATTCAATCGAAAAATTCGTTGTATGTTTGGGCTTCAGTTCTTCGAATACCTGAACGGTAAGAACAAGAGTCTTGAGCGTTTCGATTCCGAGAAAGGAAATAGCTTGACTGGGACTTGACACCTGCCGTGGCAATCCAAAAAATGCTGAGTTTACCAATTTGAGTATCTTGGCGGTCATGCCCATGTCTTTCGCCACGATGGTAGAGATATGCTCAAGAGTTGATTCTGGATCTTCGAGGACCTGGACTAACTCGGTATAGAGTGAGGGTAAGGTTGGAATACTGATCATTTGAGATGCCAGTTGTTTCAACGTCGGAGCTTCAAGTAGGGCACTCAAGGCGCAGGTACGCGAGATCGTCGTTTTGAGCACTTCAGCATCGCATGGTTTGGAAAGAAACTGGTGGGCGGGGCCGACCGCCTTCAGTATGGTTTCCTCTTCTGCTTGTCCGGTCAACAGGAGGCGCGTGATGTGTGGATATTGGGTTCGAACTTCTGTGAGAAGTTGCACGCCATCCATGCCCGGCATTTTCACATCTGAGATGATGACATCGTACGGTTCTTGAGCAAGACGTTCGAGTGCATCTTGACCATTATTGGCAAAGTCTATATTCCATTCTTCTCGCATCGATCGGAGCATGCGTCGAAGACCTTGCAAGATATTGGAGTCGTCATCTACGAATAATATTCGTCGTTTCATCGTTCTGAATTTTTAGATTTGCGCAAGAGAATTGTCTGACGTTTCTAAGCTCGTCGGGGCGATTGGGAGACGAATAATAAAGGTGGTGCCTTTGCCCTGTACTGATTCCACTGTGAGCGTACCCTGATGTTTGTTGACCACTACGTCGTGGGCAATGGCTAAACCCTGGCCTGTGCCCTTGCCAACGTCTTTTGTTGTGAAGAATGGGTCAAAGATTTTGTGTTGTACGGATTCAGGAATTCCAGGTCCGGTATCGGCAATGCGAATCTCCACGAATGTGTCGTCCTTCGTGGCGGAAATTCGAATCGTCCCTTTTTTGTCGTCTTTATTTTGCTTGCTGACATCGGTAATCGCATGAGCCGCATTGACGAAAATATTCAAAAATACCTGATTCAGTTCGCCGGGAAGACAGGGTATCAACGGTAAGTCTTCTTCTAGGTGTTGGTCGATTTCGGCCACATATTTCCATTCGTTGCTCGCGACAGTAATGGTATTTTCTATGGCATGACGCAGGTCCGTCGGTTTCTTCTGCGTGTTTCCCGGATGGGAGAATTCTTTCATAGCTCGAACAATTTTTGCGACGCGATTGGTTCCATCGAGCGATTGTTGAATGGCTTTTGGCACTTCTTCTGTGAGGTATTCCAGGTCGGCTTCTTGGATCGTGGTGCGGAGAGTCGCCAACAGCTCAGGGTCCAAGGCTCCGGCTTCTAAGGCCTGACGTAGAGAACCGTAAGCGGTCAATACCCCGTCAATACTTGAGAAGCTGTCATCAAGAAACTGAAGATTGTCGCTGACAAATTGAATCGGTGTATTGATCTCATGGGCAATGCCTGAAGCCAGATGGCCTATGGATTCCATTTTTTGAACTAAGCTAAGCTGAGTTTGGAGTTGTTTCTTTTCTGTCAGGTCCGTTGCCAGAATCAGGTGACCCGATATTTGCAAGTCTTCTCCCATAATTGGAGTCACGAAGACTTCTAGTATCCCTTCCTGTCCATCTGGTTTGGTATAGGTCACTTCGTTTAGCCAAATTGTTTTTTCAATGGTCAGGCAGTTCAAAATGGCCAGGCAGATGGGTTGCATATCGATGGGAATGCCCGACTCCAAAAATGGTTTTCCTAAGACCTTTTCTGCAGGGAGAGCAAACGCGTTTTTCGCAGCCGTATTCCATTTCATGATACAGTCGTTTCGATCAATACCAATCAGAATGGAGGAAATAGACGAAAGCAGTTTCTCGGTGAATAAGGAAGAGTTTTTAAGGGCTTTTTCGCCATTGATACGTTCTGTAATATCCTTGAATGTGATAACGGCACCTGTGGCGGTATCATTTTCAAGTATCGGAGTGCATGTGTAAGATACTGGGAAGCTGGATCCATCCTTCCGCCACAAAACCTCATCTTCTACAAGTTGGAGTGTTCCCATTTTGAGAGCGGTATATATTCGACATTGTTCCAGAGAAACAGGTGTTCCGTCTGCATTTGAATGGTGAACGACTCCATGCATGGGCTGACCAATCAACTCGTCCGGTTGATAGCCCAACATTTTCCCCGCAGCTTGATTGATAAACGTGGTAGTGCCATTGGCATCCAATCCATAAATCCCTTCTCCAGCTGATTGGAGAATATTTTTGTGGTGTTGACTCAGACGTTCAAGTGCCTGTTCCGCTTGTTTTCGTTCCTCAACTTCTGACGCCAGGGATGTATTCGCATCCGTCAATTCAGCTGTTCGTATTTTGACCTGTTCTTCTAATAGTCTGGAACCATGACGAAGTCGTATAATGACGAAGAGAACTCCTCCAATGCCTAATGCAATGATACTGAGAAAAATCAGGAAGGTTTCTTGAAGATTTTGTTTCGACTGTAGTACCGCATTTTCAAGAGGGTGGATGACTTCTAATACCCCTCGCACATCTCCAACCTTCCAATCCGTTTTAGGGCTTTGGGGGTGTGCATTGTGACAGGCGATGCATGTGTCACGCATGAGATCGGCAGTGGCATATCGCAAAACGCGTTGGCCGTTCATGGAGGAAAATTGAAAAAATGGCTCTTCAGGGTTCAGTCGGAGTTGACGAAGTGCTTCTCGCTCAAAGTTATCCGTCGGTCCTCCGTCAGTTCGTGATGGGAATGGATACTCGCTATACAGTCGAACCCCTCCCCCACCTTTCGATTCGGCAAGGCGTTTGCCTATTAAAATACTGAGTGTGGCTGGAAGCGGAATGGCTCCTTCATGCTTGGTGTAATCATGAAGGATTTCGACACCAACATGAGAAGCACGTGCGACCACTTCTGATGAATACAATGTACGAAATTGAGTCAGAGCTTCGGTATATCGTCTCGTTTCCTCCAAGGCCATGGATTCAACTAAGTTCTTTGATACCGTATTAAATTGATAGAGAATGCCTGTTATGCCTAACAGTAAAAAAAATATTAAGGTAAGGACTGTGCGATCTTTGAAAAAGTCTGACCTATTCGAGTGACTCGTGTTTGATAAACGCTTAGCTCCCATAAATTAACTAGCTATTCAGGAAGGGGCATACGTGTTTTGTATTGAAAGGCCATGATAGGATCCTAGTGTCTTTTCGGTTCAGAAAGGTCATAAATAAAGAGTCATGTTGGAAGAAGGAAGGGCCTGAAATGCCATCGTGACAAGGCATTGGAGTTGCCCGATAGGCCCATGGTAACTAAGGTCAGACGATAAGGTTATGATTATATGGAAAATCTATGCATCATCGTTTTTTTGTGAGAGTTGCCCTATTGGGCAGTCCTTTTTTGAACTTGAAGAGAAATTATTAAAACCCAAAAAGACCTTGTCTATATTCTTCTTACAGGAGGCACGATGGCTATGCTCATGCGGTTAGTATTCTTTGTATGTTTCGTCATGTGGGTTGGTACGGCTCACGTTCAAGCAAAAATCCAAGAGCAGACGATTCCTTACACACACGGCGAGACACAACTTCAAGGGTATTTAGTTTGGGATGATTCGGTGAAGGGCAAACGGCCAGGCATTCTCGTTGTGCATGAATGGTGGGGGCTGAATGCCTATGCGAAAGCGCGAGCGAAGCAGTTGGCCGAAATGGGGTATGTCGCTTTTGCCGCGGACATGTATGGAAAAGGTAAAGTCACTGACCATCCGAAACAGGCTGGAGAGTGGATGAAGGAAACGACAGCAAATGTGCAGCGCTGGCAGGCTCGAGCCACTGAAGGACTCAAAATTCTTCAAAAGCAAGAGATGGTGGATGCCGAAAATATGGCCGCCATCGGATATTGTTTCGGTGGAGCCACCGTTACGCAGTTGGCCTATAGTGGTGCCCTAGTTAAAGGTGTGGTCAGTTTTCACGGAGCGTTGCCATTACCAAGCGAAGGTCAAGCAATCGCCACGAACGCCAAAGTTCTCATTGCTCATGGGAACGAAGATCCGTTTCTCAAGGAAGACCACATTCAAAAATTTCGTAGTGCGTTAGAAAAAGCTGACTTCGATTGGCAGATGGTGATCTACGCTGGAGCCCGTCATAGTTTTACCAATCCCGATGCTGACAAGGTTGGAATGGATGCTCTCAAATACAACAAAAAAGCAGATGAGCGTTCCTGGAAACACATGCAACTCTTTTTTGATGAGTTGTTTAAGAATGAGTAAGAATGCAGAGAAAACCCGGAGCCGCATCATGCGGCTCCTGATGTGGTGAGGGTTATCGGACAGCAATTTGGCGGGGTTTCGCATCTTCCCGCTTGGGGAACTTCACGGTTAAAATCCCATCCGTAAAGGCAGCATCGGCCTTGTCCCATTGTAGGTTCGTTGGCAATCGAAACGATCGTTTAAACGAAGCCGTGTTGACTTCCCGCACGTGATACCTTCGACTGGATTTCTCATCCTTATCATCGCTTTTGGTTTCTTCACGTTTGCCTTCGACCGTCAGGACACCTTTGTCAACTTGAACATTCACGTCTTCGGACTTCCATCCCGGTAAGGCTAAGTCGATTCCAAAGGTATCGGTATCTTCCCAGGCGTTACCGGCTGGAGCCCAACTGGCAACGTCTTGATCAAAAGCCCGGACTGCGTCGTTTAGTAATCGGTCAATCTGCATATCGAATGGAGCATATCGTGTGAGTGTCATGGCACCCTCCTTTTTTGTGTATTGTTGTGAACGGTCTTTTCTGTTTTTCTCTTGCCGGCTTGCCTCTTAGATAAGTCGGTATTGAAAAAAGTCAAGTGTTGAAGGATCGAAAGAATTCATGTGAAAAATAACTTTTCTAATTTCTTCCTAGACCGAACAAACAATTTTAACCGGTAGCAATCATGAGATCAGAAGTGCACCATTGGTAGATCTGCCCGAGTATGGCTCATGAGAGTAAACGGAAATGAGAAGAGAAAAGGGAAGGCAAAGAACGAAGTTGAGCTGTATCGGAAATGTGTTTCGTATTGATGAAATTGCTGCCCCCTATGGGGGCCAGAAAGCTGAAGCTAGCTAGCTAGCTGGCGTCGGAGCGCTTGAGTCCCCCGATGAATTCAGGGTGGGGTCTGTCGGAGGTTCATGTGTGTCCTTAGACGCACGAGGATTCTGAATTTTGGGAACATTTGTCTTTGCGTGAGGCTCGGTAATGAGTGCGGGGTAGCCTGTATCCATGTTATAAAACCTCCTGTTGACCAATAGTCGTCTTTCAATGTGTATCATTAACATTGTCTGCTGTGTTGAGTCTTTTGTAAAGGAAAATCATTACCAAAAAGTTGGTATTTATTCGACATTTTGTATCCTCTTGACTCCTCCTCTAGTAGAATTATCTGGTATAATAGAGAATTATTTACGTTGAAGACTGCTTGATGGTCCTCGTACTGTCGAGGATGTCTCGGGCTCATACTCAATTTTGACACAACGCTATCACTTCGAGGTTCACGTCAAGACCAATGTCGAGATTTGAACACGAACATATTCACCAGCTTCAGGCATACCTGAATCAGCAAATCATCGGGCAGGAAGGGCTTATCCTTCGCTTGCTGATTGCCTTGTTGGCAGACGGGCACCTTCTTGTCGAAGGCGCTCCGGGTCTAGCCAAGACAACGGCGATCAAAACCTTGGCTTCCGGTCTTGAAGCTGATTTTCACCGCGTTCAATTCACACCTGATCTCTTACCTGCAGACATTACGGGTACGGATATTTACCGTCCTCAGGATGGCTCGTTCATATTCCAGCAGGGGCCAGTTTTTCATAACTTGTTATTGGCCGATGAAATTAACAGAGCGCCAGCTAAAGTTCAGGCGGCATTACTGGAAGCGATGGCCGAGCGTCAGGTGACAATCGGACACAAGAGTTATCCCCTCCCCGAACTCTTCTTAGTCATGGCGACTCAGAATCCAATTGAGCAGGAAGGGACCTATCCACTCCCAGAGGCCCAGCTTGATAGATT